>NZ_JAAHHG010000005.1:26174-78213 GCF_010692555.1 Okeania sp. SIO3B5 | reverse complement strand
ATAATCAAGGCGATGTAAGTAATTCACTTGCGTCTACAGGTTTTCTTGTAGACATTGGGAGATACCCCCTCAGCAGGTTAATCTTGCTGTGCATTGTTAGCAAATGTTAACAAAACAGTATCGGTTATTCAATTTGACTAAAGTTAAAAGTGATTAAACATTTTTTTTCCTTGTGGGAGAAGTTGTTGCCAGACAAGGATTTGGCCACGGATACAGGGATGATTCATCTGCATTCTGTGAAGCTCAAAAAAAAGGCAAGGCTTTTCCCCTTGCATCGCCAAAAAAATCCTGGTTGCCAGACAAGGATTTGGCCACGGATACAGGGATGATTCATCTGCATTCTGTGAAGCTTAAAAAAAATTGCAAGGTATTTCCCCTTGCATCGCCAAAAAAATCGTGATACTATTTAATTATTAGATTTAACTTGCCCCTACACATGACTTTTTATTCAACAAAAGAAAAACTTATACTTTGCGTTGATACTTAATCCAAAAATCATTACCACTCAGCAACGCCCAAATCAATACTTTTGATTTTTAAAAGCATGACTTTTAACTTCCGCGTAGCAGCACTAGCTATTTGTAGCAAATATTTATCAATAATGAATTTGACTAAAGTTACAGTACTATACATTAAAGTATTTGACATGAATAGAAGCTAAAACCCTTTTGTATTTCCCTGTTGCCTTGCGCGTAGCACTATAAAAGTAATTAAACACTTTAATTAAAACTTATTAAGTTTAGATATTGTGTTAATAATGTAGAGAATAAAGCCTGAAAAGAATAAATAAATAATCAACACTCAAAATCTAAATCTAAGAAACTTCACTTGTGCCTATTAAATTTATCTCCAACCAAATCAAATAAATCTACTTCAAAAACTCTAAATAAAATATCAAAATTATATATAAAACCCAGATTTATGCACCCTAAAAAAATATATCATTATAATTAAACTTCATCACTAGATTCAGATACAATCTCAACTAGATAATTGTACCAATTAAAGCATTCAGTTTCCAAAGACCAAAACTATCTATCAATGACTTATATATACCAAAGACCAACAATTGATAGACGTTAGATATAAATTAAATATCTCAAACTTTCAACCAAAATAAACTTAAAACGATTTACAGTTTAGATAGAGGGAACAAGCTGAACTCTGCCTGCGTCCATCTCCTCCATTAATAATTCTAAAGCTTCATAATCTACATCAGAAATATAGCCAAGTCGTGTCAGCTCAAAGTTGATTTGATTTTCGATTTCAGGAGTCAACCTGCGAAAATAGAGAGCTTTAGATACAAGTTTGCGAATCATACACTTTGGTTCCATTGCTAATAGAAAAACCCTACATAATTAAATTCTCTGCTAAATGCTTACTCTTGTAGGTGATCCAATCCTAGACAAGAGAGTGATATAAATCATTAGACCTCTCCAGAAAAGAGGGAGTAGGGAGTAGGGAGTAGGGAGTAGAGGGAAAGAATTGATGACACGCCCTACGATAATTAATTTTATTTTTTATTATTGGAGATGTCTATTTGGACATCAATCATAATCTAAAAAGCGTTTCCGTTCCGGAAAGTAGAAGTTGGGGAGTTAAACCCAAGCTTTCAACCATTACATCAGCACTACCTTTTTAGGTTTAAGCGGTAGTTAAGATTAATTAATAAGTTTTTGATGTTATCTTGAAAGATGTGTGTCCAAAAAATACAACTTAGGTACAAATAGTGGCAGTAGCAGTAGAGAACTTACTAACATCAGAAATCTTAAAACCTGCTCGTTACCTTGGTAATGAGTTGGGAGCTTTCCATAAACCTTGGGACAACGCTCAAGTCCACTGGGTACTAACCTATCCAGAAGTTTATGAAGTAGGAGCTTCCAATTTAGGACATATAATTCTTTACAACATATTAAACTCTCAACCAAGACAACTATGCGATCGCGCATATTTACCAGCTCCAGACTTAGCACAAAAATTACGAGCTACAGATACCCCACTATTTGCTGTTGAATCAAGGCGATCGCTCACTGACTTTGATATTCTAGGATTTAGCCTCAGTTATGAATTAGGAGCTACAAATATTTTAGAAATGCTAAGTTTGGCAGGTATTCCCCTAACTTGGCAAGAACGAAAATTAACGTCCCACTCTCCTCAAGCACAACAAACCTATCCTTTAATTTTTGCAGGTGGTCAAACAGCAACTTCAAACCCAGAACCTTATGCAGACTTTTTTGACTTTATTGCTTTAGGAGATGGAGAAGAGTTACTGCCAGAAATAGGACTAATAGTCGAGCAAGGGAAAACTAATGGATTAACTAGAGAAGAATTACTCTTAGATTTAGCCCAAATTCCTGGGGTGTATGTGCCACAATTTTATGAAATGGCTAAAGATGGCTCTGTATTCCCTATTCGTAAGGATGTGCCAGAAAAAATATTGCGCCGAGTGGCCGCTCCCATGCCAGCTTATTCTATAGGTTTAGTTCCTTATGTAGAAACAGTCCATGACCGACTGGTAATAGAAGTACGGCGTGGATGTACCAGAGGATGTCGCTTTTGTCAACCAGGTATGTTGACTCGACCAGCAAGAGATGTAGAACCAAAAGAAATAGTAGATACTATTGAAAAGGGTTTAAGAGTTACTGGACATAATGAGTTTTCTTTACTTTCTCTAAGTTGTTCTGATTATCTAGCATTACCAGCAGTGGGGACTGAAATTAGAAACCGCCTCAAAGATGAAAATATTTCCCTATCTTTACCCAGTCAAAGAGTTGATAGATTTGATGAAAATATTGCCAATATTATTGGTGGTACGAGGCAAAGTAGTCTGACCTTTGCACCAGAAGCAGGCACCCAAAGAATGCGGGACATTATCAATAAGGGATTGACAAATGAAGAACTTTTGCGAGGAGTCAAAACCGCTTATGAACAAGGTTGGGATAAGGTTAAACTCTATTTTATGATTGGTTTACCTGGTGAAACTGATGCGGATGTGTTAGGTATTGCAGAAACAGTTAATTGGTTACAACAAGAGTGCAGAACTAAAGGTCGGAAGAAACTACAGGTGACTCTGACAATTTCCAACTTGACTCCAAAACCTCATACACCTTTTCAGTGGCATTCTGTCTCAGTAGCTGAGTTAGAACGTAAGCAAGAATTACTGAAGGCAGAATTTAGAAGAATGAAAGGTGTCAAGGTAAATTATACCGATGTTCGTATCTCAGCAATGGAAGACTTTCTGGGTAGAGGCGATCGCCGTCTAGCATCTGTAATTCGCCGTGCTTGGGAACGAGGAGCAGGAATGGACTCTTGGTGGGAAAGTTTGGATAGAGCTTTTGCTGCATGGAGTGAAGCTATTGCAGAATCAGACTTGAGTTGGAAATATCGCCAAGTAGAAAATGGTGAATGGAATGTATTTCAGAATACAGAAAATTCTACTGAAATTACTTCCGTTCAAAACTTATCATCTCTACTTGACCAACCTCTACCTTGGGACCATATAGAGACTGGAATTGACAAAAATTGGCTAAAGGAAGATTTGCACAAAGCTTTAGCAGCAATAACTGTTCCGGACTGCTTTTTCGCAACTTGTTCTCATTGTGGTGTATGTGGTCCTGATTTAGGTCATAATATTGTAGTTCCACCTTTGCCTATTCCAGAATTTAATGGTCAATTTGTGCCAAATCAGAATAAGGTACAACGTCTACGAGTTTGGCTAGGGAAGTTGGGAGAAATGGCTTTGGTTAGTCATTTAGACTTAGCTCGACTATTTGCTCGGGCAGTTCGTCGCAGCTCTATACCTATTGCTTTTACAGGAGGATATCATCCAAGTCCACGAATTATTCCGGCTAGTGCTTTATCTTTAGGAACAACTAGCACAGGGGAAATTGTGGATTTTGAGTTGACAGAACCAATGGATGTGGTAGCATTTCAAAATAAATTGGGAGCTGCTTTACCAAAAGATATACCTATATATAAGGTTGAAGAAGTAGAGGTAAAGAGTCCTTCTGTATCTCAGATATTGGAGAAAGCAGAATATATTTTGAAGGTCCGGAAAATAGCTGAATCTTCAGAAAATTTAACAACAGATTTCTACAATCAAACAACACAAGAAAAGCTCAATTGGCAAGAGTGGGTAGAGGCAATTAATAATAGTGAATCAATTCTGTGGGAACAAACCACAAAATCGGGTAAAGTAAAAGTTATTAACTTACGCGATCGCTTATTTGAGTTGGAGTTTATAGAGTATCCAACCACTGATATTTTTTCTTTAGAAACGAAATGGGACGCTAAAATAGATGGCATTCTTCGTTATGTGGGAAGTTATCAGAATGATGGAACTTTACTACGACCACAACATATAATTTATATGTTGGAACAAGTAAGCAAACAGGAATTTGAATTACTGCATATTCACCGGAAAAAGTTGTTTTTGAGGTGATATAAGTAAAATAAGAATCTAATAGATAGATTTTTGTTTTTTTAAGTGTCAGAATTGAAAAAAATTACTCGAAAAAAGAGGAAGAAAGTAAGAAGGTATAAGTTGGAATAAAAATCCTATAAATAAACGAACGGGATTTGAATCAGGAAACCTTTACTCTCTTATCTGTCTACCCCTAAAAAACATTTTGACCTAAGTACAATGGTGTCTATCTAGATCAATAAAAATTTTTCGTAAATTAAAGATATACGATAGAACTTAAATATTAAAAATTGATTAGTTGCGGTCGTATATCCTAACGATAAAATTTAATCTATCTAGTTCTAAAGTGCCTGAGAAATTAAATAATTTAAACTATTTAATAGAAGTGATACAAAAATGAAGATTTGTAAAAAAATTGGATTATTTTGAGTGTGAAGAATTGAAAATACAATAAGATAGAAATTAGTAGAAGTATTCAAATGGGTAAGAGTAAACTGAAGCGTAAACTACTCAACACCAGACCAAGCATTATCAACAACAAAGAAGCAAAGTTCACGCAAGTATTGCAGTGAATATCTAACTAGATTCGGCAAGGGGTCTCCCGTTATAATCTGCTATTTAATAGGAGAGAAATTGCCTGGTAGTAAATTGAACAGGTGTCGATTGCTGCTCAAATATAGCAGTAAAGAGTAATATAAAATTATGATAATTACTCATTGCTACAAAATTAAGCCCACTTGTGAACAGTCAGTCAAAATTGATTATTGGTTAGAACTGTTACGACGGCATTGGAATTATGCTCTAGGTCAACGTTTAGACTGGTTGAATAGAACCAGATGTCAAATTGACCGTTGTTCATTAATTTCATGTCCTATTGGCGAGATTTCTAGTAGACCAGATTATTATTTTCAGCAATTCGCACTTAAACAGACAAAACAGTTATTTCCTGACTACAAGGAAATCTCCATACGAAGTTCAGCAAATTAACTTACAAAGACTAGATAAAGCTTGGAAACGTTTCGGCTAAGAGCCGACATGAAAGGCTAATACCCGATCGATCTGGTAAAGGTGGAGGAAGGCCAAGATTTAAAAAATCAGGGAAATTAAGGTCATTGTGTTTTAGTAGAGTTAATCATCCGCTCATCAGCAATAAAATTTGATGGTAAACAAATAATTATTAGTAGGTTTGGTGCTATTCCAGTAATAGTTCATAGACCAATTCCAGATGGGTTTACGATGAAAACTGCAACTATAACCAAAAAAGCGAGTGCGTAATTCTGGGGAAACCCCAGAATGTAAGACGCACTCAAGACGCTGACGGTTATTATGTGAGTTTGAGTTTAGAAGATAAGTCAGTACCTAGTTTAATTCCTACAGATAATATCAAAACTGCTGTAGGTATTGATGTAGGCTTAAAAGAGTTTTTGACAACTAATACTGGTGAAACTGTTTCTGTCCCTAATTTCTACAGGAAAGCGCAATCTAATTTAGCAAGAAAGCAAAGAAAAGTATCTAGAAAAGAAATTGGGTCAAATAACTGGAAAAAGGCACGTTGATAATTAATAATTAATAATTAACAATTAATAATTATCAGAATTTAATTTAACTAAATAAACGTCTAATAGTTAACAATTAATAATGAATAATTAGTTTCCTTCTTTCATTATTAATTATTCATTGAATACATATTGCTAGACAAAGAGAAGATTGTAACTATAAAACTGCTCATAAATTAGTTAAACAATATGACATGATTGCAGTTGTAGACGCGGAGCGGCGTGCCGAAGGCAAACTTAAATATTTAGAGGTTTAGCAAAAAATACTAAACTATCAAAATCAATTTATGATGTAGGTAAATAATTAACAATGAACAATGAATAATGAATAATGAATGATATCAAATCCGTTGGCTTCGGAGTAGTATAATTCTGTCGATCGTCATACAATCGACAAGGGCAAATGGCCACTCGCCCCGACAATATAGACTCTTATCTTTAAAGATTAAATAACACCGATGCTACCGAATTTGATATAATTCTTTAATAATTAATAATTAATTATTAATTATTAATTATTCAAGGTGTTCATATAATAAAAGTTAACCCTCATCATACATCACAAAATAGCAGTAATTGTGGCCAAAAAGTACCTAAAACTTTATCAGTTAGAATTCATTCTTGTCAGAAATGTGGAACAGTTTTAGATAGAGATGAAAACGCTGCAATTAATATATTAAATAAAGGGTTAAACGACGTGGGTATCATCTTGTCTGCTTGTGGAGGCTATGAGATTAATCAGCCTACGTTCGCGTAGCATTGCGCCAGCAAAGCAAGAAACTTCTTTGTTTGAGAAGCTCCCGTTATAATCTCCGATTTAACGGGAGAGAACTTCACAGGTGACTTACATCTATAGCGCCACATTTTTATTAAGCAATTGAGGGAATTGAATGCCAAAGCAAATAATTATTGCCGAGCAACATAGAATTGCTGCGGTATTTTCTGAAGACCAAATACAAGAACTTGTCGTTGCTACAGGCAGCCATCAAGTTAGTGATATATATCTAGGAGTAGTAGAAAATGTACTACCTGGGATAGATGCAGCATTTGTAAACATTGGAGATCCAGAGCGCAACGGATTTATTCATGTTAGCGATTTAGGGCCATTAAGATTAAAACGGTCTTCCGGTGCAATTACAGAACTACTGACACCCCAACAAAAAGTCCTAGTACAAGTGATGAAAGAACCCACAGGTACAAAAGGACCACGCTTAACAGGCAACATAACTCTACCAGGCCGCTATTTAGTCCTAATGCCTTATGGACGGGGTGTCAACCTATCCCGACGTATTCGTTCTGAAAACGAAAGAAATCGCCTCAGAGCATTAGCGATTTTAATCAAACCAGCAGGTATGGGATTATTAGTCCGTACTGAAGCAGAAGGGATGGAAGAAGAAGCAATTCTAGAAGATTTAGAACTATTGCAGAAACAGTGGGAAACAGTCCAAATGGAGGGCAACTCCAATAGAGCACCTGCACTACTAAATCGTGATAGTGACTTTATTCAACGAGTGCTACGAGATATGTATAACACAGATGTAAATCGGATTGTAGTAGACTCAAGCGAGGCAGTGAAGCGAGTCAAAAAACACCTGCTTAACTGGAGCGGGGGCAAACCACTACAAGTTTTAATTGACTATCATAGCGATCGTATCCCCATTCTAGAATATTTCCGGGTTAATGCAGCCATTCGAGAAGCTCTTAGACCTAGAGTGGACTTGCCCTCTGGTGGTTACATTATTATCCAACCGACTGAAGCACTAACTGTGATAGATGTCAACTCCGGTTCTTTCACACGCTCCGCTACAGCTCGCGAAACAGTACTTTGGACAAATTGTGAAGCAGCTACAGAAATAGCCCGTCAGCTACGCCTGCGTAATATTGCTGGGGTTATTATTGTGGACTTTATTGATATGGACTCACGGCGAGACCAATTGCAAGTTCTTGAACATTTTAATCAAGTTCTCAAAGCTGATAAAGCGAGACCTCAAATAGCCCAGTTATCAGAACTGGGGTTAGTTGAGTTGACTCGTAAACGCCAAGGTCAAAATGTATATGAACTTTTTGGCCGCACTTGTCCTAGCTGTAATGGATTAGGACATTTAGTTCGTTTACCAGGGGAATCAGAAATTCCTGCTGAAGAACTTAATTTGCCTGTAGTTAGTCGTACCCCAGAGGTAGAAGAAACTATCAGACCTGTAACTATTGCTCCTCCAACTTTAGTAACAGCAACTCAGACTCCTACTGGGGAGACTACACAGGGATATCAAGAAGTAGAGTCTACTAATAATTCCTCAGATTTAGAATTGTTAAATCACCCTAGTTATCAAGAATCTAACCGACGGCGACGACGGCGACGAGTAGGAGTCGGTGAAACAATGCAAGATGAATCATTAGAATTGCAAGAAAGAGAAATGGGCACAGAGATGGAATATCCTATGCTTTCAGAAGGATATCCATTGACAACACCCAATAGGCGTCCGGGAAGAGAGATAATTAGACCTATTACCGAACCTCCAGAGATAGTGACAGTAGAAATGACACCTGATGAGCAAGATGTGTATGCTTTGATGGGTATTTCTCCAATAACACTTTTAGAAGAGGGAACAGTTAAAAATCCTAAATCAGTAATTATTTCTATTCAGGAACCTGGGGAGAAAAGCATTAGAGAAACAACAGAAAAAAAAGAAGATGTTGAGCTTGAGTCAGAAGTAGAGTACGAAGAGGAGAATAACGATGAAGATCCAGAATTAGAAGAGGTTGACTCATCAATGTCTTTAGAGGAAGAGGAGCAAATTAATTTTGATAGTGATGAGGAAAATGGTCAGTACGAGGCAGAATTGAGCGATCCAGATGTCGATCTAAGTTCAGATAATGACTCTGATGATTCAGGGCCAGTTCGGCGTCGTCGTCGTCGTTCTTCAGCAGCTACAGAGGAATAAACAGAATTTAGATTTAGCAGGAAACAGTGTTCAACAATTAATAATTAATAATTAATAATTAATAATTATTAATTAGGGTTTGCGCTCAAAAGTCTTATGGGTAAGGGTAGGAGACAACCCACCCCTCGCCCCTCCCCCTCCCAACCCACCCCTAGCCCCTCCCAGGAGGGGAGGGGAAGTCAGGAGAAATGGGAATTTAGAGCAGGTAGGAGCTAAGTTTTGTCCCAAGATTTTTCTGCCCAACTATGCACCTAAAATACGCTCCTTTTTGAGCATAAAGAGCTGAAATAGGCGCACTTTTTAAAGGCAAAAAAAAGGCTAAAGTCTTTATATGTCAATGCTTTTAGATTTAATCAGCAAGCCCTAATTATTACCTCTTCTTGAAAGCGGATAGGATTGACGCAAAAGGGAAAATTTTTTCTCCTTTAAATGAGAGGCTTTAAACCTTAATTATTCGGTAAAAGCTTTTCTCTGTCTCAGGTTAATCGTCAATTTCTGTCAAACACCAACTCGTTCCTTGCTATATCTATGAACCTCAGTTATGTAATACCAATTTTAAAAAAAATGCTACGCTTAAGTGAAATTTCAGTGATTAAGTAATTAACATATAATGAATATTTTTTTGATAATTATTAACCAGTTATTGTTAATTATTCTGATGTTTACCGAGAAATTGTGGTCTAAATCCTCTCCTTTTAAGGGGATAAAAAAAAAGAGAATATTCCATATTTCAAGCCTCCTTATTGCAGAGGTACTGATAACTGATAACTGATAACTGATAACTGAAATGACTTCTCCCCCACTGCCCTAATCCCCTACTCAAGAATAAATGGTATACCCTATTAATATAATTGAACCTCTCACTGCTGGTGTAGATGAAGTGGGACGTGGAGCATTATTTGGACCCGTAGTGGCAGCAGCAGTAATTTTGCCAGAAAAAGTTTTGGATGATTTGGCATCCCCTCTAGCTTCCCTTTATCAGGGGGGAAAAGTAGCAGATAGTAAAAAATTAACAAAAAAGCGTCGTTGTATTTTGGCTAGTCAGATTCAAACTATTGCTTTGGACTGTCAAATTGGTATAGCTTCCGTGCGTGAAATAGACCGTTTAAATATTCTGCAAGCTTCTTTATTGGCTATGAAGCGAGCTGTTCTCAGGTTGAAATATCGGCCAAATTTGGTTTTGGTTGATGGGAATCAGCAAATTCAAGATTTGTCTATACCTCAGAAGGTCATTGTTAAGGGAGATAGTAAGTGTTTGGCGATCGCTGCTGCAAGTATTGTGGCTAAAGTTTGGCGAGATACATTGATTATACGTTTGGCCAAAAAGTATCCTGTTTATGACTTGACAAATAACAAAGGTTATGGTACATCCAAACATAAGCAAGGAATATTAAATTATGGGCTATCGCCTCAACACCGTCTCTCATTTAGTCCCTGTCAGCTTTCCCTATTTACTATATAGAATCTACATTCCGCACTTGCTGAATCTAGTATGAAACTAGGAGTCAGAATTTGGAAGGAAATCATAGTGTTCATTAATGGATAATTGATAATGGATAATTGATAATTACCTCTGGTTAAAACCGCTACTGAATTGAATATAAGGAAATATTATTTCTTCTCTTGGTTGATTGGATATGGTTAGGAACCATCCATTCCTCAACCGCTTTTTTCCCCTTAAAAGGGTCGGCTTCAAGGCGCAAATTATTTAATTATTAATTAGTTAATTATTCTGTAACTTATGAGTAAACAATTAAATAGGGCTTGCTGAATATTTTATTAATAATTTGACAAATGAGAAAGGTCATTTCAGTTATCAGTTATCAGTACCTCTAGCTGAAACAAGAGGCTTGAAATAATAAATAGTCTCTTCTCTCTTGAAAGTCTTGCTACATCTCCTTGAGAGTAGGGAGTAGGGATTCATTAATGGATAATTGATAATGGATAATTGATAATTACCTCGGGTTTTAACCGTTACGGAATTGAATATAAGGAAATATTATTTCTTCTCTTGGTTGATTGGATATGGCGAGGGGACCCGCTCTTATCAGAGCCGCTCCGCTTTATATGTTGCGGAGCAAAACGCCATCCGGAGACCGCTTTTTTCCCCTTAAAAGGGTCGGCTTCAAGGCGCGAATTATTTAATTATTAATTAGTTAATTATTCGGTAAGGATTAGGGTTTAAATACATAAAATATCTTTGTTTAATGCCGATAATCGTTACAAACATTATTGAATTATTATTATTACTTAATAGCTGAAGTCCTATGTGAAGTATAGTATTATTTTTGGGAATTGGTATAAAAAGGGAGGCTTTAGACTGCAATTTTTCGGTAAATGAAAATTATTTATATAGGGCTTACTGATTAAATCTAAAAGCATTGACATATAAAGACTTTAGCCTTTTAGGGTCTGAAATACCTTGGTTTTCAGCTCTTCACGCTCAAAAAGTTAGTATTTTAGGCGCATAGTTGGGCAGAAAAATCATTCTTACAATTCTTACTCCTACCTGCTCTAAATTCCTATTTCTCCTGTGTCCTGTGTCCTGTGTCCTGTCTCCTACCCTCACCTATCAGACTTTTTCAGCAAACCCTATATAGTATGAATACCTAGCCAGCTACGGATTTTTATACTACTTTTAACCCACATTCCTCACATCAATTTATAACATTAAAAGTAGTATATAATTTCTATTATTGGTAAATATTTATACAGTATAAATTACTTCTCAAAAGTCAAATTCTCAGTTAAATTTTAAGCATAAATACTTGCTAAATTATTGACTTCTATTGACCACTATAATTTACTTCTTACTTTTGACTTTTGACTTTTGACTTTTGAATTTTGACTTATATTTTTATGCTACGTTTTGTCGTGCGGAATGTAGGTTTTAATGTTGCAATTTGAAGTGCGGAATGTGGGATAGAAGTTAAATAAAGAGACAATACAAAGAATTATCAACAAGCTGAATATGAAATTAAAAATAATTAATAGAGAAATGAATAAGACTCTTAATGAATAGAAATAATCAGAAAAAATAACTTCAGAAAGTTGTCAAAGCAAAATAATTAATTTCCTGGAATTTAATGAAGTGTAAGGAATTAGCAACAAAGAGAAAATATTATTTAACCAAAAATTAATAAAGCGCGTCTATACTGAAAATTAGTGTTAACAAAAGAATACGATTATGGCTCCTAGTTCTGATGGTTTCTCTTATTTATTAGACAACGACCCTAATAACTTTATTGTACCCGTAAATTTACTGACTCCATATCCAGAAGGTCTACAAGCTCTAGATGGTAATGATACAATAATAGGCTCATCAAATCCTGAACTAATTAATGGTAATAAAGGCAACGACAACATATTGGGTGGGGATGGTTCGGATACTTTACGAGGTGGTAGAGATAATGATTTGATTTATGCGAATCAAGGTAGCGATCGAATTTTGGGAGATTTAGGCAACGACACAATTTATGGAGAAATTGGTAACGATACAATTTTTGGAGGTAAAGAAAACGATCTTTTATTAGGTGAAGATGGTAACGATCTAATTTCTGGAGACTTAGGAAAAGATACATTAATTGGAGGAGTAGGCAATGACACATTTGTGCTACGAGAATATCAAAATAATAATATAGACATGGCAGATATTATTGATGATTTTGACTTTAATTTTGACAGAATAAAAATACCAGAAAACTTAACAGAAAATGACATCTTATTAACAGCAGATTCTTTATCGGGGGATACATTAATTCAGGTTCAGACAAATGGTTTAACTTTAGCAAGAGTTAAAGCAATATCTGACATACAACTTGTTGAAAGTCGCTTAATTTTTGGGGATACTAATACTATAAGTATAAATGAAGCTCCACAAACAGCTAGTTCTGTACAGCCAACCTTTAACAGTACTTTTGGATACGGTTTAGTTGATGCCTCAGCAGCAGTGGCCAGTGCTACTGGAGCTGCCCCTTTTCCAGATGTTCCAGATATTGGCGGAAATCAGTGGGGACTAGATTTAGTCAAAGCACCAGAAGTTTGGAATCAAGGTTTTCAGGGAGAAGGTATTGTAGTAGCTGTTATTGATAGTGGTGTAGATAATACCCATCCTGAATTAACAGGCCAAATATGGAACAATAGCGCTGAGATTCCCAATAATGGCGTTGATGATGATGATAATGGTTATATAGATGATACCTGGGGTTGGGATTTTGTAAATGATGATAATGACCCAAGGGATGAAGAAAGTCATGGAACTCATATCGCTGGTACAATTGCTGCCAAGAGAGATGGAGCAGGAACAACTGGAGTAGCTCCAAGTGCTAAAATTATGTCTCTCCGGGTGCTAGATGATGAAGGGGTGGGTAAGGTTAGCGATGGAATATCAGCTATTCTCTATGCTGTTGATAATGGAGCAGATGTAATTAACTTTAGTTCTGGTGGGAGAAATTTAGTTAGCAGCGAAATTGATGCTATTCGTTATGCTGCTGATAGAGGTGTTGTATTTGTTTCTGCGGCAGGTAATGGTAGTTCAAGCAGTCCTGATTATCCAGCAAGATTAGCTAATGAATATGGAATTGCAGTTGGGTCAGTAGATCGAAATGCCCAATTTTCTTCTTTTTCTAATAAAGCTGGTAGTGAATTGGATTATGTCGTGGCCCCAGGAGGAGATGGTTTTCCTGAAGATGCAGGAGATATTTATGGACCTGTAGCTCCTTCAATAACAGGTAATTTATATAGTTTCTTTGCTGGTACTTCTATGGCAACACCCCATGTTGCAGGTGTCGCAGCTTTAATTAAACAAGCTAATCCTAGTTTATCTGCTGAGGCAATTGAGAATATAATTATTGATACTGCTAATTCTACGACTGTTAGCGTTTGACCGATAAGTCGTTGAACAATTATGTATGGCAGATGTAGAAAATTACATTAGACCTCTGTGGAAAAGAGGGAGTTTCGACTTAGTTAACAATTTGCGCGATTTATCGACATAATACCCTAGTTCTCACAGGCAAGTAGTAACGAGGGTGAAATTTGTATCTTCTGCACTAATCGCTACTTAAGCATTTCTGGCAGTCTATCCATATAGACGTAGACCTTTCCAGAAATCCCGCTCCCTACTAGGAATGGCTTAGTAAGGGTTTGAGGACTTTTTTAGTTATGTTAATTGACAAAGACTTAAATGTAAGTATAGAGTGTAGGGATGCGGTTGGCTTGACCGTGAATGCCTGTGGATGAGTAACCGCCGACGGCCTCAGTAGAAGCAGGAAGTAAACATCAACTTGTCATGTTATATGACGCTTTGTATCAGTTTTATGAAGCAGTTATAGATGCCTAGTAGATACTTCGATATTTTTGAGGTTGACTACTCCCCGGACTGAAGTCACGGGGATTCTAAGTTGATACTACGCAACAGGATAAATCCATGTTGCTTCGTTTTTTCGAGCGCTGACCAAAGATACACTCTCTGGGGACAAGTCAAAGTGCCCCTACACAGTCGGCTTAAGTTTAACCTTAGCTTTCTGCTTACTTTTGCGATTATATTTGCAGCCCCGTTACAGTCTGCATTAATTAACCAATTATTACTACTTCTATACAAACCACGCTTTATTCTTTTCGGTGATGGTTTCCAATCATTGGGTTTTTCACCATAATTAGGTAGATTGTCACCATCTAAAAATGAAGCAATACTTGTATAACTTTCCTCAGTTTCTATGAATATAATCCCATACTCTTCACATAATAGAGCTATTCTTTCTTTGAGTCTAATAGAATTTTTTAAACAATGATTAATTACTATTCTGGCTGCTTTATTGATACCATCATGGATTTGGCGGTTACGCTTTTCTGTAATAGCAGCTAGCCTATTTGACCAAAATCCAGTCGGTCTAAAACTTGCTGACAACAGTACATTGGAAGCGGGCAGACCGAAAAGTTATTGTAGGTAGTAATAGCACAGGACAACTAAAGTTGTCTAGTCTAAAGGATTCGCTTGTTTTCATCCCCCGGTTAAAACACGGGGGCCTTCAACGTCGCTTTTCGGTAAAAATAGCTCTTGGCATAGCATGACCTAGGAAAACCTAGATAGATCAACAAACAAGCTAATTTGACCTTAAATTTTTGCGATGTTAAGCTTTTGACCTACATTCAATACTTCAAATTGCAACATCAAAAGTAGTATATAAATCCCGGCCTTGCTAAGTATTTATACTGTATAACTTATCTTTATTAACCATTAACCTTATTACTTTTTTCGTTCATTAAATTCTGAGTAAACAATTAAGCATAAATACTTGTTTTATTGATTACTCAATTACGGCAGCTATGATTTTCTTCTAAATTCTGTCTCCTGACTTCCCCTCCTGGGAGGGGTTAGGGTTAGGTTGTCTCCTGACTCCTGATTCTATCCTACATTTTGTGGTGCGGAATGTTGGTTTTGAGGCTATTTTTCAGATGTTTTTGACTACAGTCTTCTGATTTTCAACTCCCTATTCTCAACTCCATACTTCCCGATCACTCAAATTTATTGTCCTAACTTAAAGAACGTATTGCTACACTGTCATCTTGCAATAGATTGAACTTGCAATCTTAACTACTGACTATTTATAATTTCCCCTTGACTGATGGTATAGACTTTTATTAACAATATGACTATTTGAGATAGGATAGGTATCTCAAATATGGGACTATCATAATCTTCATAGTTAATCTTGAGATTAAAACAAATCTTTGATTTGTATAAAATTTATCAATAGAGGTACGGAAGAATCTGAAGCGAGAGGCAAATAATTGTCCTTTTTCAAAATTAGTCATCTTTTTCGTAACTAAATTTGCCCTCTATTTCGCTATAAGCTTTATGATCAGGACTGTGTGTGGTGTGAAGTGAAGGAGTAAGATGACTGCCGATAGCCAATTCATCTCTGGCAAGGTAATTAGGGGGTTTACAGGACGTGGTTTTCAACCTTTCCTCCCCAGAGATAGACAAAAAAGTCGATTTCTAGAGGGCCTAGAGGTAGGATTTTATAAAAGATTATTTGATATCCTGTTTTCTCTGTTGGTTCTCATATTGTTTGCCCCCGTTTACCTGTTTATAGCTTTACTAATTGTCTTAAGCTCTCCAGGATCTGTTTTTTATGTTCAAGAAAGAGTGGGTAAAAATCGAAAGCTTTTCCGTTGTTTGAAGTTTAGAACTATGGTGAAAAATGCAGATGAAATGTTAGGAGAAATTATGGAAACATCTCCTCATCTGCGCCAAGAATTTCAAGAAAGTTTTAAATTAAAACATGACCCTAGAATTACATGGATCGGTAAATTTCTTAGGGTAACGAGTTTAGATGAATTTCCCCAATTTTGGAATGTTTTGAAAGGTGATATGAGCGTCGTAGGGCCGAGACCATTAGTGGTTGAGGAACTACCAAAATACGGTCATCACATGGATAAAATTCTTACGATCAAACCAGGAATTACAGGTTTATGGCAAGTTTCTGGTCGTAATGATATTCCCTATCCTAAGAGAGTTCAAATCGACCTTTTTTATGTAAACTTCAGAAATTTTTGGATAGATATATGGATCATGTTTAAAACAATTGGTATTGTTGTTTTCCCAAAAAACAATGGTGCTTACTAAGGATTGTTATTAATGACTAAGTGATTTAAAGTTAACTGAAGTTATTACGAGGTTAGAGATTAATAGTATTTTTCCAGCTATTATATTTCTAACCCAAATTGATATGTTTGAATATAGGAGGGAACAGGGAACAGTGGGAAAAAATTTCTCTGTCTAAAGTCGATCACCAGTCTATGTCCTAACCAACTCGTTCCTTGCTATAAAATCTGCTTTAGTGACTTCAGAGAAATAGTATTTTTCAAGGAGCTGATTGCTAGTATCAATATCTATGGCAATTTCCGGCAAGAACTGAAAAAAAAGGGGATTTTTTTGACTTAGCCACAAAAAATATTTGAAAATGTGGTTGGAGGTGATTTGATTGTACGCCAAAAAACTTGAATTAAAACTTAGTAACCAGGAGCGCTCATTTATGGCGAAATGTGCTGGTTATGCTCGTTTTGTTTACAACTATGGCCTCAATATGGTGAATGGAACTTCTGCCATGACCAAAGTTAACAAACGTGGTCAGGAAGTTAGCTTGAGTTACGCATTACGTATTTTAGAAGCTAAAAAAGTCTTTACTAACTATGTCAAAAAGCAGCCAGAATATGCCTGGACAAATAATTATTCGTCTCGCATTTACCAAAGTGCTTTTCAACATCTAGGTGAAGCATTTAAACCGAAATAGGGAATCAGTAAATATCCTAAATTGAAAAGGAAAAAAGACAGACAATCTTTTACTGTTTACAACGGTAATGGAAAAGTTATAGTTAACCCTGGTCAGAAAATTAAAATACCAACATTAGGAACTTTTCGATTATGGGAATCAATACCTTACACCACAGCAAGTCAGACTTTTACTATTAGTAGAACAGGGGAAAAATGGTTTGTTAGTTAAAGCAATTGAAGCTGAGAAGTTGCCAGTTCATCCCCTATTAGATGAGCGGGAATACGAAACTTTTGGTATAGATGTTGGAGTCAAACAATTTGCAAGTATAGCAAACCAAAAAAAGGGGGAAACGAAATTTTAAGTCTCCCAGACTCTATTAAACTAGAGCAATTAAACCTGGCTAAGTTTCAATGGCGCAACCGTATGGAACTAGGAGGTAAAGGTAAACCACCTTCAAAAAATGCCATTAAATACTACAAAAAACTCGCGAAGTATCATGGTCGTATTGCTAATGTGCGTAGGGATTTCATAGAGAAAACTACTACACTCTTAGTGGGTAAAGTTAAGCACGTCTGCTTAGAGAGTTTAAATGTTAAAGGTATGATGAAAAATGGTAAGTTGGCAGCGTCTATAGCCCGCCAAGGATTTTATCAATTTAGACAACGATTGACAACCAAAATCGTCAGCTCTGGTGGGACAGTAGTGCTAGCTGATCAGTGGTTTCCGTCATCCAAAACTTGTCATAGTTGTGGTTACATTCATCAAGAATTAAAGTTAAAAGACCGCACCGGGGAATTGTCCTCACTGCGGAATGAGAATAGACCGGGACTTAAATGCGGCACTGGTGTTATCTCAGTATGGAGAAATTAATCAAAATGCTAGGGGGTAGGCTGTACCCGAATTTACGCTTGTGAACTGGAAGAGGGCGGCCTCCCAGGTTGAAGCAAGAAGCAAACATCACCCACCCCCATCCCCTCCTGGGAGGGGAGCTAGAGGGGTGGGTCAGGTTTTACCCAGTGAGTGCCGGAATTGTATAGGTATTGTACAGCAGTAAAGTTGATAAATATTAACGTAAGCATTCAGCCGTCAGCCAGCCTCCTACCGGAGGAACTGCGGACTTCAGCTATCAGAAGAGTGCTTTTAGTTTTAGGATAAAAGCTTTATTAATTGTCTTACTGCAAAAGTTGCCTCCCTTGNTTACTCATCCAGGACCCTCAAGAGTTTTACCTTTTCACGGGCTGACTAGAACTTCTGAATTGAACCCCATACTCTATGTTGTTTTCTATGTACTGTTATCAGGTGCGTATTACCGCTACTCCTAATATAATCATCATAACACAAATCTGCGTACAATGACAAGAAATAAACGGATAGTAATTCGAGATAAATCAAGTAAATTATGAAAAAATTAATCGATACGCAAAAAGGAAAGACTTATCTGTTACCCAAATCATTCCAGACTACATCAAGGGTTTACCAAAAAATCCCGCTCAAGCGGACGCTACGCGGTTTATTTGTTGGTCGGCAATTCCCCTCCCGTTAACATTCGTATAACGGGAGACCCCTTGCCGACATCAAAGTTGGCTTTCCAATATTCTCAGTATTCGCTTCGCGCCAGCTTTGTAGATCAAATTATTAATAATAATAGAAATATCTCTTTTGACTTTAGTAAAGTTTTGATGATAATTTTTTCGGTTCAACAAAAATTGAATTTCTACAAATTTTCTCAATGCTACGAATATTCAGCGATTAAATAAATAATAGAATGGGTGGGGGAAAATAGAATTTTTTTATTTACTTTAAAAAATCAAAATTATCCCCACCTAATATTCCTACTTCTATTAGAAATTTATCTTTTCTTTTGCGGGTTTAATACCTCACCATAAACGGGGGTGCTGAAAATTGTTTGGAGCTTGTAGACACGGAGTGACCTGTTGAAGACTATCCATAAGCAATTTTGCCTTCTGCCTTCTGACTTCTGCCTTCTAACTTCTGCCTTCTTCAATTAACCATTAACATCACTATCAGCAGAATCCATAGGAGTATACTCTACATAATTTTCTGATGTTACTTCTCCATCCGTAGATGATGCTTCTGGTGGACGACGCTTTCTAGTTCTAGGAGATGTTTCTTCCGAGTAGCTTGCTTCAGGACTAGGGCGACGAGTACGGTTATAGGGTGGTCTTTCTTCAGTACTAGAAGTCTCCCAGCTATCTCGACTACGAGGGCGAGGTAGTCCATCTTCTGGCCTATTAGCATCACTGATATTACCTCGACTGCGAGAAGTAGGTCTCTTATTTTCTAAGTCTACAGAAGTTTCCCAATATTCAGAAGACGCTCTAGTAGGATAATCTTCTGAACGAGGACTACGCTTGCGTAATCTTGGGTTTGTTTCTCCTGGTCTATCATAACTGCTTCTACGATTAGAAGGACGACGGCGGTAGTCATCCTCAAAATTATCTGGCCTAGAAGAACGATAATCTTGAGTACCTCTGATACGACGATTAGCAGGATATTCTTCATAAGGTTCTAGTTCGTCTAAGTCTGATTCTGCATAACCATAAACAGGACTTACTGGTCTTTCTTCATCTACAATAGGGGTACGTTCCCTAGCTTGCTTAGTTGTAAGACCTCTCATTCTGATAGATTCTGCTGCAAAGAATATGGCACTACCAGTTAACAAAAACTGACCGAAAGCTAAAATAGGGTCTAGTCTCCAGCCTTGGAATATGAGAATACCTCCACATAGTAAGCCAATGGCGGCAAAGAAAATATCGTGGTCTCTAGCTAGCTTTGGACGCCATGTGCGGAGGAAGTATAGTCCTGCTCCTGCTACGGCCAGGATTATTCCTAGCAAACTACTCCAATTTAATCCTAAGTTGACCATTCTAAATCTCCTATTAGTAAGTCATCAATTAGTAATTCAAGTTTAATAATCTCTACCCTGACTTGGTATTGAGACTTGAAGTTACTTGGTATATATAATTTATTTAATATTTAGTTGGATATTGCATAGCAATTGCCACTACTGTATTTGACATATTAAAAGCTTAAAACTCAGACAACGCCAGATTTTTCCTTTTGACTTGTGCTATGTCATCAATTTAACAAAGAAAAACCTCAGCTTGTTAGGTTTGGACAATTATATCACTGTCTCCCCTATTCTGTAGTCTGAGGCTTTAACTTTGTCTTTGCAAAAAAAAATTAGGTGAAACTTAAACCAAAAATAGTTTGCTTTTCGGCTCTTCACATAACTGTTAAGTTATTGCAGAAAAAAGTTTATTCCTAAGAAGAATTCGTGATTGTTAGACTTCTAGGAAATGGTATTCTGACTTAACCTTTGCTCCAAAAAGGAAAATGTTTATTATTTAGGGTCTAGGAACGAGTAACTTTATCCTTTTGGCTGACGAATATCAGAAAAATTGTAGCAGGAATAACTACAATTAGAGTTCCCGCCAGTAGACTTAATAAGAAGTTTGATAAAGAAGGAGTCATGGATTATTGCCCTTTGCCACAAAATTTAATTTACTTTAATTTTAAATATTATAGCGGTTTGCGATTTTTTTCAGTAGAAATTTTGGTCGTGGTAAACAAGTAATGATTTTTACAGCTTGCCTTCTGACCATGAATAGGATTTACTAATCAATATCTTTAAATATTTAATACTAGCCAAATCTTGAGTGTAGCTGTGTATAAGGCAAAAGTATCAGTTACTAATGCTTGTGGAATTGTGTCACTGGTGGATTATTTCCACAGCGCTGCACTAAGATTTTTTTGACAAAATTTCATTTTTTTATTATCTTATGGACTATCTGACATTAGCGAATTGGACTCTAGGTATTATCCTGGGGTTAATGACTTTCTTATTTATCTTCCGAATAGTTCTCACATGGTACCCCCAGGTAAATATCAATCAACTTCCATTTAATTTGATTTTTTGGCCGACAGAACCATTTTTAGCCCCCACTAGGAAAATTGTGCCTCCTCTAGGTGGGGTAGATATTAGTCCGATTATTTGGGTAGGTATTTTCAGCTTATTACGAGAGTTGCTTTTGGGCCAGCAAGGTTTATTGAGAATGATGCTGTAGCTAATGAAGGCAGGAGGCAGAAGGCAGAAGGCAGAAGGGAAGAGGTTTTAGATCCACTTTACTTTTTGTTACATACTTAGTTTTTTTTGCGTCAACTTACTTAGGGCTTGCGCTCAAAAGTCTGATGGTGATGATAGGGAACACTTAACTGGGAACAGCTTAGACTATCTACTACGGCCAAATTTTCTGATACTCAGGGGAAAAATATGAGCATTTTGAGACTAATTGAGCCAAAAACCTTACACCCCCTCAGCAATCTTTAACCCTGGAAGCCGTTACAGGTATTGATTACACTTTTATTCAGCAAGCCCTACTTATTTACTACTCTCAGGTTTCATCACAGTCTCAACAAAGTTTGTATATACTTGCCCCTCCAGAAATTCCGGAGTCTCTAAAATTCTTTGATGAAAGCTGATAGTTGTGGGAACTCCTGTCACAGCACATTCTCTGAGAGCGCGTTTCATCCTCTGAATGGCAGTAGGACGGTCTTGTCCCCAAACTATTAATTTACCAATCAAAGAATCATAGTAAGGTGGAATCTCATAGTCTGTATAAACATGAGAGTCCATTCTCACTCCTAAACCTCCCGGTGGTAGATAACCACTAATGCGACCAGGATGGGGGCGAAAATTATGGTCTGGGTCTTCGGCATTAATTCGGCATTCTATTGCATGGCCATTAAAATTTACCTGCTTTTGGGTTAGTCGCAGTTTCTCTCCTTGGGCAATTCTAATTTGCTCGGCAATTAAGTCAAGTCCTGTAATTAGTTCTGTGACTGGATGTTCTACTTGAATCCTAGTATTCATTTCCATAAAGTAGAATTCACCAGACTTGTCTAGGAGAAATTCTACAGTGCCAGCACCTACATAATTAATGGACTTGGCTGCTTTGACTGCGGCTTCTCCCATTTTCTGACGTAGTTTAGGACTTAATGCTGGGCTGGGAGCTTCTTCTAGTAACTTTTGATGGCGACGCTGAATAGAACAGTCTCTCTCTCCCAGGTGAATTACATTTCCGTGACTATCGGCTAGAATTTGAAATTCAATGTGACGTGGACGTTCAATGAATTTTTCTATGTAGACTCCAGAGTTGCCAAAGGCTGCTTCTGCTTCTCCTTGAGCTGCCTGAAGCAGTTTGGAGAGTTCGTTTTCTTGGCGAACCAGTCTCATTCCTCGTCCTCCACCTCCGGCAGTGGCTTTGATCATGAGGGGAACACCGATTTTTTTGGCGATCGCTACTGCTTCTTTTTCATCTTTGAGAAGACCATCACTTCCTGGAACTGTAGGAACTCCGGCTTTTTGCATGGTTTCTTTGGCTGTGGATTTGTCCCCCATTGCCCTAATCCCTTCTGGTGATGGGCCAATAAAAGCAATATCGTGGTCAGCACAGATTTCTGCAAATCGGGCATTTTCAGCCAGAAAGCCATAGCCTGGATGGATGGCAGAGGCATTACGAGTTAAGGCAGCCGATATAATGTTGGGAATATTGAGGTAGCTTTTGCTACTGGTGGGTTCACCAATGCAAACTGCTTCGTCCGCCAGTTGCACATGGAGGGCATGGCGGTCTATGGTTGAGTGGACGGCGATGGTGGCTATGCCCATTTCTTCGCAGGTGCGGAGAATGCGTAGGGCTATTTCGCCTCGGTTGGCTATTAGGATTTTAGAGAACCGCATTTTCGGTGCTTTTAGCTCAATTATTCAGTTAGGATAAGACTTTTTGGGTTTTTAGGAAAGATGTGAGAAAATTTCTTGTAGACATTCCAGAATTTTATGTTATTATTGTATATTGTTAGCTAAAATGCCGTAATTTTATTGAAGTTTGGTTGATAGATGCTAACTAGAGCGGATGTGGCGGAATTGGTATACGCGCACGTTTGAGGGACGTGTGGCTTTGCCTTGCGAGTTCGAGTCTCGCCATCCGCATTGGAGAATGGTCAGGGGTTATTAGCTTAACCTCTGATTTTCTCTTTTTTGGACTCAGGAATTAATGTTAGATATGGAGAATTAAAACTATAGTGCTATAGCTTATGTCGTGTTTTGGTGGGATAAAGTGTCTAGTAGTGTTTTTTGGCATGAGGCGATCGCCTAGCAAATTTTTCTGGCTAGATAATCGAAAATTATTCTAGTCAGGACTAAGGGATTTTTTCCGAGAAAACCACTATATGTACCATAGTGCTATAGTTTTTATCTACTATATATAGTACTTTGACCTAAGTCCTGTCTAATGAATAACTATAGTGCTATGTTGGTAACGCTCAGAATGATTGACTGGGGAGTGGAAGTGTCTCAACTATAACGTTATAGTTTTCTTATGGTAGTCAGTCACATTTCGTGAGCTTCCAACTATTGTGGGTGAAGGGGAGATTTTTTGCTCTCCACTTACCTCAGTCTCCATTTTTTGGTGGCGTTCACAATGATTAACTGGGGAGTGGAAGTGTCTCAACTATAACGTTATAGTTTTCTCATGGTAGTCATTCACATTTTGTGAGCCTCCAACTATTGTGGGTGAAGGGGAGATTTTTTGCTCTCCACTTACCTCAGTCTCCATTTTTTGGTGGCGTTCACAATGATTAGCTGAGGAGTGGAAGTATCTTAACTCAAACGTTATAGTTTTCTCATAGCAGTCAGTCACATTTTGTGAGCCTCCAACTATTGTGGATGAAGGGGAGATTTATTACTCCCCACTTACCTCAGTCTCCATTTTTTTGGTGGCGTTCACAATGATTAACTGGGGAGTGGAAGTGTCTCAACTATAACGTTATAGTTTTCTTATGGTAGTCAGTCACATTTTGTGAGCCTCCAACTATTGTGGATGAAGGGGAGATTTATTACTCCCCACTTACCTCAGTCTCCATTTTTTGGTGGCGTTCACAATGATTAACTGGGGAGTGGAAGTGTCTCAACTATAACGTTATAGTTTTCTCATGGTAGTCAGTCACATTTTGTGAGCCTCCAACTATTGTGGATGAAGGGGAGATTTATTACTCCCCACTTACCTCAGTCTCCATTTTTTGGTGGCGTTCACAATGATTAACTGGGGAGTGGAAGTGTCTCAACTATAACGTTATAGTTTTCTCATGGTAGTCAGTCACATTTTGTGAGCCTCCAACTATTGTGGGTGAAGGGGAGATTTTTTGCTCTCCACTTACCTCAGTCTCCATTTTTTGGTGGCGCTCACAATGATTGACTGGGGAGTGGAAGTATCTCAACTATAACGTTATAGTTTTCTCATGGCAGTCATTCACATTTTTTGAGCTTCCAATCAAAAACTATAGTGCTATAGCTGTTCTAATGTTTGAGCTGTAGAAATACCTCAAGGTGTGTTTTTGGGATGGGGCGATCGCCTAGAAAATTTTCATGGCCAGATAATCAGAAAATCTTTGAAATATACTCCGCAGCAAATACGACTAACTATCCAGAAGCAAAAAAGGTTAAGTTTTAGATGTGATGAAGTGCTTATTTTGGAGGAGTAGTCCATTGACAATCAAAAGTATGATCGAGTAATTTTTTGAGGCTAATTACTTTAATGTTTTGGTCATGAATTTCACCTGTTTGACTTTGAATATTAATTATTTCATAACCAATATTATTTAATTCTTCTGTTAAAGATACATATCCAAAATAGCCATAAGCATCTTTAATTAATTCTCGTTCTTCTGGTATAGATATATCCCAACAAACTATAAAATTAGTCACAATAAAAGGATGATTATATTCATCTGTCGGGGAAAAAGTGTATTTATATTCTAGTCCTCTGTGAACCGTGTCTTTTAAGCTATTTTCTTTTAATGGAACTGCTATACTATCAAGACCAACGCCACAAAAAGTTCTTGGACGTACCCATAATTCTGCGTAAGGTAAGTCAACAGTAACTAAGTGAGAAAACATTGTATATAATGCTCCAACCCAATGTTCTTCTCCTATTTCTGGTTGTATAATCCATTTATTTTTTAATTGTTCTATGTTGTTAACTTTAAACCTAGTTCTATTTTTAATATCTTTTTTCAGCTTGTCTAATTTTTGAATATATGTCTCTAATTTTGCCTCTTGATTTTCCTTGTTTAATCTTTCAATAAATTCACGAAAAACAGAAACTTGTCGTTGAGCTTCATCTAAAAATTTTTTTATGTTTTTCAGGAATGAATCGTCTTTTAATATCTGTTTAGAATCATCAGTCAAAGAATTTCTATTTGTGACTACATTAAAACTACCGTTGACGATCAAAATATAATGAGATTTCACTTTGGTATCTGCAAGTATGGAATAGTCTTCTAATAATGGATGCTCAAAAATTTTATTGTAAGAACAAATTTTTACACCTTCAGATGAAATGAAAGTTCCTCTTTGATCTACTAATTTAATTCCTGATTTCCCATCGCCTTTTCTACTTAATTCTGGATATTTATTTAATGCTCTTTTATTTCCATCTATTGCTAAAGTGATACAATAAGTTGTTTCCTGATATGAAAAAGTAGAACAATAACGGCCTGAAAAATTACCATGATCGAGACTTGATACTTGAGCAGGAGTTTTGATTTTTTCGGTGGCATCCGGTTTTTTTAAATAAGGATATCCTGGTTTAATTTCTTCTAATTCGTATTTATTATATTTAATCATAGACCATAGAAAAAGTTGACATTGGTCGTTGTATCCAATAGTTTCTCTAAATGAAAGTTCTCTTCTTTTGGGAAAATCTGTCTCATCAGCTCTAAGTATTCTCATGTCACCATGTCTAGTATTGAAGCGGATATAATGCTTTAAATAAGACCATTGATTTTTTCCATATTCATTTGAAGAATAAAAATTTGAGAAGTCTTGAACTTCTAATCCATCAACAATAATCATTGTTCCTTGATGATTAAATTGAGTAGTAAAAAAATCTTGATTTAATTTTTTAAGTATATTTTTTGTTTGAGCTTTTGCTGTGGGGAAAAGTTCACTTAGACTATCCCAAGGTTGGTCACTAAACTCAGAAGCAATATTAAAAGACTGATCGATATTTTTTTGGGGATTATCTATTGATATATATCTCCACCAAAGTTCATCTGAACATTTAGTAATGATAGTAATATTTTTAGATGCAAAACAAAGTTTAGAACCTTGACATTTATACCCTATAGACTCTCCTTGAATTTTTGTAGATTTTCCGATTGAGAAAAAAGCTACATAAGGGGTAATACCATTAATTTCTTCTGTTTCACTTAAACCAATGCCATTATCAAAATATATAAATCCTTTTTCTTGTAAAAGTGGGTATATTTGAATGTTAGAAGCATTGGCATCATAAGAATTAGAGATTAATTCACGAATAACTTCACATGGATCTTTGCGGTTCACAGAAAGTTCAGAAAGAATATGATTATAAGAAATAATGGGATATTTGGGTTTTCTTACTTCTGACATATTAATTTGTATTGATTGACTATTCTAATAATATATTGGTCAAGTATAAATTAGGATATTAGGAAACAATTATGGCTGTAGAAAGCTACTATATTCCTGTTGTTGATTTAGCATTATTTTTACTAAGACAAAATCCATAAGAAGTGACATAGAATAATATTTTAATCAGAGTTGACTGTAGATCGAGATAGATAGGTTAATCAATTTCATAATTCTGTGCCACCTCAGATAAAATTGCTATAACATCCAATACCTAAGACTTAAGACTTAAGACCTAACACCTAATTCTGTGCCACCTCAGATAAAATTGGTATAAGAGACTTCTAAGTGAAAAATATCCCATTGCACTGAATTTAGGGGAATAACAAGTAGAGAGTAAGGGGAGTCCAAGAGTTGGATAATTTATTTTTTGCTATTCCCTAACAGGATTATTTATTAATTGTATGTTTAGTAAAAATACGGGCAATTTTGTTTCTGTCATTTATTTTTAGAAAATTTATTATAGCAATTTAAGGACAGGTTAGGACATATCAACAGCTTAAAACTCAGGCAACGCAAGATTTTTCTTTTTTCCAACTTCAGTCCTTCCTTCTTCCTTCTGCTGTAATACTAGAAATTGCTTCCTAATATCTCAAACAAAAATCAGCGATCGCTATTTTGCATAAGTTAAAAAAACTATCGCCTAATCATAGTTAAATCTGGTGTAATTTTTTATTTTTCCAATACGATTCAGTTAAGAATTTTTAGGATAAAGCTGTGGGATAAAAAGCAATTTTTTGTGTTGCTTATCAGATTAATTTTCCTTTGATATGAACTGTAGTAATTTATCAAAATCATAATAGTCTAAAACCCCACATTTTAAGGCGTAATATTTTTGGAGAGTTGCTCAAAATCCCCGTTTAAAAACCACTTTTGACTTCTTAATTATGAATTTTTACTTCGTTAAATTCTACCTAAAATACCACGTAATTATGGTTTGCTGAAAAAGTTTTTTTTAGGAGTAGGAGACAGGATAAATGGGAATGAGCGAGGAGGCAGGATCTAAGCTTTGTAAGAATGATTTTTCTGCCCAACTATGCAGCTAAAATACTAAATTTTTGAGCATTTTAGACCGAAAAGCTTGCACTTTTTAAAGACATAAAAAAGGCTAAAATTCTTATCTGTCAATGCTTTTATATTTAATCAGCAAGACCTAATTATGTAACTTTTTTTTATGTGACTAATTGATTTTATCTACTATTCAGTAAACTCACAACCTAATACCATTTTTAAAAAAGATTGTTACGAATAATAAGGGAAGTTAAAAAACTCTATCGGATATTTCCCTTAAACTAAAAAGATAAGTTATGACCTAGTTATTTATAGCAAATATTTATCAAATTGTTATATAGCAGTCGAAACAAAGGTTAGGGCATTTACAAAGACTCAAACTCAGTCAAGGATTACTTTTAACTTTTGAATTTTGAATTTTGAATTTTGAATTTTGCCTTGTGCGGAGAACTATAACGCCTTATTCAGGGATTTGAATTATACAATTTAGTTTCCAACTCTTGTAAAATTTGCTTTTTATCCTGACTACCTTTCAACATTCCGAAAATATCTAATTTCTGCTCTAATTTTCTTTCTCCACCATCGCCAATTACCCAACTAACTTGATTAATAGCATTCATAATTCCACTATAAGCAACTGCCCCGGAAAAATTTCCCTCCTCAGTAATTCCTAATTTAATTTTCTCCTGAGTACTCATTTCTAAAGTTGAAGCGATCGCTACTAAACCAACAGCTCCAATTAAAGCTTCTCCTCCTTTTAATACTTTTACTCCTGCTAATACTCCAACACCACCACTAACTACTGCATCATCTGCTTCCTCGATTAACATTCCTTTCTGAATGGCAATATTTCCGAAACTATTTGTGGTTTTTGTTTGATTTTCTGCCTGTTTGACAAACTGTTCTACTTTCCTGAATTTGCTAAAAACTGAGTAAAATTCTTCCCGTTCTATCCTTTCTAATTCTAACTCTATTTCAAAATATCTTTCTCTTAAAAGTTGATATACAATTTTACATATTCTCGGAATTTCTGCCTGAATAATTATCGAGTCTAAACTTTCTGAAATCAAATTATCTGACACTTTTGCACCTTCTTTAATCTCCTGATAGAAAGATAAATATTTCCGACGTTGATTATTATTTATTTCTGGGTTATTGTAAATCAAATCTACAATTAACATATCTATTCTTAACCCAGTTGATGTAGCACTTGCCAATAAATATTTATCTTTCAGTTCAGAAGTGATCGCTGAATTTAAAATCATTACATTTAACTGTTGAAAATCATCTAATTCAGGCAAAGGATCTGCTGCTTTAATATATTGATAAATACTCTTAATTTGATATTTTTTAACTTCGCTTAAATTGGCAAACTCTAAAACTTCTTCCAAACTTTTATCAATACCTATCCACCGCGAATTTTCACTGGCAATTGTATAACGTAAACCAATTAAGGAATCTATATTTGAAGAATTAACAAGAAAATCTAATAGATTGAGTGCTGCTAAATCATAAACATATAAACCAGCATTAATTCTGTTATAAGCTTCTAAAGATCTAGTTTTGCTTCTCTCATAAATTGATGCATGAACTACCAAATTATTCATCCGACGGTCTAGGTTTAATTCAGGGTTATAAAAAGTATGTAAAACTAGAAAGGCATCATTTCCTTGTAAACCGCATTTTTTTAATCGTAAAGTAGAACCTTCAGTACTATTCGGACGAATTCTCACGTTATAGCTTTTACCTGATTTGAGAGTTACTTTTTGAGTACCTCCCTGACTAGCAGTTTGATAAGCAACAAAGATATGATATATTTCTTCTTGTTCTAAATCATTTTCTATTTCTGGCGATAATTCAGAATTAGTTTGCTGTGTTCCAAAAGCAGATTCTTTAACAGTGTCTCTAAAATATTTACCAATATTTGATGTTTTATTACTGATGATTTCTTCCATTTCTGAAGCTTTACTTTTAGCAGTTTCGGAAGCTTTTTCACTGATTGACTTCCCGGCTTTAGATACTTTTTTACCAATATTGTCTCTAACTGTTGATGTTTTGTCAGTCACTGATTTCCATAAGGATGATGGTTGTTTTTTATTCATAATTTTGATTATTTATAGATTATATAGAATCCGGTTATAAAGTATATGTTTATGATGTTTATAATTCTATCCACACTTCAATCTCCCCATTCACTAAAGTCAAAAGTTAAAAGTGATACTTTATATCAAATCCGCTTAATTCGGTATAAAAAATGTTCCATCTTCAAACATTACCAAATATTTCTGGATCTCCCCATCTCCCCACACCCAGGTTTATAAAGAATTAAATAGCCCTGATTTTGATGCTAGTGCAGGATGGCGGAAATAACTGACCAGTTACAAAATCCTAAAACAATTACAAATCAATACTTTTGACTTTTAACTTTTAACTTTTAACTTTTGACTTTTGACTTCCGCGTAGCGGCGCTAGTAGAAAGAATTGAGTCGGGACGCTATGATCGAAATAACTAAGTTAAGTTCTGTAAAGAAAAAAATTGACTGCTATTTCACCCAAAAGTCCTATTATACAGCCCAAGCCTTGGTATTCCCTAGCTCCCTTATGGCAAGGAGGAGAAGAAGCAGTCCGCCAAGGTCTGCCCCACTCCCAACTTTCACCTGCATGGCAAATATTACTACTTGGAGATGGCTCTCCCACTCGTCACTTACAACTTTTGACAACTGAACCCACAGAAGTTGATGTAATTGATATGTCTCCTATTGGCATGAATCTTGATAATGCCCCTGACTTAATTAATGCCCTACCTGGCCCTAGACTGCGACGGCAGGTATGGTTGAGAACAACTTCAGGACAAAGACTAGCTTATGCTGCTTCGTGGTGGGAAGCAAGTCATGTGGATGAGTATTTGCAAAATCGGTCTTTGCCTATTTGGGCTAGTTTAGCTCGTTTGCGGACTGAATTATATCGAGATGTCCAAGGAATTTATTATGGTCATTCTAGAGAATTAGAGTTAGCTTTTGGCCAGTTAGGACCATTTTGGGGACGACATTACCTATTTTGGCATCATGGCCAGCCACTGACATTAATTTATGAGGTATTTTCACCTTATCTGAGGAAATATTTAGGACCAACAAATGTTATGGATGGCGATTCTCCAAAGTAATAGTTGTTATACTATTTCACTTTCAGATATATTACAAATGGTTTCATACCTAGGTTATGTGAAATAATCGTTAGTATTAAGAAATTATCAAAAGTATAAAACTGTAAAAGTTGTATGAAATAATTTAGCAAGGAATTGATTATAAACGTTAAACTTAAAGTCTATAAATGTAAGCATTCAGCTATCAGCAACAAGACTCTCTCTTTCAGGAAAGTGTTTAAATTAAAATAGACTTTAAGGGCAAGGGAGCCAACTGTTGTAATCAGACAATTAATAAAGCTTTTATCCTAAACTAAGAGCAATAGCTGAAGTCCGCAGTTCCTCCGGAGGAGGCTAGTTGATGGCTGACGGCTGAATGCTTACCTATAATTTACGTAAAAATGGAGGGAAAATATGAGCAATCAAGAAGATAGAGAAAAATTTCAAGAGTTAATCAAGCAAGCCAAGGAGGCTAATAAAGACAATAATATTTCTGATAGTGAAGCCAGAAAAGAAGTTTATGATAATCTTGAAAATAAGAGCTTAAGGTATTTCCTGAAAATTTTTGGTAAAGACGATTATAATGTTGATGATGATGAAATGGGGTTATTAGATTGGCTAATGAATGATTTATTTAAAACAGAAAATAAGGATGAATATCAAAAAAGAATTGATAATATGAGCAAGTAAATATTACTTTTGATTTAAAAAACCACTCCATAATCTGAAAAGAGGTGTGGTTTTTTTTCAGCAGAGAAGGGCGGAAAAATAAAGGGACAAATATATCCGACTACCTCCTCTATAATTCTTATTTATCCTGACTCGGTCTTCCTGACTCCTGACTCCTACCCTTGCTCATAGGAATTTTTCAGCAAACCCTAATTAACCGAAAAAATGGGTCTCAAGCCTAGCCCATAAGCGGGCGACTTTTTATTGCTTGCGGGTTGATTTTTTTCAATAAATATGTTATCATATTGTTAGTTTGATGCGTCAAGTTATGAAAGCTAGATTTAAGTACCGTATATATCCAACCCCGGGACAAAAATACCGAGAGCGCCAAGCTATTTGGCTGTGTCCGTGTGGCGAGTGAATGATAGTCTAGTCTGCTGGTCTATCGCTGCCAGAAAATTATGGAGCAGCAGGAATTTGTTCAGGGTTTAACCTGTTTTCACGCTGTGGCCTCAAACTAGAAATGCTTAATCATCACTAATCATCCGGACATGATATAACTCGTATAAAGCCTCCGCTTCCCTCTCAAACAACTTGAGAGCAATAGGAAAAACTGTTGGATCTGAGGTTTTAGGTTTGAGATGTTTAACTACACATTTAGGATTTCTTGGTAAATCTAAATCTTCAGCTAAGTAGGTATCCCCGAACCCTCCACTGCCAAGAGTTTTAATAATTTTGTAATGGTTTCTCAGGATTGTTCCAGGCCGCATTTTCAGTTATCAGTTATCAGTTATCAGTTATCAGCTTTTTCAGTTATCAGTGCGATAAGTGTAGGTTGGGTTGAACGGAGTGAAACCCAACAAAAACCTTTCTCCCCTTCTCCCTAATGCACAGTTTTAGCTGTGTCGGTTCAGCAGGGTGCGTTAGCAAAGCGTAACGCACCGAAGTATTTGGGATGGGCGGTGCGTTACATTTCATTAACGCTACTAAACTAAACCAACGATTACCTCTTCTATATTTTTTTGGCCTAACTTAACTTGAGTATATATGAGCGCACCTTTTCCATTATGAATATAATACCATGTCAAATTTTCTTGTCAACCCCCTTTTTCAGTTATCAGTTAACAGTTATCAGTTATCAGCACCGAAGTGTTTGGGATAGGTGGTGCGTTACATTTCATTAACGCACCCTACTTTTTCAGTTATCAGTTATCAGTTATGAGCTTTTGGGGAATAGGCAATGGGCAATAGGGAAGAAGGGAAAAAAAGCATTAAATACTAGCTTGAACTACATCTCACGGGAGCATCTTGCTCTCGCACTAGACTTATTTCCCATCACCCCACCTCCCTATCACCCCATCACCCTACTTCATCAAAACCGATAAGGATGACTAGGGGTAGAAAACTCATCATCATCAAAGGCAATGCTACCACCACCCACTGCAACTAAGTCAATTTGTTGACGATAATAATCAACACTCTTGACCTGTACTTCCACCATATCCCCTAGTCGATACTGATTACGATTTTTGCGTCCTACAAGAGTTTGTTGTCGAGAACGATATTCATACCAATCATCTTTGAGAGAGGATACATGAACTAAACCTTCTACCCTGAAACTTTCTACTGACTCAGAGGAAATTTCAATTTCTACAAAGAAACCGTAAGACTGCACCCCTGTAATCAAACCTTGGAACGTTTGCCCTGTGCGTTCCTTCATCAATCCAGTTTTAATTAATCCCTCCAGGTCTTCTTGAGCATCCTGTGCCACATTTTCTCGTTCTGTTAAATGTACAACTACTGATGTTAGTTGTGCTTCCAACTCTTGCTGTATTTCTGGAGGTAAAACATTCCAGGTTATTTTACCATGACAAGAAGAGTGACCTAGTTCCACACCCTCTTTGGAACGACTCGAACGGCGATCGCGTCCTTCATTAAATATGATATGTAAGACTCGTGAAATCAGCAGGTCAGAATATCTGGAAACTGGTGATGTACAATGAACATAACCATGTTGCAAGGCTAGGCCAAAATGGGGTTGAGCTATGGTACTGTAAATAGCAGGTTTCAAAGTGTCTTCAAGCAAATATGCCAGCACTCTTTCTGATTTTTGTGCAGTAAATTCTTCAATAAATGCTTGATAGTCAGCAGGTTGCACATCTTCTTCATCTTCTAGATATAACTCAGCTCCAAGATTACTAGCTAATTTAATAAATTCTTGAATGTCTCCTGGATCTGGAGTGTTTTGCACTCGATAAATTGCTGGAACTCCCAGTGCAGTTAAGTGACTTGCTATTGCTTGGTTCGCTAGGACAATTAATTCTGCTACCATAGCTCTAGCTGGAAATAGTTCGGGAACTATCATTGCTCCCAATTCTCCCTCATCATTGTAATAGCTTTTTTCATCTGGTAAATTTAGGTCGAAACCACCTCTTCGTAATCTTGCATTGCGGACCGCTTGACTGACATTGTTGAGTTTATTAATTGTACTCTCTATTTGTTCTGAGGGGAGGTTAACTAATTCCTCTGTGTTGCCATTGATTATTTGTTTCGTCTGTTCATAGCTAAGGTGAGCATCTACCTCGATCACACTAGGTTCAATTTCAAACTCAACTATTTGACCATTTTTATTGACCGTAATTAGGATCGATATCGCGAGTCTATCTTTTTCTGGTAGTAAAGAACAGTAATCACTTGATACGATCTTTGGCACAATAGGAATTACTGTATCCCGCAGGTATATGCTGATACTCCGCTTACGAGCTTCCTTGTCTAGTTGTGACTCTGGCTTAATAAAGTATGCTACATCAGCAATATGAACTCCCACTCGCCAATAACCGGAGGAAGTGGTTTCTATACTCAGAGCATGGTTAATGTCTTTCTTATTGGCATTTCCAAAGGAAACTGTCAGCAGTTCGCGCAAGTCTAATCTATTTTTTTGATCGGCCTTGGTGGAGTGCTTAACCAAAGACTCAGCTTCTGCGATCGCAGCATCAGAAAAAGACCGAGGCAAGTCATGTTTACAACATACTATATCCATATCGTCTGCTGCTTCTGCATCTGAACCGAGAATTTGAACCACTTTTCCTATGGGACGTTTTTCTCCCAGGGGATAGCGCAATACTTCGACATGGACGAGGTGATCGATGGCATTTGCTAGATCGGCATTTTCTGGTATTAAGTCTATTTCAAATAGTAAGCGATCGTCTAGGGGAACTGCCCGATAATAGGGTTCCCCATTATGTCCATTTATCTGTTTAATTCTGGCTAATAAGGAGGGGTTAGCACGTTCTAAGATTAATTTTACTTCTCCTTCTGGACTCCGACGACGACTGCCTTCTTTGATGATTTTGACTAAGACGCGATCGCTATTCCAGGCGTTACTCAGATGACTTTCCCGGATATAAATATCTTCAGTTCCTTCTGAGTCTTGTATGGCGAAGCAAAATCCTTTACTGGAACAGCGCAGTTTTGCTTCTACAACAGACTCTTCAAGCAGTCGTCTATAACGACCTTTATCTTTGGCTAAAACTCCTATTTTTTCTAGAGCATCCAAAACAATTTGTAATTTATGGATACTTAGATCGTCTTGACAATCTAGTTTTTTCTCCACTGCTTTAGGAGCAACTAACTTGTCTTCGCTAAAGTTTGCTAGCAGTGTAGCGATGGAAAATTTCATGCAGCGTTTTATCCTTTTTTTTATCGGTTCAGCTATCTTAGTAAAGTAGTCTGCCTTGACTGTCTCACCTTGATAGTTGTAAATCAGCTTTCCTTAGTTAAATGCTTAATGGCCCTCTTAAGCTAATTTTGGCAAGACATTTACTGAGTAGAGTTATTTCATCGTAGACAAAACCGCCCAGCTATCTAGTATTTACCACTATCTTTGCTACTTTTTGTGAATGTATTAGGATAAATGGCTTGTACTTTTTTGTCTTCACCCTAGTTTATGGAAAACTTATTCTGTGACGTTCTCCCTCGTTAAGCTAGCGCTATAACGAGGGCTTCCCTCCCTCACGGAAAAGGGCTTCCTGCTTCCAAGGTTGAGTATCCTCTTCACCTCCACAGGCAGCAACGATGAGACCCACCGCCGTTTCAAACTGTCCAGTTATGTATTCACCTAGCTACCTTCTGTGATTTTACCGACAAATCGGAAATTACTAGGACTTCACCAGTTGAACCCCATATCTTGAGTTGTCTCGGTCCTGAAGTCAGGTGCGTATTACCGCTACTTGATTTGGGGGTTAATTGTAGCATAATTGAAGCTACTTTACTGTAGAGATGAGTTTTTTTGCAGGTTGCGCCCTGCCCTCCCGTTAAATCGGAGATTATAACGGGAGACCAAGAGCGACATTTAGCTGTTCGGGCGAGAAGCCCCACGTCATAATCTCCGATTTGACGATGGGATGAATCGCCAGTAGAATGATTAATGTAGGTCAAGTTAAACACAAGAGCTCAAGCCGCCTACAAACTGAACCTAGACAACTGAAAGTATGGGGTTTTACAAGGAATTGTGCAGAAATTGCAGCCGCCACTTGTATGTAAAACTTTCAAGGAAAATAGGTAGAGCGAGATTTTTCTACTCCTTCTCCGGTGGGGCAGCACGGGGAAGTAAAACCAAAGCTCGTGAAATGTCCGCCGGGTTGCCGGGAGTCAACGAGAAGCCCGCGCTATAATCTCCGATTTAGCGACGGGAGCTGTCACTTGGATTTCCCTTTTCCTAATTCAGCCATATCATAGTTTGTCTTGACTACTCCCCGGACTTAAGTCACGGAGATTCTAAGTTGATACTACGCAACACCGGTAAATCCATGTTGCTTCGTTTTTTCGCGCGCTGACCAAAGATATACTCTTTGGGGACAATTTCCGCGGTGCCCCTACACAGTCGGCTTAAGTTTAAACCTAGCTTTCTGCTTACTTTTGTGATGATATTTGCAGCCCCATTACAGTCTGCATTAATACACCAATTATTACCTTTTCTATACAAACCACGCTTTATTCTCTTTCCTGACGGTTTCCAATCATTGGGTTTCTCACCATATTATGTAGATTGTCACCATCTAAAAATGAAGCAATACTTGTATAACTTTCCTCGGTCAAATAAAATACTTCGGATTAAAATCCGACTTCTCGCCTTTCATCCATCGCTTAAAAGACGATGGCTTTCATGCTCCCATGTTATTTAGGTAATTTACCTTTTTAGATAAATTGTTTAATGGCCACAACTTTTGAGTTAGCTATGAACTTATCCTATCCTAGAATATCTTTAAATTATTTTTTTGGCAAAGGTAATTGAAATGGCTCTGGGTTTTGAGCAAATGTATTAAACTGGACTTTTAACTCGATCTAGGTTTCACTAAGTAGACAATTATGTTAGAACGTTTTCGAGCTTGTTACCCCACAGGTTGCTTAATCTCTGAGTTAATTACTATCCATAATGGTAAGTATGTGGTTCGTGTCCTAGTGCAGGTTAATGGTCAAACTTTGGCCAGTGGATTAGGGGCGGCTGATACTGTGGAGTTGGCAGAAGACCAAGCTAGAAAGCGATCGCTTGCCATTCTTCCACTGGATAAATCTATTTCTACACCTAAAAGTTCTGTTCAAATTTATCCTACTCAATCTGTTAGTCCTCCCATACCACAAACTGACACTTATATCAACACTTCTTTAGAAAAAGAGATAGATATAGAGGAAGTACCAGCAGCAATATCGAATTTAGATACTAAGGAGGTTTTTGATAGTTCAACTACTTCGTCTGAGTTGGAAGAATCAGAAATTTATACCTCGGTGGAAAAAGAGAAATTACAGATAGTAGAATCTAGTATTAACTATGATGATATTCCCGATCTTATTCAAAGTTCGAGTGGATTTGATAATAGTTGGTTAAATACTGACTATGGTACGGAGCAGGAGGAGGAAAAGATTGATGAGACGACAGAAACATTAATAAATTCTGGAAATAATAATGATATAGATAGTGAAATAACTACAGCAGAATCTATAGATTCGTCAGTAGAAATAGCTCAATCGATTGATACTACTGAGGAAAATCATTCACTAAATACATCATACGATGTATCTGATGATAATGTTAAAATAGATATTTTGATTGATAGTTTATCCTGGACTAAAGAAAAGGAACAAGATTTTCTAGAACAGAATTATCATCAAAAAACACGTCAATTTTTAACAACGGAAGAATTATTTAATTTTCATCAATATTTAGATGTCTTGCTTAAGGTTACAAAGGAAAGTAAGAGTCAGGGATGGAAGCTTAAACAACAAAAAGATTATTTAGAATATAGTCATAACAAAGAATCTTTGGAACAATTAAGTGTAGATGAGTTACAAAGCTTTTTGGAGTATTTAGAAGTATTTGGTAAAACTACCAATGAAATTAAACGTTTGGGTTGGAATTCAACAAAAGGAAAAACTTATCTCAAAAAAAACTATGGAGAGGAAGGGCGTACCCGTCTTTCCTATGAACAATTGCAAGATTTCTTACAAAATTTAGAGAAGTTAGATACGCCTTGAAGAAGGAAGAAAGAAGTTCAATAATGGATAATTGATAATGGATAATTGATAATTACCTCTCCCTAAAAGCTATGCATTATCAGCAAAATTCTTTACAAAAGTGTATAATGCCTATTATCAAAAGCTTACGAGCATTTTGTTGGTTTTATTGATTTGACAAATTGACTAACTTGTGTACTCCTAAAAGCTGTTTTTTGTCGTTGCGATCACAACGACACTAGGAGCTTTCAGACTTTAATACATCAAATGATATTTTTGTCAAGTTTTATGTTAAGTAAAGATGTTTATAAAGCATAGCCCTAAAAGGAAGAGGATTGAATAAAAGGAAAATTTTTTCTTGTTTCTCCTTAAAAAATTGGTTAAGAATTAGAGGGGTTACGGTTATAAACTTGGTCAATTAAGCCGTACTCCATTGCTTCTGTAGCTGACATAAAAAAGTCTCTTTCTGTATCTTCCACAATTTTTTCTATGGGTTGACCTGTGTGGTCTGCTAAACAGTCATTCAGATATTTTTTGAGGTATAAAATCTCCCTAGCTTGAATTTCAATATCTGTAGCCTGACCCTGTGCTCCACCTAATGGTTGGTGAATCATAATTCGGGCGTGGGGTAGACTCATTCTTTTGCCTTTTGTTCCTCCACTGAGAAGAAATGCTCCCATACTGGCAGCTATTCCCATACAAATAGTACAGACATCGGGGCGAACGTGTCTCATTGTGTCATAAATACCCATCCCTGCACTGACTGATCCACCAGGGGAGTTGATATACAGATAAATATCTTTTTCTGGGTCTTCTGAATCTAAATATAATAATTGGCCGACGATTAGGTTGGCCAGATCGGAATCTATGGCTTCTCCTAGATATATTATGCGATCGCGTAGAAGTCTAGAATAAATATCGAAGGCTCTTTCGCCACGGCCAGATTGTTCAATAACGGTTGGAATCATATTTTTTAAGTCAAAAGTTAAATGTCAAAATTTTTGGCATTAATATATCTTAGCGATTCTGGTTTAACTTTAGCAAATTTATTAGGAAGTCAAGTAGGGTTTATTGGTATTCAGGCATAATTTAACCAGACAATTGCACAGAGAAAATAGTTGATAATTTGTTTAATTTTTATTCTTATTTTGACAATATTTAGGGTTTGCGTATGGAAAGTTTTTTTGCTGGGGTAGGAGACAGGAGAAATGAGAATGAGCGAAGAGGTAGGATTCATTAATGGATAATGGATAATGGATAATTACTTCTGGTTAAAACCGTTCTTGATTGAACATAAGGAAATATTATTTATTTATTTTCCCCTTGAAAGGGGAGGCAGAGTAATCTGAATTATTTAATTAATAATGATTAATGATGAATTATTAATGATGAATTATTAATTATTAGGCAAGAATTATCCCTTGATTTTTCTACCCAACTATGCGCCTAAAATACGCTCCTTTTGGAGCATGAAGAGCTGAAAACTAGGTACTTTTTTATGATCCAAAAATGCTAAAGTCTTTATATTTAAATGCTTTTATATTTAATCAGCAAGCCCTATTTAGAGATATTTTTCAGTTAAAAATTAAAAGTTTTTGACATTAATGTATTAATGGCGACTATGGTTTAAATTTAGCTAATTTTTTGGAAATCAAGGTAGAGTTTATGGTAGTTATGCATAGTAATAGTATATTTAACAATACAGTTCAGTTAAGGATTTTTTTTGCAGTTATGTAATCTCAAAAGCTACTCTAATGGTTCCATACCTTATGAGTTTTTGCCTGACATGAACTGTAGAGACTTTAAACCTTAATTAGGGCTTGCTGATTAAATCTTAAACTTTTTACAGATAAATGTTTTAGCCTTTTTAGGTACTAATAAAATACTAGCTTTTAGGTGGTAATGGTTCAAAAATCTAGGATTTTCAGCAAGATAGGGGAAGAAAACCAAGGGAAGATTTTTCTGGCTACCTCTTCTATAATTCTCATTACTCCTGTTTGCGGAGCATTCCGTAGGAAATTCACCGATTCTGAATTGCAGGATTGCTGAATTCTGGCTCCTCCCCTGACAAAAATACTTTTTCAGCAAGCCTTAATTATTCGGTAAATTCTCGGATTATTTCATTGTTTAACTATCTCAATACCTCGTTTTTCAATAATTATATTTGTACTACTTTTAGATTGCTAGATCGACTAGGTTAAAAATTTGGTGTAAGTTATGAATATATCAACCTATCTATTGACTGTGATAAATTCACTTAGGTCTGAATCTATGATGTTTTTAATTTCCATAAAATTCTCTTCTATAGTTTCTATAAACAAGATGCCAAAGATAGGATATTGTTTGTAATCTATCCTTCTTAATTCTATGGGTTTTTCAAAATTTTCTAGCAATTTATCATAATTAAATAATGTAATTTCGCTGACATTTTTTCCACTAGAGTTATCTAATATAACCATACTAAATAATTTTCTCTCTTGCCCTTGAATAACTTTGTACCAATCTGGCTTTTTTTGATAGTAAAAATATAAGTATGGGTTAATGCCATAAGCCAAGAAAGATAACTCTGCGGTAGTACAAAAACCACCAAATCGAATGGGATTTACTTCAATAGGTAATAAAATACCATTATTATTTCTTCTCAACTCAATATGTACTGGAAAGTTTTTGACTCTAGCCAAGTTACCAATTTTTTCGAGAAAATTTGTAAATTCGTCAAGGTTACTTTCAATAATTTCTTTCGATGAACAATAAACTCTGTCACTGAAACTATTGGCTGAAGAGAATAGATGCTTAAAAATTCCTAGGATAACTGGTTCGCCAATGGAGTTATAATAAGCATCAACAGCAAATTCTTCTCCATCGATATATTCTTCAATCATAAATGAATTGGTGTTCAATACACATTCAGGATACAAGTTTCTAGTTGGAGCTATTTCTTTTGTGATTAAATCGATAGTTTTCAGCCATTCTGAGTAACTGGAAACTTTATAAATTTTCTGACTCTCAATACCAATTGTTGGTTTGATAACAAATGGTAGTGGAATTTTATCAAATTCAATTCTTTTTAGGTCTTTTTTAGGTATCTCTCTGAAGTAGAAGTTAGGAAAGATTGATTGTGTTAGCTTCCGAAATTTCAACTTATTCTTGAATAGCTCTATTTTTTCAGGAATATCGCTGAAATGTAAATGTTTTGATATCCAATGATAAGAATTTTCAGAGGTAGTGTAAATAGTTGGATTATCTAATTCCTTAACTATCTCAATTGCTCGTTCTTCAGTAATTATATTTGTGCCACTATAAAGGTTCATTTTTTGAGCTATATCTGTACCTACTACAGGAATAGCGTTATCTCTGACAGTAGCTTTGAAAAATTCTGAGATGTATGGTTTATCTACAAAGAACATAGTCAATTTTTGAAATATAAAACAGCAATTATGTTTTCTGATAGTTGCAGATATAACTAGGGCTTGCGCTCAAAAGTCTTTTTGTTGAGGTAGGAGTCAGGAGACAGCTATACTGGAGACAGGAGTTAGGGGAATTATAGAAGAGATAGTCGTAAAAATTGTCCCAAGATTGTTCTGCCTAAGTTTGCCTAAAATACTATCTTTTTGAGGGTTTTTAACTAAAATAGGCGCACTGCAATTCGCTCCTAAAACTGCTCAAACCAATATAAATCAATACTTTTATAATTAATCAGCAAGCCCTAACTATAATCTGGCATTAAACAAATTGGTAAGCATTCCAGCCGTCAGCTATTAGCTATCAGCTATTAATTTTGGAGAAGGTAAAATAATTGAGAAATTGAAACAGAATAAAAGTTACCATTAAAGTCTCTTACCTAAACCTCAAAAGTAATGAATAATTACGAATAAGGTTAATTGATGAACTTTTACCAATATTTTTAATTCTTTGGAACCTCTCAATTGCTTTTTCCTATTTTAAAGGTAATAAAGCTAATAGCTGACCACTAAATGCTTAACTAAATTTGGAGATTTTCGTTTACTAAAAAATAAGGTTTAAAACCCCCCCTTTTAATTTTAAGGGGATGAAAAAAATATTCAATTCAGTATTTCAAGCCACCGAATTGAGTCGGAGGTACTGATAACTGATAACTGAAATGACCCTATCAAATCATCTTGAAAGTTTATCCTAACTCTAAGCTAGTCACACCAAAAATATTTGTCCAATCAATATTTGGTTCTAGACCGGAATACATTCTGACACATTCAAAAACACATTGCATTTGATAATTTTCAACTAAAGTAACTGCCTGTTTATTAATATCGGGAACGTCAATATAAACATTTTGATTATCCGAATAACTACACAAAGCTAAAAATAACTTTTCTGCTATTTCTTGGTTTTCGGCAAATATAGGACCTATCCTAAATCCTGCTTTTGCTTTTCTAATAACCCCATAACCAACTAAATTTCCATCATTAATTATTCCATAACCTTTACCATTTGATTGATTAATCCATTCTTTGAGAAAATCATGACGATCAGCAGGAAAATAAAGGCGATCGTAATCACAAAGTTTCTCAAAATTAATAGTCTTTAATTCTTTGACATCTTGAGATATTTCACCAGGAATTATTCCTTGATAACGCAGATGACTATGAGTAGTTTTAAAACCAGATTTACGGTAAGTATTAACTTGTTCCAAAACAGCATCTAAAGCAGCAGGTTGATTATTAATTAACTTGAAAGCTTCCTGCCAAGTTTTTAAGCCAAATCCTTTTTTTCTCCATTCAGGTCTGACAAGATAAATACCAATAAAATTAAATTTTTGACTATATCTAACTACAGAAATACAACTTATTGGTTCCCCGTTTAATTCTCCAATTAAAAAACCTTGAGGGTCAGCTACATAAAAGTTATTAGCATCATCAATTCCAGGATTCCATCCTTCATCAGCAGCCCAACTTATAACTAATTTTAAGTCAGCTAGAGTCATTGGACGGACTATGAAATTATCTTGGTCAATGTTCATTTTCAAATCTGTTTATATTTAATTAAAAATATCAGGACTTATCGAATAATTAAGCTTTAAAGCCTCTCATTTAAAGGAGAAACCAAAAGTCTTTTAGTAGGGGTAGGAAGCAGGAAAAATGGGAATTTATAGTAGGTAGAAGTAAGAATTGCCCCAAGATTGTTCTGCCAAACTATGCGCCTAAAATATGCTCCTTTTTAAGTGTTTTATACCCATTCTCAAAAATAATTCGTAAGCATTCAGCTATTAGCTGTCAGCTAGCCTCCTACGGAGGAACTGCGGACTTCAGCAACAAGACTCTCTTCTTAAGGAATGTGGGTTTAAATTAACAACTGACTTTAAGGGTAAGGGAGGAAAATTTTGTAGTAAGACAATTAATAAAGCTTTTATCCTAAACTAAAAGTAATAGCTGATGGCTGATGGCTGACGGCTGAATGCTTACAATAATTCTATACTTCCAATGCGACTTCAGTTATTAAGTAATAATAATAATTCAGTAATGAATGTAGAAGATTATCGGCATTAACCAAGAATATCTTATACCTTTAAACCCTACTCCCTACTCCATATTTATTAAACTTTAAGAAACCAACTACGACGATACATTAAATCAGAAATTACCCACCAAAATAACACATTAACAATAGCAAAAATCAAAGAACCATTAAATGAACCAGCCCAAGATTGGAAAAACTGTTCATATATCCATGTCTTAATACTAGGAGAACTTTCAACCATACTAATTTTGTTATAAATCATTAGTCTAGCTAAAAATCCAGAGGCTACAAATATCAATATGGCATTTAATCCCATCACTTCAAATGGATGTCCCCATTTTTGCCAACCTCGGACTTCCATCGCCTCATAACAAACAGCTAATAACAGTAAGGCCCATCCGCAGGTAAATATTACATAGGAACTTGTCCATAAAGCTTTATTGATGGGAAAAAATAGTCCCCAAATATATCCTACTACTAAACAGCTAAGGCCGAAAATGACCAGATTTAAGCTAGTGCGACTTTTGGTTGGTTGATGCTTCAGCCATTCTCCTATAAAGTAACCAATCAAAACGGTTACTACAGCAGGTAAAGTGCTAAATAGACCTTCTGGATCGTATGGTTTTCCCGCCCACAAATGTTGTTGGGTAAGAATGAGGCGATCGATATAAGCACCAAGATTTCCTTCTGGGGAAAGATCGCCAGGGCCATAACTAGGAACAGGTATTAATTGCATGGCTATCCAGTATCCAATTAGTAGTGCAGCGGAAAGCCAATAAAGTTGTTTTCTAGAAATGTTAAGGATAGCGATCGCTGCAAGGAGGTAGGCTAAACTAATACGTTGCAATACTCCCATAATTCTAATATTAGCTAAGTCATAATTAGGAAAGCCATTTAGTAGTAAACCTAAGAGGAAAAGTATGAAGCATCGCTGTAAAATTCGCCGATAAATTTGTGGAGTTACTTGTTTTTTTTCGGTGTATTTTGACAGGGAAAAAGTCATTGCTATACCTGCGATAAATAAGAAGAAGGGAAATACTAAATCTGTGGGTGTACAGCCATGCCATTTTGCGTGAAGTAAGGGTGGATAAACATGATTCCAACTGCCAGGGTTATTAACAAGAATCATACTGGCAATAGTAATGCCACGAAATACGTCGAGAGATTTTAAGCGCATTTGGATAATGGATAATGGATAATGGATAATGGATAATTTTAAAGATATAGCAATCCTATTTTATTCGTGTCAAAAATCTTACTACTTTTTCAGAATAGGTCTGAAGGCAATAGTTAATAAGTAAAAGTTTCGGAGTTTATTTCTCGTTTTTGAATTGTGACAACATAAGCGCAGATTACTATAGTTTTCATGATCAATCAATTATTAATTATTAATTAGTAAGCATTCAGCAGTCAGCCAGCCTCCTACCGGAGGAACTGCGGACTTCAGCTAATAGCTGTTTGCGCAGCATTCCGGAGGAAATGCTTACATTAATTATTCATTATTAATTATTCATTATTCATTAATTTAAGGTACCTCTTTGTCATATAAATCAAACTTTTGTGGTGTTCCATTCAAGTCAGAGATAAATTTTTTATATAACTCTTGATTACCATTTTCTACATCCCAGACTTCATCTACCCAGGTGAGTAAAAAAGCTTCGGTTTGATTAATTTCACCATCATCTTTTGTAAAAGATCCCTTACGCAATCTTTCTCTCACGCGATCGCTACTAGAGAGGAGATGGTCTAAAATATCTTTGGATACAAAATCTAACTTATTTTCCATCTGTGGGTAAACTTCAAGAACTTCTTTGATTAGGAGGTCGAATATTTCTTTGTGAGTGAGTTTTGCCATAATTAGGACTGTTTTTAATTACTTTTGTTTAAAATAAGTTTTTTGGGGAGGCTTTACCTATATCTTTGTCTTTTTTTAAGATTCAACAAACTGGGTTATTTTGCTTTACTCTCGTTGTTAATGCTATTTAAAATCTCAAAATATGTAATTAATTTTGCATAGGTACTTAATTATTTTATGTAAGCATTCAGCCGTCAGTTATCGTAAGCATTCAGCCGTCAGCCATCAGCTTTCAGCTATTGCTTTTATCCTAAACTAAAAGCAATATTTAATTGTCTTACTGCAAAAGTTGTCTCCCTTGCCTTTAAACTCAGTTGTTAATTTAAACACTATTCTTAAGGAGATACTCTTGTTGCTGATAGCTGACAGCTAATAGCTGAATGCTTACCAGTTATCAGCTATCAGAAGAGTGCTTTGATCACTCACTAAAAGCAATATTTAATTAAGCTAGAAAAATCTGACTAAAAGTCAGTTCCAAAGTCTATATTCATTTAAAACTTGTCCTTAAGCACAAGGTATTATTGCTGAAGTCCGCAGTTCCTCCGGAGGAGGCTAGCTGAAGTCCGCAGTTCCTCCGGTAGGAGGCTGGCTAATAGCTGAATGCTTACTATTTTATTATTGATATTCAGTAACTATTATATTTTTTTATTGAGATAATTTTAAGTTTTCATATTGCTAGATAAATATGTTGATTTATGATTCAAAAAAAGCTATAATTAAGTAACTAATAAAAAAATATTTAAGTCAATAACAATAATTAGAACTTAAGAATTATTCTTTTTGGAAAAGGTGAATTTGATTATGGCTAGTAATAAAACTGGTATTCAATGGACGGATAAGAGCTGGAATCCTACGACAGGTTGTGACAAAGTTAGTCCTGGTTGTACTCATTGTTATGCAGAAGCAATTACAAAACGTTTTACTAATAATTTTCCTGAAGGATTTGCTTTAAAACTTCATCCTGAGCGTTTGAAACAACCTCTAAGTTGGCGTACTCCTAGCCGAATTTTTGTTAATTCAATGAGCGATATTTTCCATGAGGATGTTCCTATTTATTTCATCAAACAAGTCTTTGAAATAATTGGCAAAACCCCTTGGCATATTTATCAAATTTTGACGAAAAGACATGAACGTTTAGTCGATCTAGCACCTCAATTAGAATGGCATGAAAATATTTGGATGGGTGTATCAGTGGAAAGTCAAGATTATGTTCATCGCGTCGATTATTTACGACAAGTACCTGCTAATGTGAAATTCCTTTCTTGTGAACCACTTTTAGGCAATTTACAACTTAATTTAACAGATATTGACTGGGTGATTGTAGGTGGTGAATCTGGCAATAAATATCGTCCTATGAAAGAGGAATGGGCAAAAAATATTTGTGAACAATGTCAAGGTTCTAATGTAGCTTTTTTCTTTAAACAATGGGGAGGTAGAACTCCTAAAGCTTTAGGCAGAATTTTAGATGAAAAAGTTTGGGATGAGATGCCAGAAGTGTGGGAAAAACACCGTCAGCTTTGGAAAAAAATTCCTGTTCAATCAAGAAAAATTGTGAAAAAAAATACCTTTATTTCCGCGGGAAAGTCACTTTAACATGATTGGCAAATGTAAGCTTGCCTTTCCTTTTTTGTCGTTGACTACCTGGGGGATATACAACAATTTTACCTTTCTCTTCTAACAACAAAAGAGCATCTTTGTAATTCCGCTCAATGTATGGTTTACCAACATGGTGTTGCTCATAAACTTGAAGCATTGTCATAGTCTGACCCGCAAATTCATCAAGCAACATATCTTCTAATTTGTTAATTGGTTGTGAGTCAAATAATGAAAGCTGAACAGGTTTTTGGTCATGTTGAAAAGACGGTACACCTTGAAGCAAAATAGAGCTTTTTTTTGCCATAATATCTTTCATAATAGAATGACCTCGATTATTCTTAGATACAAAAATAAGATAATGGCTAGTTCGGTTTATATCTTCCTTTTTAAAACAAAAATGTTGAAAATAAGAACCTCCAACTCTTTGTAAAGCATCACCAATGGCCTGAACAATTTTTGACTCTCGTTTATCTGGTTGTAAATTGAGGATTTGTTCTCTAAGTAAATTGGCTTGCTCTATACCAAATAGTTCGTTAATATGGGTTTCAACTCGTGGGTTATTTAATCCTGAATTAATCCGATTGTAGTTAAAGAAAAATATACAATCACACCCCCAACCTGCAATTGCTGAACTAATGAGTTGAAGAGATAAACCTTTGTAACCCCATGGATCGATAAAAGATAGTGTAGGTATATTTGGAAATACTTGAACAACTTCTGTTCCTATTTCTGTATTTAATACTTGTGGTTTATGCTTCAACATTTTTATGTTTGGTAGAGAATTTATTGCTTGTTGAAGTGAATCTGTATTATCAGAGTTTTTATCGTTAAAAATAGTAATTAACTTTTCTCGCATATCTACATCAGCAATAGCACGTTCTAAAATTAGTAATGGTGTAGATTTTGAACCATCTTGATAATGACCAGGCCCAGAAAACAAATCGATATATGCAATATTTTTTCCCCTTTTTTTCGCTTGTGGTATTATGACCTTTGCCCAAGCCCAAAAATATTTAGCTACAATTTCAGCTTTTACTAAAGATGTTTCTTTAAACTCATCAAAAAAAGAATTATTTGTCATATTTCTACACTTTAAAAATATCTATAGCAATCCTATTTTATTTGTGTATAAAAATCTTACTACTTTTAGGGAACAGGGAACAGGGAACAGGGAACAGGGAACAGGGAACAGATGGGAGTTTCAGTTTTTTTTATCTACTTTTTGATTTGTCACAACTTATTGAGGATTGCTATAGTAATTATCGATCTATTTTAATCTTCATTTAGATATTGTTGTCATTGATAAAATTAAGTTTTTGTTAAAACAAGACAATTTTAGGCTAATAGTATTCTAGGTTATTTAAAGAAAGACTGAATTAATTCAATATTTTATTCAATTCAATTTTGAACATTATTCAAAAATCGAATGGGTGCATCTCAATGCGTGAATAAAGCCAAAAAGTTATTGCTTTTAGGGAACACCGGAGCTGGGAACAGGGAACAGGGAATATATAGGAAAAAAGTATTTTTGCAAATATGAGATGCACCCAATCGAATCCTATTTACTATTTCAAAATTACTGAAGAATTAAGATTTAAAGCCTCTCCTTTAAAGGATAAAAAAGCGGTTGAGGGATGGCGAGGTCTCCTCGCAATATCCAATCGACAAAGAGAAGAAAAAATTTTCCTTCAGTGTCAATTCTCTTCTTTTCAAGAAGAGGTAATTGTTAATTAGGGCTTGCTGATTAAATCTAAAAGCATTGACATATAAAAGATTTAGCCTTTTTGGAGCCTTTAAAAAGTACCTGGTCTCACGTCTAACACGCTCAAAAAGTTAGTATTTTAGGCGCATAGTTGGGCAGAAAAATTCAGGGACAAAACTTAGCTCCTAACTTCCTCGCTCATTCCCATTTCTCCTGTCTCCTGTCTCCTGTCTCCTACCCCAGCAAAAAGACTTTCCATACGCAAACCCTAATTATTAATTATTAATTATTAATTATTAATTATTGAACAGCCTAATATTAGTACAAGGATAAAAATATGAACAGAGAACAAAGAAGAAAAGCAGCCAAAAATAAAAGTCAAAAACCACTAAAAAATAATCTCCCAGAAAATTCCCTATCTTATGCTTTGTCTTTTCACAAAAGCGGGCAACTACAAGAGGCAAAAGTTATCTATGAAAAAATTATTCAGTCGGAACCAAATAATTCTCAAGCCTTAAATTATCTGGGCGTACTTAAAGCACAAATGGGAAATAATAACAGCGCTATAAGTTTAATAAATCAAGCTATTAATCTAGAACCGAATAATTTTGGATACCTAAATAATCTCGGTAATACTTATCGCGCCTCTCAACAATTAGATAATGCTATTGACTGTTATAAACGGGCAATTCAACTAAATCAAAACTCTGCTGACTCTCACCTAAACTTGGGAATTGCTTTGACAGAAAAAGGAATCATAGAAGAGGCGATCGCTACCTTACAAAAAGCTTTAACTATTAATCCCAATCATCCGCGAGTTAATATGACTCTGGGGGATATATTTCAAACTCAAGGGAAGTTAGATGAAGCAATATCTTCTTACATAAAAGCTATTTCTATAGTTCCCAATAATTTTGATGCTCTATCATCTTTAGGTATGGCATTTTACCGTCGTGGCAACCTCAAAGAATCACAAAAAGCTTATCAACAAGCACTAGAAATTAATCCCCATTCCACAGAATGTTTGACTAATATTGCTGCTACTTTTTATGAGCAGGGAAGAATTGATGTTTCCGAAGCTTGTTATCAAGCAGTTATCGATCTAATTCCTACTTCTGCTGGTGCTTATATCAATCTAGGTTTTCTGTTAAGTCAACAAGAAAAATATGAGGAAGCTATTAAATGTTATAACTCAGCATTGAAACACAATAAAAATTCTATTCATGCCATGGCAGGTTTAGCAGAAATTTTAGGGAAACAATCTCATTGGGAAGAAGCAATAAAGCTATATCAGAAAATTCTTAAACATAATTATAATTCTGCTGATACTTATGCACAATTAGGAATAGCATTGCGAGAAATAGGTAAATCTGAAGAAGCGATCGCTAAATTTGAAAAAGCTATAAATATTAATCATAGACATATTAAAGCTTATGCTCATCTGGGTTTAGCTCTGCAAGATGTAGGTAAAAAATCTGAAGCTGAGTCAATTTTTGACTGTTCACAATTAGTAGCTAAATACCAATTTACGGATATAGAAGGATGGGAGAATTTGGCAGCTTATAATAGTGACTTGAAAAATTACATTGTTCGACATCCTACTCTTTTAAAAGATCGGCCAGGTAAACCAATAAATAGAGGTAGTCAAACTTACGAAATTTTTACAGATAATACTCCTGTAATGGCAGCACTAAGCAGAAAAATTAATAGTTCTCTCCATGATTATTTTGGTCGTTTTATTGATAACTCTAATTATCAATTTTTCCAGAATTTACCCTCAGACTGGAAGCTCAGTGGTTGGGCAGTTATTTTAGAGTCAGAAGGATTTCAAAACTCTCATATTCATCCTGAAAGTTATTGCAGTGGCGTTTATTATATTCAAGTTCCTAATAGTGTAAAAGAAAATTATGGGTCTGGTTACTTAAATTTTGGTACTTCTTTTCCCTCAGAGCAAGAGATAGAAAATCAAAAGAAATATCTAATTCAACCAGAAGCAGGATTATTAGTAATTTTTCCTTCCTATTTTTGGCACTCTACTATTCCATTTACTGGAAATAGTGAACGAATTTGTATTTCATTTAATTTGATTCCTCTAGATAGTAGTTCATTAATGGATAATGGATAATGGATAATGGATAATTACCTCTCCTTTATCCTGACTCTTAACTACTCCCTACTCCCTACCTCAACAAAAAGACTTTTTCAGCAAACCCTAATTATTAATTATTCGGTAAATCAAAATATGAGGCTTGGGCAAATACTTCATCTTCTTTTCTCTGAGAGTAAGAAATGGGAAATCAAGAGAAATATAAGTTGAGAATAGAAATGGGATTATGGGTAATTTTTCCTTGTTATTTCTGGTACTCTACTATTTCATTTACTGGAGAGAGTAACCGAATTTATATTTCATTTAGTTGGAGTCCTTGAGATAGATGAAATTATCTGAAGTTTGGGTAAATACTAATCATCTATTAGGAGCGAGTTTAAATATCAATAAATTTTCCTTATGCGCTCTACTATTCTATTTACTGGAGATAGTGACCGAATTTGTATTTCATTTAATTTGATTCCTCTAGATAGTAGTTCATTAATGGATAATGGATAATGGATAATTACCTCTCCCTAAAAGCTATCCCTTATTTAGTAATGAGTAATTACTTCTCAGGTTTAGTCCGGGGACTTTGCCAGTAACTTTTATTCTTGAGAAAGAATAAAGGTTGCTTTTATCTTCCTCAAAATTAATAGCTGTTAATGCAGTTCCTCCGCAGGAGGCTAGCTAATAGCTGACGGCTGAATACTTACTATTTAGTTGGAGTCCTTGAGACGGATAAAATTCTCTGAAGTTTGGGGAAATACTAATCATCTATTAAGGGCAAGTTTAAGAAATAAATTTTTCCTTATCCTCTCTAACAACATAATTCTGGGGTAGGTTACTGATTTTTTTTTACTTCTTTTCTCTGAGAGTAAGAAATGGAAAATTAACAGAAATATAAACTGAGACTAGAAATAGGATGATGAATAATTTTTCCTGGTTATTTTTGGCGCTCTACTACTCCATTTACTGGAGATAGCGACCGAATTTGTATTTCATTTAATTTAATTCCTCTAGATAGCAGATAGATCAAAATATGAGGTGTGGGAAAATAATTCTAGGTAGAGTCGAGTTTAAATATAAATCAATTTTCCTCATCGCCTCAAATCAAATAATTCTGGGGTAGGTTACTGAAATTTTTCTACTTCTTTTTCCCTCAGAGTAAGACATGAAAAATCAACAGAAATATCTGATTTAGCTAAAAGCAGGATAATGAGTAATTTTTCCTTATTATTTTTGG
>NZ_JAAHHG010000005.1:23554-26003 GCF_010692555.1 Okeania sp. SIO3B5 | reverse complement strand
GTAGGTTACTGAAATTTTTCTACTTCTTTTTCCCTCAGAGTAAGACATGAAAAATCAACAGAAATATCTGATTTAGCTAAAAGCAGGATAATGAGTAATTTTTCCTTATTATTTTTGGCGCTCTACTATTACATTGACTAGAGAGAGTGACCGAATTTGTATTTCATTTAGTTGGAGTCCTGGAGATGGATAAAATTCTCTGAAGTTTGGGGAAATACTAATCATCTATTAGAGTCGAGTTTAAATATAAATCAATTTTTCCTTATGCTCTCTAACAACATAATTTTGGGGGAGGTTACTGAAATTTTCCTACTTCTTTTCCTTCAGAGTAAGAATTGAATTTGGGAATAAATAAATAGGGAAAACCTCCCTCAGAATAAGTGCCTTCTGCCTTAGAAACAGAACCTCCGTACTCTATCTAAATTAAAACTTTGATAAGCTCAGGCGATCGCTTGACTTTCCTACTTCCCTTGAGTTAAGAGTCCTGATATACTCTTTTTTAGTTAAGATGGAGAAATTTTGTGGATTTATCGCTAATTCCAGCCCAACCAAAACCAGGACTAATAAATGTCCTGATAGAAATTCCCGCAGGAAGTAAAAATAAATACGAGTTTGATAAAGATTTACAAGCTTTTGCCCTTGACCGAGTACTTTATTCTTCCGTACAATATCCTTACGATTATGGATTTGTCCCTAACACCCTAGCAGATGATGGAGATCCTCTTGATGGAATGGTAATTATGGATGAGCCAACATTTCCTGGGTGTGTTATTGCAGCAAAACCCATCGGAATGTTAGAGATGATTGATGGAGGGGACAGAGATGAAAAAATTCTCTGTGTACCAGACAAAGACCCCCGCTACACTGAGGTTAAATCTCTCCAAGATATAGCACCTCATCGATTAGAAGAAATAGCAGAATTTTTTAGAACCTACAAAAACTTACAGAAAAAGGTGACAGAAATACTTGGTTGGAAAGATGTTGACCATGTAATGCCATTAGTAGAAAAATTCGTTAAAGCGGCAAGCAAGTAATATTAATTCTAGTATCTTCGGAATTACAAAAAATTTAGCGGTAGGTTTTCTAGAGATTTTGCTCAAATGAAAACCTACCTCTATTTTTTAAAAAGAGTTGTTAACTTTTTAAAAATCCTGAACTTATAGCAAAGGAAGAATTCATTAATGGATAATGGATAATGGATAATTGATAATTACCTCTGGTTAAAACCGCTCTTGATTGAATATAAGGAAATATTATTTCTTTGTTTTCCCCTTGAAAGGGGAGGCAAAGTAAGCTGAATTATTTAATTAATAATGATTAATTATTAATTATTCGGTAAGAAGTAAGAAGGAGGGAAAAAGAAGACTTTAGTTATCAAAGAAGGCTTTAATTATCGTAATCAAATAAATTTATTTGTTGGTTTGCAAAAGAATACCCAGCATACTCAATCTCTGCTGCATACTTATGTGCCACCATATCAACTAATTCAGAATCATAATATTTCCAATAATTTTCTCGATTTGATTTATTACGGACAGGGAGCTGAAAGTTTTCTAATTCTAATATTTGGGAGACTTTTCTAAAGTCGTTCTCAAGAGATTCAAAATACATAACAAAATTAACTTCGGGTTTGCTTGACAGTAAACCACGAGTATTTAGATAGTAAAACATTGTTCGGACTTTTCGCAATAAATCAATAAACTCATCTCTATTCCACTTTTAAGTTTGACGATGTGGCGAAAAAAAGTAAGAAATCATTCTTTCCCAATCGAACAGAAATCATCAATTATTTTCCCCTACTCCCTACTCCCTACTCCCTACTCCCTACTCCCTCTTAGGGAATATGAATAAACAAAAACTTTTTTGTATGGAAAGCATCTTTAAAATTGACTGGATAAATATTTGATTTGCTTGTTGCCTATCTTCCTATCTATCTTCCCTATTCCCTAATAACTAAAACAAAAAACTATTAGACATATCCAATAATCAAAAATCAAATCAATTATTGAACAGAAATCATTAATTATTTTCCCCCTACTCCCTACTCCCTACTCCCTACTCCCTACTCCCTCTTAGGGAATATGAATAAACAAAAACTTTTTTGTATAGAAAGCATCTTTAAAATTGACTGGGTAAATATTTTATTTGCTTGTTGCCTATTTTCCTATCTATCTTCCCTATTCCCTAATAACTAAAACAAAAAACTATTAGACATATCCAATAATCAAAAATAAAATCAATTATTGAACAGAAATCATCAACTATTTTCCCCTACTCCCTACTCCCTCTTAGGGAATATGAATAAACAAAAACTTTTTTTGTATGGAAAGCATCTTTAAAATTGACTGGGTAAATATTTTATTTGCTTGTTGCCTATTTTCCTATCTATCTTCCCTATTCCCTAATAACTAAAACAAAAAACTATTAGACATATCCAATAATCAAAAAT
>NZ_JAAHHG010000005.1:12884-23544 GCF_010692555.1 Okeania sp. SIO3B5 | reverse complement strand
ATGGAAAGCATCTTTAAAATTGACTGGGTAAATATTTTATTTGCTTGTTGCCTATTTTCCTATCTATCTTCCCTATTCCCTAATAACTAAAACAAAAAACTATTAGACATATCCAATAATCAAAAATAAAATCAATTATTGAACAGAAATCATCAACTATTTTCCCCTACTCCCTACTCCCTCTTAGGGAATATGAATAAACAAAAACTTTTTTTTGTATAGAAAGCATCTTTAAAATTGACTGGGTAAATATTTTATTTGCTTGTTGCCTATCTTCCCTATTCCCTAATAACTAAAACAAAAAACTATTAGATATATCCAATAATCAAAAATAAAATCAATTATTGAACAGAAATCATTAATTATTTTCCCCCTACTCCCTACTCCCTACTCCCTACTCCCTCTACTGTAAAATTTCAGTAAATAAAGCTTCATAACTATTCAAAGCATTTTTAGACCCAAAATTTTCCTCTGCATATTTTCTCCCTTGCTGACCAAGTTGCTGAAGTTTCTCTGGATTTTCATATAACTCTACAATTGCTTGTGCCAAAGCTTGAGAATCTTCTGGAGTAACCACTATTCCACCACCACTTTCAGAAACAACTCTTATTGCCGTACCTGTATCTGGCACAGAAGCTACTATTGGACGACCACTAGCAAGAATAACAGGAATTTTTGAAGGTAAATTAAAAGCAGTAACATTCTTCTTCTGTATTACTAACCCAATATCAGCAGCAGATAACATTTCTGGTAATTTTTCTCGTGGTACTAAAGGGAGCAAAAGTACATTATCTGCTTGATATTGCTCACAACACTCTTTTAGTTGTTGACGTGCTTTTTCTTCCCCCAAAATTACGAAACGAATTTCCGATTTTTCCTTGAGACTAGCAGCAGCTTTAACTACCGTTTCTAACCCTTGAGTTAGAGCAATATTCCCAGAATAAACAACGACAAATTTATCTTGAAGATTATGTTCCTCTCTAAATTGATTATTCTGATCCAGAGGTCTAATAAAATTAAGGTCTACCCAATTAGGAATACAAACAAGTTGGTCTGAATCAACCCCTTGTTCAACTAAATTAGTGACAAAATCTTCAGCAATAACACTAATTTTCGTAGCTCTTCGATAAGCTAATTTTTCCACACCTTGAGCTATACGTACTATCCAACTATCTTTTTTAACTAACCCAACTCTTACAGCAGCTTCAGAAACAATATCTTGAACATTTAAAACCACAGAAGAATTAGAAAATAATCCGTAAAAACTAACTGGTAAAGAAATTAATATAGGAGGAGTAGTTGCAAAAATAACATCAGGTTTCCAACCATTAAAAGCTTGCCAAAGACTAGAAAAAATAAAACTACCATCTAACAATAATCGATCTAAAACTCCTAGTTTAGAACCTTGAATATAGATATAACTACGTTGGACTGTTACACCATTTAGTTCCTCAGTTAGAAAAAACTTTCCTTTGTATTCATCATAAATTTTACGTTCAGGATAATTTGGCATACCAGTCACTACACGAACTTGATGACCACGTTTCACAAAACCTTCTGCCAGTTCAGTCATTAAGGGAGCAATGCCAATTGGTTCTGGGTAATAATTATAGGAATAAATAAGAATACGCATAGTTTAACTAATTAAGTTAATATTTCGAGCATAACTATATAGAAGATAAAAGCCTTCTAAATTGCTATAGCAGTCGAAGGAAAGGTCCCGAACAAATTAAAAGCTTTAAAATTCAGACAATGCAAGATTTTTCCTTCTTCCTTCTTCCTTCTTCCTTCTTCCTTCTTCCTTCTTACTTCTGCTATATAAAAAGGGGTTGAACATATATATTTCAATTAAAAATCAAGTTTTTTAATTTATTTATTTTCTCATCTTTTAGATATAGATATTTCACAAAACTTCTTTTCTTTAATAATCAGATTTTAAGCTCCTGTTATCGATTTATGCAAAAATATCTAAATGTAACTAATAGTTCAATTTTCTCAGTTTATTGATCATAAATATACTTGAGGCTAGTTAAGCTTATAATTTAAGTTATAATAATCAGATTTATCCAGATACAACTAAAAACAAATAAATGTTCTGATAATATTTAAGGCTAATATTTAAGGCTAATATCTTAGTGAGAAAAAATTTATAGACCTAGAACTAGAAAGAGAAGGAAAAAGTATAGTATTTTAATTATCCTAATAAGCTCCACCACTTTTCTTAAATAAGATTCCCACAGTCTTAATAATTAACCTTATATCGTACATTAGACTCCAATTTTGTTGATACTTTAAGTCCAACCTAATAATATCTTCAAAATTTTTCACTTGAGAACGACCATTAACTTGCCATTCTCCTGTCATACCAGGTTTAACATCTAAACGTTGCCATTGAGGTACTTCATAACGTTCCACTTCATCAGGAGTTGGGGGTCTAGTTCCCACTAAACTCATATCTCCCCTCAGTACATTCCAAAACTGAGGTAACTCATCCAAACTCTTTCGCCTCAAAAATTTACCAACTTTAGTAATTCGTGGATCGTTTTCATTTTTAAAGATTGCACCTTGAGCTTGATTCTTGATTTTACTCTTAAGTTGTTCCGCATTTATACACATAGAGCGAAATTTCCACATTCGGAAATTTTTTCCCATCCAACCACATCGTATTTGACCAAAAAATATAGGACCAGGACTATCAAGCTTAATAAAAATAGCGATGGGAATAAACAAAATACCTGTAATAAATAATCCTACTAAAGCACCGACAATATCAATCAGACGTTTTACCCAAGATTTGATAGAAGGATGGGTAACAGGGAGTTGATTTTCTTCTGGTTTACTATTGCTCTTGCTTTTAACTTCTGAATTTGGGGTTTCTTCGATGATTAAAATTTTGTCTAGTCCAGTTAAATAAAATACTCCCATAACTAGAGAATTAACGCCAGATAGTATAAATTCTATATTTTTTTCTCTTGCTATTTTTAAACTTGTGACTAGAGAACCAATTCCACAACTATCGATAAAATTAGTGCTACTAAAATCAATAATAATTTTGTCTGTAGTATTTTCTGATTGGAAAAGTTTTTGGCAAGTTAATTTAAATAATTCTGCCTCTGATACAGTAAAACGAAGAGGTAAACGAATTATAGGAGTTTTATCCCTCAAAGTTACTTGAATATTTGTTTCTGAGGTTTGGCTGACCATAAAATCTTGGTTCCTATTTTTCATTATTATAGTTTTATTTCTATAAAAGTTATTTCTGAGATTTTTTTGGCATAATCAACTTAATAATTATGTTCAAATGATCGTATAGAAATAACCTTGATGGTTAGACCATCTTCTAGACTAATGATTAGCAATGGTTAGATACTAATGTATGAATTTAAAGTATACTAACCTCTGCCAAATACATTCGAGAATAGAACATATTTAGATGGTATCAGCAGAAACCAAACTCTATTTTCTGTTAATCTAGCTATATCGCCATCATAACACCAAAATAAGTAGGGTTTGCTGAAAAAGTCTTTATAGTAGGGGTAGGAGACAGGAGACAACCCACCCCTAACCCCTCCCAGGAGGGGAACAGGAGAAATGGGAATGAGCGAGGGGGTAGTCGGAAAAATTGAGGGACAATTTTTCTGTCATCATTGTCCCAAAATACTAGCTTTATGCAGCTCTTGCCACCGAAAAGCTGACATTTTTTGAGACTTAAACATTGCTAAAACCAATATCAGTCAATGCGCGTGATATTTAATCAGCACTAAGTAGGGTTTGCTGAAAAAGTCTTTTTTAAGGAGTAGGGGAGTAGGGGAGTAGGGGAGTAGGGGAGTAGGGGAGTAGAGGAGTAGGGGAGAATTTTTTTGCCCAACTCTTCTAAAAATGCGCTCCTTTTTGAGCATGAAGAGCTGAAAACCATGTACTTTTTCAATACCTAAAAAGGCACTTACCTTTATCTGGCAATTATTTGATATTTAATCAGCAAGCCCTAAGTAGAATCAATTTGAGTGGGTTGTTACTCACTACCGAGCCTAGTGCCGCTACGTGGAAGTCAGAATTCAGAAGTCAGAAGTCAGAAGTATTGATTGGTAAGACTTTTAGGATTTTGTAACTGGTCAGTTATTTCCGCCATTCTGCACTAGTTTTGATGAATGTATGATTAACCCACTCAAGATTACCTGTCTAGTTATAGATATTTTCAGAGCGTGAAGTTTCACGACCTCCTTTAACTCTTGCCTTAGCTTTAGTAGCACTGCGCTTGAGAGCTTGAAGTCGTGCTTCATATTTGGCCCTCTGTCGTTTTTTGGGGGTTTGTTCGATTAAAGTTTTCAGAGCACTGCCCAGACTTTTATAGGCATTAGGAAGAGAGTAACCGAAACGAGTTGCTAGGGCGATCGCCTTATCGTCTGCTTCTATTGCTTCTTTGAGATTACGTTCTCCATTATTCTTCATATAGAGTCTATACCCAGATACACCACACAAAGCTAAAGCTAGAACTAAAAGTAGACCATCCTGTACCCATAGCTCGCCCACAGCACCCCCTAAACCAATAGCAAGGGCTGCCATTTCCCAACCATCCCTGGGAATTGTATCGTTTTGAATTCTGGCCACTTCATGCCAGAATAATAGGTTACGTTGGTCTAATGCTAATTGCTCCCAAAGTGTGAGGTCGATGGATATTTCTATTTGGTCTTTGCCTATTTCTTCGCTGCGAATGAGTGGGGGATTGACTTCAATGGACTTTTCTACCATGACCCAACTTTGTAATTCTGGTGGTAGTAAGCCTTTTAGGCGTCTAATTTCACTCATTTCGGCTCTGGCAGTGGCAGTAGCATAAGATGTCATAGTTTGTTTGAGTCCTATAGATTTTTCAACACTTGACACTCTCACCGTTAAATCGGAGATTATAACGGGAGATTCTTGTATCACAGATTCTTAACTAGATAACAACTCAACCTGTTTGATTTGTACCCCCGTCAGACCATCTCCACAAGCTTTTTCTTTAACCGTGTGCCCCACGGCTATTAATCCTCACCCACCCCTCTTGCTCCCCTCCCGGGAGGGGATGGGGGTGGGTGCAGCAGCTACATCACGATCTATTTGATAATTACAGTTGCTGCAATTATGTTTTCTATCAGACAATTTCTTCTTCTGAATATGACCACATAAAGGACATTCTTGAGATGTATAATTCTTGTCAACTTTCGCATAATACTTACCTCGTTTCCAGCAAACATAAGGCAATATTTCGTTGATAAACTGACCAACTCCAGAATCCAAAGATTGTTTTCTAAAAATGCCTCTAGACCAAGACTTAAAATTCAGATATTCAACAAAAATATTGTCTGTAAAATCGCAAAATTGATGAGCTAGTTTAAAATGCCAATCTCGTCTTGTATTAGCTATTTTTTCATGTAATCTAGCTATTTTATTCTGGAGTTTTAACCAGTTATTTGAACCTCTTGTTTTCTTCTTAAGTCTTCTTTGCAGCAATTCTATCCTCCGGAGGAGCTTCGCTTTCAACTCGCGCAGTGAACTCAATAAAAACTTAGGAGATTTGATTAATTTGCCAGTGGAAGTAGCTACAAAACTTTCTATGCCTGTATCTATACCTAATGATCTTTCACCTATTAGATTTTCTGGGACCGACTCTGATGAAAAAAAGGTAATCATCAAATAATAACCAGTTGCTTTTCTAACTATCCTAGCTTGTTTAGCTTGAAAAAAATCTGGATACGGCCTACTTTGTCTAATTTTTATCCAACCTAGTTGAGGTAGTTTCATCCTATTATTACCTAAACAATTTTTCAGCATGGCAGGAAAAACAAAGCTTCTCATCTTTTTCTTAAATCTAGGGAAGCCTTTACCCAGAGATTTCATTTCCGAAAATGCCCTGTCTAAAGTTTTTAAAGTTTGTTGTAGAACTTGAGCATTTTCATGTCGGCTCTTAGCCGAAACTGACTTTAATTTAGGGTTAGTCTTCTTCGCTATTGTTAGGTTTTTTGCTTGATAATTGTAATTAGGATAAGCTGCATCAGCATGGATAATATATTCAGTTAGGATTGAGCAACTATTGATTGGTGACTTCCTTGAACTTAACCAATCTTTACGCTCTCTTAAAGCGTAATTATATACACTTTTACAAACATCAAGAATCTGGTTGATTTCTGCCTCTTGATGCTGAGTTGGTTTAAGCTTGTATTGGTAAGTTAAAGTAATCAACTTTGTTATTCAACTTCTAACTAAATACTATTTAATTTTAACACAAAATCTGTTGGGAGAACGTGCAATTAATTTACATTTTTGTAATTCATCTCACCACTAAATTAAAAATTATAACGGGAGTCCTCTTTCAAGATTCTCTGATAGTTTACCTTAACTACTCCCCTGGCTCTCTGCCGAGGGGATTCTAAGTAGATACTACGCAACAGGATAAATCCGTGTTCCTCCGTCTGTTCTTAGCTAAAATACACTCTCTGGGGACAATTTCATTGTGCCCCTACACAGTTGCCTTAAGTTTAACCTTAGTTTTCTGCTTACTTTTGTGATTATATTTGCAGGGACCTGACAATCTGCATTAATTAACCAATTATTATTACTTCTATACAAACCACGCTTTATTCTTTTTCCTGATGGTTTCCAATCATCGGGTTTTTCACCATAAATAGGCAGATCGTCACCATATAAAAATTAAGCAATACTTGTATAACTTTCTTCAGATGAGTGAGAGTCATATTACTTGGTAAAGCAAATTTTTTAGGTAAAGATTGGATAGCTAATGCTTCTGCTACTGAAAGACGACGAACTTTATATGGATGTAAATGAACTTCATTATTTCCATAACAAGCTGTAGGAGAATAACGCCATCGATGAAGGCGTTTATAAGATTTTTTTCCATCATCTCCTTCTGCTACTTTCTCGAATTTTACTAGACCAGCTCTTGGTTGAAAATAATGTTCTGAATTAGGATGAGAAACAACATTATTTTGCCTAAACCAATATTCAACTGTTAGTTCTTTAGGTATTCCATCCGGGCAATCTATTTGAGAATTTTCTACAAAGGTATTTGTCTGAGGCCAAGGATAAGAAAAGACTTGATTTTGAGGATACAATACATACTTTTCCCAGGGAAAAATATTTTCAGGAATTACCTGAGTATAGTTAATATCAAAACCTTTATCTTTCAGTAAGTTACATCGGAAGCCTATTAAAATAATTCTATATCTATCCTGGGGAACTCCATACTCAATAGAATTAATTAAACGTTCGGTAATGATATATCCGTATCTATACAACTTGCGCTTCATTTCCTCATAAAATGCTCGATGTTTTTTGGTTGACCATAAACCTTTAACGTTTTCAAATACAAAAAAATCTGGTTTTTGTTGACAAATTAATTCTATATAAGCATCTGATAATTTACCATTTTCTCCACTTTTCCCTCGGTTTTTTCCTCCTACTGAAAAGTCAGGACAAGGAGGTCCGCCAATAAATCCGACAAAATCAGAATTTTTCTGAGCATTTTTGACTAATTCTTGTAAATGGGTTTTTCCATTTTCCCCAGTTAAATTAACTAATATCATGTCCGGATAATTAGTTATAAAAAAACTTTCTCCTTCAACTCCAGTTATTCTTCTTTCTTCCCTCTTTACTCCTGACTCCTGACTCCTGACTCCTGACTCCTCCGTAGTTATTTATTTATCACTGTTCAACCGGACATGATATAAATCGTCTTCTAAATATCCATACTCTGGCTCAGATATTTCTAATAATTGTCGAGCATAACGATAAGCTCTCATAAAGGGAGAAAATTTTTCATTGACAAAGACAACTTCAAAGCCACTATTTTCAAAGCCTAAGTCTAGAAAGCCACAACCTGAAAAAAAGGAAAATATTTTGATTTTTTGCACCATTTACTATAAATAATTTAGCGATATTAAGGTTTTGTAGATTGATTAATTCTACCTCAGAGAGTAATTTTACCGAATAATTAAGGTTGAAAGTCTCTACGCATCAAGGAGAAAAAATATAGCAGTCGAAGGAAAGGGCGATGACATATCAAAAGCTTAAAACTCAGGCAAAGCAATATGTTTCCTTCTTCCTTCTTCCCTTTTCTTTCTGCTATAAAAATAATCCTTTTAGTTAATCCTCTTTTTTTAAAGAGAGGTAATTGTTAATTATTAATTGTTGAGTAAGAAACTTTTGCTTAAATATTCTTTTAACCTAGTAAAAATTAGGTGGCGATCGCCACAAATTAAAGATATAGCAAATATTGAGTTGCTAAGGAGATAGACTGATCGTGAATCAAATACGGTCTGATTTTTTCCGACTTTTGCCTTCTGAACTGGTTAAGAGTTCCTTGCTATACAAACATAGGCAATTAAGAGTTATTCAGTTTAATCAATAATCTGGGTCTTAGCTTTGAGGAAATCAGAAATAGGAAACTGAGATGGCAATAATTATATTTTAGATAGAGCAAGCTTTTATACTATTTGTGGCGTTTTGTCAATGTATATAATTACTCAGGTATTTTGACTTATGCAAAATTTGTTTTTTTGAGCTTATTTTAGCTCGCTGCAAATCGCAATATCTAGGATATTTTTAACGTAAATACTGGGTTGTAGCTTGATTGAAAGGAGGTTATTTTTGTTTTAGATATAACATTGGCATCATACCTTAATGTTCAGAGTATGATACAAATCGCTGAAACAACGCAAGCTCGTGAAATATTTTGTAATAATTGAGAAAAAAAGGGATTTTTTTGATTTGCACAAACAATCTTAAAGTCTATTTAGATTAGTAAAAATTATCTTAATTCTCTTGGCCTCAAGTTTTGATTTAAAGGTAGTTTGCGATCGCTTAAACTTAAAACTAAATTTAAAAAAGGCATTAAATATTAATCTATGATTCCGGTGGCCTGTAGCCCAATATTTTATATCTCGTAGAAATTAGACTTCGCAGCAGTTGTTAGGGAATAGTGAATGATGAGAGATATTTGAGCGATCGCTTTGTTCAAAATCTACTCACAAATGTCAATTTGATTAAGTATAGAATTGTTCGGTTTAAGGAAGGATATATTTTGTCAAACTATTCAAATATTTCCTCATATACTCGACTAGATACTTGTTCGATACTGGCAGTAGAATTGAATGATTTTAGATAAAAAATAGCTTTTCAACTTTCAACTTTTTACTCAGGCAAAATTATAGTAGACAACTTACTAAGTACGTTCAATAATTAATAATGGATAATTACCTCTTCCTTTTAGGAAGAGGATTGAATAAAAGGAAAATTTTTTGGGTGCATCTCAATTTTGAATAGAGCCAAAAATTTATCGCTTTTAGACAACAGCTCATCTGGCAATAGGCAACAGGGAATATATAGGAAAAAAGTTATTTTTGCAAATATGAGATGCACCCAAACTATCGAATTATTTGCTATGAGAATATCTGTGAATGAGATGAGATTTGTCTTCCAACTAGATTCTTCTTAAATGCCGATAGTAATATTTAAACAAGTTTTGATAAAAATAGGTTTTCAGATTCTCAAAGCTATAAAAGTATTTGGGAAGATAAATAGTATTTTATTGATAATTATAATTAGAGGTTCCTGTCACCCCTGAAAAGGAGAGGCGACTGACTTTAATTCTATTACCACATCTTAAAAGACTATTAAATAAGTTAATCTTTCAAATCACTATCAATGAGAACTGCGATAAAAAGTGCAGGTTCTTTACCATTATTTACCCACGCGTGATTAGTGCCTCGTTGAACCACAACATCAAATGGTTTTAACTGAACTTCATCATCATCTAGTAATAGAGTCACATTTCCTTTTAGTAAAATAATATAATCTATTGTTTTTGTTTTATGCATTCCAGGATGTCGAGTTGTATCGACTCTATCTTGAGATGCACCTATTTCGGCAAAAGCTATAGCTGCTAACTCCTCAAGCTTTTCCTTTGGCACTCCCTCCGGAATAGGATTTATCGCAAAATATCTAAACTTGGTTCCTCCTTTTGGAGGAGACAAAAGTACATCAGTATCAGCTCTATCAATTTCATCAAGAGTATTTATTTGATTTCCATCAGTGTTCCATATTTCAAATAGTCCTCCGATTTCCTTACCTATCGATCTTGCTGGGGGTCCATCAATCATTATGATTGATTTACCATCAGTATTATGTCCGGTAACAATTCTTCTCAATCCTTCCATAGCTTTTCTTTTTAATAATTAATAACTAAAAGATTTACCGAGATATTTTAGCTTGCTAGTCTTCTATATCTAGTAGTAAGTTTAGGTCTTTTACCATAAAAAAATTATTTGCTAAATACTCACTTCAAAAAATCTATTCAAAAATTTAAAACAAAAATTTCAAATGGGTAGTCCTAGTAGTCCTATAGATGTGCTAATTTTTTCCCAAATTATCTGTGACAAAATTGATGGATGAAATGAGAATTCCCCCTTTTAACTCCCCTCAATCAAAATTACTGGAGTTGAAAAATTATCTCCTCAGTTGCCAGTCTCAGAAAATTAGTAAATTCACCAAACGAGCGACAATTATTTTTCTGAATAAGTGCTAATTGTTGCCCAAATTATCTGTGACAAAATTTATAGATGAAATGAGAATTACCCCTTTTAACTCCCCTCAATCAAGATTACTG
>NZ_JAAHHG010000005.1:0-12874 GCF_010692555.1 Okeania sp. SIO3B5 | reverse complement strand
TAAATTCACCAAACGAGCGACAATTATTTTTCTGAATAAGTGCTAATTGTTGCCCAAATTATCTGTGACAAAATTTATAGATGAAATGAGAATTACCCCTTTTAACTCCCCTCAATCAAGATTACTGTAGTTGAAAAATTATCTCCTCAGTTGCCAGTCTCAGAAAATTAGTAAATTCACCAAACGAGCGACAATTATTTTTCTGAATAAGTGCTAATTTTTTCCCAAATTATCTGTTACAAAATTTATAGATGAAATGAGAATTACCCCTTCTAATTCCCCTCAATCAAAATTACTGGAGTTGAAAAATTATCTCCTCAGTTGCCAGTCTCAGAAAATTAGTAAATTCACCAAACGAGCGACAATTATTTTTCTGAATAAGTGCTAATTTTTTCCCAAATTATCATAATTTTTTCTGTGACAAAATCTGTGAATAAAATGAGAATTGTCTCCAACTCCTCCTCATGGGAAAAGAATTAGTAGAGTGAGTCAAACCCACCCTACTATTTTGGCAAATAAAATCTACAATTTAGGAATTTTTTCTGCCAAAAAATCTGTCAATTAAACATTAGCTTCTTCCTTTACCAACTTATCCCAACCTAAATCCTTCAAAGCATGATTTCGACGCAACGGACGAGTTACTAACTCCAAAATATCACGAGCATTTGTAAACCCATGAATTTGAGCAAAAGTAAACTCAACAGACCACTTAGTATTAATCCCTCTTGCCTCTAAAGGATTAGCATGAGCCATACCGGTAATTACCAAATCTGGCTTCAATTCATAAATCCTTTGAATCTGATTATAATTATCAGGTTTCTCAATAATTTTAGGCAAAGACGCACCCATTTCGTTACAAGTTTTTTCCAACATTTCCAACTCAGCCTTTTGATATCTTTTATCCATATAAGGAATACCAATTTCCGAGCAAGTCATGCCACAACGAATCAAAAAACGAGCCAAAGAAATCTCCAGCAAATTATCACCCATAAAGAAAACAGACTTACCACGAATTAACTGAATATAGTCTTCCAAATTCTCCCAAATTTGCTTTTCTCTTTCTGCTAAACCTTTGGGTTCAATACCAAAAACAGAACAAATCTTCTCAATCCAAGCCCTACTTCCATCCGGTCCTATGGGGAATGGCGCACCAATTAACTTACACTTACGACGACGCATTAAAGTAGTAGCAGTACGACTCAAGAAAGGATTTAAACCTGAAACATAATATCCCTCTTCAATTACTGGTAATTCTGTGTAACGTTTAGCAGGCAACCAACCAGAAACTTTAATTCCTTGCTTCTTCAATTCCAAAGTCAATTGAGTTACAACTGGGTCTGGTAAAGAGCCAAATAAAACTAAAGGTGGATGCTCAACATACTCCGATTCTTCCGCAGCAACCTCCTCTTTTTTCTTGCCAAAACTTAATAGTTTTTGTATCCCATTTCTTTCTTCTTTTTCCACTTCAGGAGCTTGATTAGGACAACGAGCTGCCATAGCTGCTAAGACAGTATCTTCCCCTTGAGTAAAAGCATAATCCAAACCATTAGCACGAGCAACCACAATCGGAATACCAATTTCTGACTCTAATTTAGGAGCCAAACCTTCCAAATCCATTTTAATAATTTCAGTGGTACAAGTGCCAATCCAAACTATCACACTAGGGTTCCGGTCGCGCTTAATTTGTAAACATAAACGTTTCAATTCATCATAGTCATTTAACTTAGCTGAAATATCACCTTCTTCCAACTCAGCCATGGCGTAACGAGGTTCAGCAAAAATCATTACTCCCATGGCATTTTGCAAGAAATAACCACAAGTTTTAGTACCAATTACTAAGAAGAAACTATCTTCAATTTTTTGATAAAGCCAAGCTACACAACTAATCGGACAAAAAGTATGATAATTACCAGTTTCACATTCAAAAGTTAAAGCTTCAGGTGCAACAGTATTAGTCATAAAAAAATACTCCTATTTATCAATAATTTTTTTTGGGAAAAATCAATACTCATGCTAGTAAAAAGTCAACCTTTATAGCACTACAAAAAAGTGTGAGATAGGGAGAAAGTTCTATAAGATTACAGGTAATAGTTTTAAGTTCAGCAAATAACTGATTACTAATCGCTATGTATTGAAATAGCATTGACAAATTACATCTTTTGTAAACTGTGTTTTTTTTAAGTAAAAGAGACTCTGCTTGATGCTAATACCATTTCAACCAGCACAGGCATAAAAATCAATAGTTGATGTAATTTTTATATCTGCTAAAAATCAAAACATAGCAATTGAAAAAAGCAGAAGGCAGATGACAGAGGGCAGAAGCGGCAAGTCATTTCAGTTATCAGTTATCAGTTATCAGTTATCAGTACCTCTGCCTCAAGTCAGAGGCTTGAAATATTGAACTTTATTTTTTTTCATCCCCTTGTAGAGCCGTAGCTCGCGGCGCAGCCAAGGGTAGGCTTGAGACCTTATTTTTTGGTCAGAAGAAGATCCAGACCCCTCAAGACTCGGAGCCACTGAACGAAAGTTCAATGGGATTAAACCCTTGCTCCCTTTGGTCGCAGCAGAGGGCAGACAACAAAAGCCTTTTGCCTTCTGCCTTCTGCCCTCTGCCTTCCCCCGACAAAACAAACCAGTCAATGTCAATTTTCCTATTGTTTAACCCAACAAACCTTCAAGATCGTCATCATTAGAAGACTTTTTATCTCCTGCTAAAGAATCTAGATCTGCCTCATCCAAATCTAGGTCATCTCCATCCAAATCGAGATCCAAATCTCCTAAATCATCAGAAGACAAATCATCAAATTGATTATCATCTCCTAAGTCGTTAAGATCCATATCACCTAGCTCATCCAGTCCAGACTCATCCAACTTTGCCGATGTATCTTCAAAGGGATCGGGAATATCTTCTGCGATAAAGTCAGAGCTATCTTCTCCAAGATCGAGATTGTCAGAACTATCTCCACCTATATCGCTGAGGTCCATACTAACCAGGTCATCTGCTGCTTCTGGGTCAGAATCCAGTTCCAAGTCCAAATCATCATCTGCTTCTGACTCAGAATCCAGTCCCATATCCAAATCATCCGCTTCTGACTCCATATCCAAGTCCAAACCATCATCTGCTTCTGAATCAGAATCCAGTCCCATATCCAACTCATCCGCTTCTGACCCCATATCCAAGTCCAAACCATCATCTGCTTCTGAATCAGAATCCAGTCCCATATCCAACTCATCCGCTTCTGACTCCATATCCAAGTCCAAACCATCATCTGCTTCTGAATCAGAATCCAGTCCCATATCCAACTCATCCGCTTCTGACTCCATATCCAAGTCCAAACCATCATCTGCTTCTGAATCAGAATCCAGTCCCATATCCAACTCATCCGCTTCTGCCTCCATTCCCAAGTCCAAACCATCATCTGCTTCTGAATCAGAATCCAGTCCCATATCCAACTCATCCGCTTCTGCCTCCATTCCCAAGTCCAAACCATCATCTGCTTCTGAATCAGAATCCAGTCCCATATCCAACTCATCCGCTTCTGGCCCTATATCTAACTCACTCTGGTCATCATCAAGCAAATCATCAGAGTCCATATCCAATCCTGAAGCTAGTGCAGCAGCTCCACCGACTGCGGCAGCTCCACCTACTACTGCAGCACTCCCCCAATTATTAGAATCTTCATTCTGGTCTGGCATAATTGGGGAATAAGATCCTGGTGACTCTTGAGGATCGTCAGACAATGATGTTGATTTGTTTGTGGAAGAATCTGGTTTTTTACCTATGGCAATGTCTGGGTCAAAATTTAACCCTAAAACTTCTATTAAACTATCTGCATCTGCCTTGAGTTTGGAGAAAGGCAACATTAATGCCTCTAACTCTGGTTCCAGGGCATTGAGAATTCCCAAGATAAGGTATGACACAGGTCTCCTTCCTCCATCAGGAGTCTGGACTGTATTTTCATCTGTCATGTGCAGTACCAACCATGGGCGATTTTTTTGGTAGTAGTGCAGCCATTTTTGTTTGAGGGACGTTGATAATTGTTCAAAGAAAACCATGACTTCTATAATTCCTTATCCTGAGAAGAGCTAAATCTATTAAACCATCATCAGGTCAAGCTTCTCATCCTCTGACATAACTTCAGGCTTACTGGGATTTAAGTAGAAATCAGATAGTAAGGAGAATAAATCGCGATCGAGAGATTCGTTGGGCACTACTCCTTCTGGCAATGCCAAAATTTGGTCGGCAATGTTCAGGTAATAGTTACAAACGTATTGCAGTGAAGGATCGTTTTCGGCCATTTCAAATAATGTTTTGCCTTTGACGCGAGAAACTCGAATATCTTCAATTAGTGGTAGGACTTCTAGTACTGGCATTGGTACAGCTTCTACATATTTATTAATTAAATCGCGCTTGGATGTACGATTACCTATTAGGCCAGCTAAACGTAGAGGATGGGTACGAGCTTTTTCACGGACAGAGGCGGCAATGCGATTAGCTGCAAAGAGGGCATCGAAGCCATTATCTGTGACAATCATGCAGTAGTCTGAATAGTTTAGTGGAGCTGCAAAACCACCACAGACTACGTCACCGAGTACGTCAAATAAGATTACGTCGTATTCGTCAAAGGCATTTAATTCTTTGAGTAGTTTGACTGTTTCACCGACAACGTAGCCACCACAACCTGCTCCGGCGGGTGGGCCACCTGCTTCTACACAGTCTACACCACCATAACCTTTATAAATGACATCTTCTGGCCAGATATCTTCGTAATGGTAGTCCTTTTCTTGTAGGGTGTCGATAATTGTGGGGATGAGAAATCCTGTGAGGGTAAATGTACTGTCGTGTTTTGGATCGCAACCAATTTGTAGAACTTTTTTACCACGTTTGGCTAAGGCTACTGAGATGTTGCAGCTTGTTGTAGATTTGCCGATGCCACCTTTTCCATATACTGAGAGCTTCACTTTTTTTCTCCTAGATAATTTTTTAATGTTAGATGAGGCTTAAGAATTTTTTATACTAAGCTCAAGTTTTGTCTATTTTTCAGTTTGTCTTTGATTGCAGTTAGCAGTCAGCTTTTTTGTTTCCTTTGTGGATATTGAAAAGCTGACCAATAGCGCTATGCGCAAGTCAGAAGTCAGAAGTTAGAAGTAATCCCTGACGCTCGTTTGAGTGTTTGTAATTGGCCTAACCTATTTCCGTATTGCTATAACTTATGCGCAAACTGCCAGAATTTAACAACCTACGGGCAACAGTTGGTTTGCAAGTAAGATGATACCCACCTCGTTTAACCCTTTATTTAATATTTGGGCTTATGAAAAGAATTATTGTCTAACTTCACTACAAAAATAAAGAGGGGCAAGATTTATCAGGTGCTGTAAACAGAAGTATTTAGATTTAATATTTTTTAAATTGAATTTTTTACTTTCATTAATTGCTTTTAAGCGAAATTTATCAGCTAATAAATTATTTTTGTATTTTATTTAATATAAAAAGTAACAATATTAAAAAAAATAGGTATTGAATAATATCAAGACAAATTTTATGGCTCAAATCAAGGCATTCGGAGACTTTTAGGATAGAAGGGTTCTCTGGTTTGCTCTGATAATGAGGCGATCGCCCAATAGTAAATTCAATTATTTAGGAACACAATTCCCCAAGGTTAATTTTTATAACAAAAAATTTGATTAGTCCAAATAAATTTCTTTAGGAGCATTGGGGAAAATATCAGGAACGGGCAAGATGCCCATTCCACAAAACTATAAAACTATTAAAATCATCCTGCATTTATGCAACGCCCAGGATTTTATATTACTACTACCCCACTCCCCCACTCCCCCACTCCCCTACTCCCTCACTCCCCCACTCCCTCACTCCCCCACTCCCTCACTCCCTAGAGTGGCCGGAAAATTACACTGAAATAAAAACCAGAATCTTGAGCATTATTACCACGATCGTCCAAGTCTACTAAGGGGATACCATAGTCCAAACGCAAATCAACCTGTGGCAGTGGTTGCCAAATCAAGCCTATGCCTGCCCCTGCTAAAAATCTTTGGTCTGGTAAAAATTCATTATTAGGATTACTACCATCATTCCAAACAGCTCCAATATCAATAAAAGGAGTAAGTTGTATCGATGGTAAACCAGACTCATCCCGATAGACCGTAATTCGGTCTTCAATAGAAAACCTAAAACCATTATCCCCAGAACGTATATTCTGGCGATAGCCCCGTAACGACAAACCACCGCCAATAATAAATTGTTGATATGGCAATAGAGCAATTGAGGATAGTTGTAAATCTCCCTGGACAATCAATAAATGATTAGCACTTAATCTCTGCACCCTTTGCACTTGGCCTAGCCAACTGAAGAAATTTCCATCGGGTTGAGGATCTTCTCTCTGTGTAGCGTCAAATAAATTAGTGCCAATATTAAATTGCGATCGCAAAGCCCAAGCTCCTTGAGGATCTCGACGAATGTAGTCTTGTCCTAGCCTAATCACAGTAGTGCTGTTAACACCTTCTTCTTCTGGAGTGTTAGGGTCATCCAAAAGTTCATCGTCAAAAAAAGTCTCTGTACGCTGATAGCTCAAGCCTACAGAAAAAGCTAACTCTTCTCTAGGAGTTCGTAGAAAAGGCTGACGGTAACTAAACTCATATACGTCCGTTGTGCCACTAATCTCTATACCTTCAAAATCTTGACCAATTCTATTACTGTTGGGTGCTGCTCTAAACTGTAAAGTGCCATTCATAGAGTTGATGGGCAAATTGTAGATAAAGTCAAAAACATCTGATTCATCGCGAAAAAGCCTGGTGGTGTTATAGGATGCCACAAAAAAATCACCCCGCCCTGTCAAGTTGCGATGTAGTAAAGTCGAACCTACTCTTTCAGAGCCGACTGTGGGAGGTGAGTAGTTATCAGTATTTATGCTAAATTCAAAAGGGTTTGCTTCTGTGACACGAACAATTAAAATGCTCTCTCCTGGATTTTCGCTGGCTCGCAAACTAGCTTCAATATTTTCAAATAAAGGATTACCCCGAAGTAATCGTAGTTGATTTTCTAGTTTAGCAGTGTCCAATGGTTGGCCTGCTCCAAGTAGTACCCGATTTTCAATATAAGATTTATGTAATCTTTTTGTACCTTCTATTTGGACTTCTCCCAAAATTCCTTCTATAACTTGAATTCTGACTACGCCCTCGGTGATAGTTTGGGGTGGTAAAATCGCTCTTGAGGTAATATAGCCACGTTCTAGATAAATTTCGGTAATTTTATCTGCTATTTGCCGAAGTTCTAATAGGGTGACTAAACGTCCTTCTAACGGCCCAGTTAGGGAATTTATTTCTTCTGGGGTTAAGATTGTACTTCCTGATACTAAAATTCTCTGCACGGGAATTTTTTGAGTAGGTTCATCTGGCAGAGGTTGGGGTGGTGGTGTTTTTTGTAGTTCTTCTTCTTTTGGCTGTTCTGGTTGAGTTGGTTGGGGAAGGGGTTGGAGGAAGCGATCGCGATTTGGATCTGGTCGGGGGTTATCTGGTAAATTTTGTCGTATTTCTTGATTTGTTGGAGTATTTTGGGCATAAATTGGTTGTGTTGAAGTTAAGGTATTAATAATTTGAGGGTGAGTGAGTTTTTGCGGAGTATGGGATAGGTTTTGAATTTGATGTTGTATTTGTGTAATGTTTTTTTGTTGAGGAGAAGTTTTGGAGTTTGCTATTAATTTTAGTCCTTGGTTTTTGAGTAATTGAGAGCTTAAAGTTTTTCGTTTAAGGTTTTTATTTCGATATTTATAAATTAGTTTTGGAGTTGATTTTGATATTAGTTTAAAGTTTTTGCATGATAAACAATGGATTTTTTTTGTTTTTACTGAAGTTTTATCCCATAATTTATCTACATCTGCAGTTTTGGATACAGCTTGATTAGCTAATAGGCAAATAATTATAAATGTAGTAGGAATTAATGCGAGGGATTGAAACATTGCAATAGTTATAGTCTAGGTTTAATTTTATAGCGCTACGCCCTAGGGAATAGGGAATAGTAAAATGTTAAGAGGTTTTCGGTGCGGAAATGCTCCGCGAATAGGGTTGAGAAATGTCAAACACCTTCATGTGTAGTTTTATAGTAAGCATTTCCTAGGTCATGCTGCGCAAACAGCCGTCAGCCAGCCTCCTCCGGAGGAACTGCGGACTTCAGCTAGCCTCCGGAGGAGGAACTGCGGATTTCAGCTATTTCTTTTAGTTTAGGATAAAAGCTTTATTAATTGTTTTACTACAAAAGTTGCCTTCCTTGCCCTTAAAGTCTATTTTAATTTAAACACTGTCCTTAAGGAGAGAGTATTGTTGCGCTCTAGCTGAATGCTTACACGCTATATTTACCAAAAAAATGTGAATTCTGGTTTATAGAGCGGTCTAATAACAGCCAAAAACCAAATTATTTATTTAGGGTTTGCTGATTAAATCTAAAAGCATTGAGATATAGAGCTAGAGCGCATTTTTTAGTTAAAAAAAGTCCAAGCTTTTAGGTCGTAATGGTTCAAAAAATTAGCATTTTAGGCGCATAGTTGCGCAGAATAATCAAGGGATGATTCTTCCTCCTACCTCCTCTATAATTCCCATTTCTCCTGTCTCCCCCTCCTGGGAGGGGCGAGGGGTGGGTTGTCTCCTGTCTCCTATCCTTACCCATAAGACTTTTTCAGCAAGCCCTATTTAGATATATAGCAATCTTATTTGAATTTTGAAATATCGTAGATTTGAGGGAACAGGGAATGAAAAACGCCGAAGCAATATAAACAGGACTTACGCAAAGACACTGTGTATAGAGTCCAGTAACTATTGGACAATAGTTATGAGTACTATATATAGCGTATCTGCGTAAGTCCTAATAAATTATCGCAAATAATTTAGGATTGCTATAAAATGCGTCTAATCAAGTAACAGTATTAATTTTTTCTACATATCAGGACTTACGCAAAGACACTGTATATAGAGTCCAGTAACTATTGGACAATAGTTATGAGTACTATATATAGCGTATCTGCGTAAGTCCTAATATATTTAATCGGGTATTTATTCGACAAAATATAAGGTAAGCATTTCCTGCGGAATGCTGCGCAAACAGCTATTAGCTGTCAGCTTTTCCTGCGGAATGCTGCGCAAACAGCAACAATACTTTCTGTTTAAGAACAGTGTTTAAATTAACAACTGACTTTAAGGTCAAGGTAAACAACTTTTGTAGTAAGACAATTAATAAGGCTTTTATCGTCAACTAAAAGCAATAGCTGATAGCTGATAGCTGATGACTGACGGCTGAATGCTTACAATATAAGTTTTTTCTGAAGCATTAGTAAAAACAATTTAATTTTATCAATAATTATATAGTAAGCTAAGACGCATTTAGATTTTATGTTCTGTGTTAAGGGTTTTCTTTGACAAAGTAGTTCTATCGTTTAAATACTCAAAAGCTTAGTAAATTAATGCTCAAAAACCTACTGCTAAAGTATTTATTCTGAATCTAACATGAATTTTGAATTACCTAAAAGTATGCAAAAACAATCTTCTGGGCCAAGGACTATTAGACCAATTGGAGTTGCCTCACTACATAGTATTGCTTTTTCTAGAGAGACTCTCTATGCCATTGACAAAAATCGTGGTTTTCTGCTAAAAATTGACCCAAAAACAGATAATACAACAGTTATCAACCCCTTTCAAACTAATGAATTTATTGATGTTACAGGTATCGCGCTTTGGAAAGATACTCTTTGGTTGACAAGGGAAAATAAAGTTTATTTCTGTTCTAATGCAATTGGTAATTCATCGGAGGGACGTCTGAAATGGCAACATTTTTTCACTTTACCTTATGCTGCTGATGGAATTGCTGTTTGGGAATCAACAGTTTATGTCACTTGTCAAAAACTAGGTAGGATTTTTGTATTAGACAAAAATACTAGACAAAAAATTACTGGGTTTTATGCTCCAGGAATAGGTTTTGAAAATATTACAGTACAAAATGAAGAGTTGTGGCTTTGTGACCGCGAGGAGCAAACTGTTTATTGTCTAGAAAGGGCAACTGGTCAAGTTAAGTTTAGCGTACTGACTCCTTTTGAAAATCCTACGGGATTAGCATTTTATGTGGATATAAATACTGGGGAAAGACAGCTTTATGTTGCTTATGCTAGTGATGAACTTTATATTAGGGATGACCCAAATTCAGAAAGACAGTATGAGCTGAGTAAGCGCGATCGCTCTTTTATACATCCTCTTTATTTTTATTACAATGAAGAGGAAAGATATGCTGTTTCTAATAGTTTTTTAATAGAGATGTCTTATGTTGAAGAATTAGAGCCATTAGATGAAGTTTTTTTAGAAGATTTAGAATGGCGTATTGCTTTACCTTCAGAAACTCATCGCCAAAAAGTTAGGGAAATTTCTCCTATAGGAATACCTTTTACTGAAGAAATTCAAAATGGTGAAAAAGTTGCTGTTTTTAGGTTTAAGCCATTGCGTCAAAGTGAAAGGCGTATATTTGGTTGGAAGGCTTTATTAGAAGTAAGGGCAATTAAGTATCAAATTCAACCTTTTAATGTAGAAAATATTCCGGAATTGCCAGAAGGTTTTCAGGAAAAATATCTGGTAGATAATGATAATTTGGCGATGGATAGAGAGATAGTTATCCGAGCCGCAAAAGATGCTGTTTTACAAGAAAAAAATATATTACGTCAACTGCTGAATATTCGGAATTATGTCTATGATCGCCTTTCTTATGGAGTAACAGCTAAGATTGATACTCCAGATATTGTGTTAGAAAGAGGTGTTGGTTCTTGTGGAGAATATGTGGGGTTACTGTTAGCTTTGGCGCGATTAAATGGTATTGCTTGTCGTACAGTGGGTCGCTATAAATGTCCGGTTTTTGCTGATAGAAAAGGTGTACCTTTGGAGCCAGAATTTAATCATGTGTGGTTAGAATTTTATCTACCTGGTTTTGGTTGGGTGCCTATGGAATCAAACCCTGATGATTTACAAGAAGGAGGACCTTATCCGTTAAGGTTTTTTATGGGTTTGGCTTGGTATCATGTGGAAATTGGTAAAGGAATTAAGTTTGAAACTCTAAAGAATAAGGGGATACCTGTTAATAAGGAAAAAGTTTCTATTGGTAATTTGGCAATTAATCATGTCAGGTTTACCATTTTAGAAGAGCTACTGAATAATTAATAATTAATAATTAATAATTAATAATTAGGGTTTGCTGATCTCAGTCAATGCTTTGAGATTTAATCAGCAAGCCCTAATTAGGGTTTGCGCTCAAAAGTCTTTTAGTGGGGGGAGGAGACAGGAGACAGGAAGAATAGGGAATGAGCGAGGAGGTAGGAGCGGGCGTTTTGTCCCTTAATTTTTCTGCCCAACTCTTACACAAATACTAACTTTTTGAGCCTTCTTAGCCGAAAATATGGTACTTTTTTTCAACCTAATAAGGCTGAAACTTTTATATGTGAATACTTTGATAGTTAATCAGCAAGCCCTAATTAAAAAGGAGAGGCTTTAAACCTTAATTAGGGTTTGCTGAAAAAGTCTTATGGGTGAGGGTAAGAGACAACCCACCCCTCGCCCCTCCCAGGAGGGGAAGACAGGAGACAGGAGAAATGGGAATTATAGAGGAGGTAGTCGGAAAAATTGTCCCTTGATTTGTCTGCCATAATCCTCCCAAAATACTAGCTTTTTGCAGCTCTTGCCACTGAAAACAGGCGCACTTTTTTAGATGAAAAAATGCTACAACCAATATCAGTCAATGCTTTGAGATTTAATCAGCAAGCCCTAATTATTGGGTAAAAATTAAAAATAAAATCAATTATCAAAATAACATGGGTCGCGCAACCCCGCCTTTTAAGGCGCAATATTTTTGGAGAGTTGCTCAAATCCCCTACTTCCCCTCCCCTCCACCGGAGGGGTTAGGGGTGGGTTGGGAAAGGTTAGGGGTGGGTTAACTTCTGACTTCTGACTTCTGATATCATGTCCGGTAACATCGTTTGTGTATAAAATTAAGGTGACACTCTTGAGAAAACCTTCTGCCTCCCCCCCTTTCAAAGGGGGGTAGGGGGGATGCCTCCTGCCTTCCTTCCGCCAAAGTCTAACTATTCAACCGGACATGATATGACTTCTGAGTTCGTTAATCCTCCCTGTTTGCTATTCCCTCTTTTAAGAAACCTTAGACAAGGAAATATTTTTCTCACTATTGCCTGTTGCCTGTTGCCTGTTCCCTGCTATAAAATAAAAAATCTAAAATTTGAGGAGGAGTTGTGGAATTAACAGTCATAAATATTATGGTGATAATAGCATCAGGACTAATGTTAATCGTAACTGGAGGAGTGGTATATTTAACGGCTGCTGAGTGGCGCGATCGTAGACGTCAACAAAGGGATAAAAAAAACCGTTGAAGACATTTTTTTCTCTACTTCTATTTTTAATCATGGCGATAATTTAATTATCGCCTTTTTTTGTGACATTTTATCTGCTAGTTGTATATAGCAATCCTAATACCAAGCGTGAAAAAAGAATGCTACAAAAAGGTAGATATTTATCGGATATATTTAAAAATAGCTGCTCCAGTTCATTTGAGATAGTTATATCTATCTTTTTTCCCTTTTTTTCAATATTTACCCCTTCTTTCTTCTTCCCTATTCCTTCTTTAGTAGGGACGTTGCATGCAACGTCCCTACCATTTGTAACAAACATTTATCAAATTAGTATAGAACCCCTAAGCGTATCTTCATAAATATCAAGCTTTTTTAGCCTTGAGTCAGGAGACAGCTATACTGGAGACAGGAGGTAAGAGGGAAGAGAGAAGATGTGGGGAGAGATAGTACAAAAAATTCAACACTCCTTGCTG
>NZ_JAAHHG010000499.1 GCF_010692555.1 Okeania sp. SIO3B5 | reverse complement strand
AGTCAGGAGTCAGGAGTCGTATGGGAATAGATTTAATACCAGTTTTTAGGTCATAAATTCTCTTTTTTGTCAAAGAGACATTTCCTGCAAAATTTTTTTATTGCACTTATTATTCGTAACATTCTTTTTTCAAAATGGTATAATTTATACAGTATAAATATTTACCAATAATAGAAATTATATACTACTTTTGATGTTACAAGTTGACGTGCGGAATGTGGGATAGAGCAAAAGTTTAAAACTCAGACAAAGCAATACTTTTCCTTCTTACTTCTTACTTCTTACTTCTTACTTCTTCCTTCTTCCTTCTTACTTCTTCCTTCTTCACATAAAAAAAACCCCTTGCCAGGTTTTGGGATAATTATATCCCTGTATATTTCAACAGCGTAAATTTTCCTTCCCCACCTAAATTAAGGTAAAATTCCAGCTGAAGAATCAAGCAAGAGGTTAAACTTTTAGATGCTCCTGATGTACTAACTCCCTAGATATTTCCTACGCTCCGACTAAGGAGTGGATTGTAGGATTGTTAAACTTACTTACAAAGGTTTTTAATTCCTTTTGTAAAAGTTCAGAGTGTGTCTGTACTCTTCCATAATAAAACTTTTTTCCTCAAATGCAACTGGGTTATTACAATAGCCCTATTTTATTCATCGTGAAGAGACCAATCAATAGGTAACGTTTAATCTCCAAGTTAAACCAACAGTAAAATTACTATGTATAACTGAAAAGACCAATCTTAACTTAGTGCTTGTAACCATAAAACCACTGTAGTACCACTATTAATTATGGCATCTTGCTGTTGTAAATCATGGGACAGCCAATGAGGAACTACAGGAGAATATACTTGAATCTTTCCTTTCATTGTATGTATTAAATCAAGAGCTATGGCTAATCCCAATCCTGTTCCTGGAATATCCGTTTTAGCTTTTTCACCCCGATAGTTTCGTTCAAATAAATGTTCTAGATCTTGTGATGGAATACCATAACCCGTATCGCTAATAGCTATTGCTAGCATTCCTTCTATTTCATTTTTAACTGATTGATAATCATCTGTTTGTGGAGCTGAAGTTGTTAACTTAATATAAATATTTCCCCCTGCTGGAGTATACTTCAAAGCATTATCAATAATATTACTTAAAACTTCTCGCAAAGCTTTATTATTAGCTTGTACTATAGGTAAATTCTCAGGAAAATCTACTTCTAAATCTATATCACGCTCATCGGCAATTGCTTTTGCAGAAACTAATAAAGGTTCCAAAACTTCTTGTACTGAAACTGACTCTAAGAAATTAGACTCTGGCAAAAGTGGTAATGATTTTAATTCTCTATTAACTTCTGTATAATAATCTATTACATTGTCATTTTCAGTTGTAGTTTGAAGATGCTCGCTTTCCCCAGAAATACTCAAAATTTCTTCCCCAACCTCGACAGTCTCATCAATTTTTTCTATTAACTCTCTGAGGCGATCGCCCTCCCGTAAAATACTATTAGCAATATTCCAGTTTTTATCTTCAGGCAAAAATCTTTTCAGTAATAACTTACCAAAAGTTCGTAGTGCAGTTAATGGACTTTTCAACTGATGCAACACATCGTGTATCGTATCATACTGCTGGGCTTGTAGCTGTTGCTGTTGCTGAAATTGTTCCTTTAACCATTGAGAACGTCGATCTAATATACAAGCTATGGCAATAGTATGAGCTACTTGTTGAATTTGAGTTGTTTCGCGTTGATTCCATGGCCGATCTTCTCTTGCTGTTACCAGTAATCCCATTACTACCCCATCATGGATTAAAGGTAAAACTATTTGACGTTGTTGCCAAGGATGACTTTCAGACCATTTATAGTCTGACTCTGTGCTGTCAGTACTTCCTTCTAAGAGCCAAGTATTTGTCCCTGTGGTTAAGGTTGTTGCTGATAGTTTCGGAATATCGCCTAATGTTTGTATTTCTGAGGTTGTTTTTAAGACTGAAGTGGCTTCCCCATTCTCAAACTTTTCTGGGTATGCAATAATGGGAATTAGTTTAGCTTTACCTCCTTCTACTAATTTTTCTGTCAAGTAAACTATACTCAAGCACGCACCCCAACTAGATACAAGGGCTATTTGCGTTCTACAAAGTCTAATAAATTCTGTACTGGTTGGCATTAGCATTAGAGCTACTTGTGGGACTTCCCCCTAGATATGGACTTTTTTTTGGACTCTAAATATTTTAACTAACTATCAGCTTTCTTCTGACTTCTGACTTCTGACTTCTGACTTCTGACTTCGTTGAGGGTTACTCAAAATCTCCGTGACAAAAACAACTTCTGACTTCTGACTTCTGACTTCTGACTTTATTAAGGCCAATCTCTATACTAATAGTGTATATTTTGTATCAAAATATTAAAAACACTTGAGTTTTTCAACTAAACTTTATATAATCTTATCAAATTTGGTAGCCATAACTACACCCATCGGCTAACACAGGAGGTAAGGAAATTGGCTAGAAGACGTAAGCGCAAAAGTCGTCGTAGACAAGAAGGACGCAGAATTCTTGAGCAAGTTGCTCAGTATAGCATTGAAAGTGGCGAAGATAAACCAGTCACTGCAGCCCGTAAATTTATTCATGCACAAGGTATTGTTCCCCCTGCTGTACTTTTAGTGAGAAGGAATGAGCATACTACTGATCGATACTTTTGGGCTGAAAAAGGTTTATTTGGAGCTCAGTACGTTGAAGAAAATCACTTCTTGTTTCCTAGTTTAAAGGTTTTGACTGAAGCTAAGACACCTGAGAAAAAGCAAATATTTAGTTCTACTCCAAGTATAATTAAAGTCTAAGGACATCATTTATGGAATGTTTTTTACGGGCAAATAAGAATGTCCTTTATTTTTGATGACCGCCAACAAATATCAACTTCTACTGAAATATTTAGTAGGTGAGTGGGTAATACAGAACTCGTACTCCCACTTCATTTAATTTATTAGTAGTATTATTTGATAGCCTTATTTGCTCAATTAACTAGGATTTAAAGCTTTCATCTGCCAATGAAGTTAAATCCTAAGTTATTTTTTTTGAATCTATCCCGTTCTAACTTTTGGTTTGAGCGGGATTTTGTTGTTTGGCTGATTCTTAACTAAGTTAAATCAACAGGTTTTTTGATATACCTTTGTTTAAACCATCTCCACAATATCCTTCTTAACTATCTACGCTACTGCTACCGATCATCTTCATTAATCCCCTCGATCAAACAAATAAATGAATTGCTACAACCTTGGCCACTATCTAAGTCCTATGGGGATACTATATAGTTGCTGATCAAAATAATTTATCTTTATAACTTTTTTTTTATACTTTGAGTTTGATTATTGGTATAGCTTCAAGTTCATAGCTGTTTGTAAAGCTCTCAATTCGTCCCTATGAGCTGTGACAGAAATTAAACTTTTGACTTGAGAGTCCTCAGTCAATATTCCTTCTAGCTTTAGAGACACTTGTTCTGGACGTTTAGACTTTTTCCAGTAAAAAATACCTGCTAAAGGAGATGCTAGCACTAGCCATAGATAGTATTGGCCATATTCCGGGACTAACATCGATAAAGCCAAACCAAAACATAAACAACCTATTGCAGCTAATAGGGTCAAGAAAAATGCCAAAAACAAACTAGGTCGAACTACTCCTTCAAATGTTAGTTGATTCTCAGCTGCATTAACACTAACAATTCGGTAAGCACGATAGCTAAAATATTCTTTTAGCTGCTGTAAAAGTGAGTCAGCTTCCCGATCAGCTATCAGTTTTAGATTTTTAGTCCTATTTTTTACTGATGCTTTGATAAAAAAAACTAGACCAATGGTAGATAGAAGCGTCAGTACAAATGACGATACTAAAGCTGTATTATTCATACAATTTTAAATTTGAATGGTTTTTTTATGTGTTCTCTTTTACATAAGTTTACAACAAAAAAAAAGACTAGCTGCTTTATGAAAAATATCAGCTAGGGTCTATACTTCTATTTAGATTTTATGGCTGAAAAATTGGCACAAAAACATTCTCAATGGGATTATTGGCCAAAATCAGCCTCGAAATTGTCCTCACCTGCCTAGTGCAACATTTAACCTACTCAAAGCTTGCACTTTGAATCTGTATGGCATCACCAATTAAAGTGAAGGCTGTTGCCAGCAAATTCCTCTTAGGGCTATCCATTATCCATTATCTATTAATGAAAGGGTTGATGGTTGAACTTGAGACCGAATATGACCATTATTAGTATATTCGTACCATAACCGTACTAAATCTGTAGCTTGAGACCGCCATTGAGGGATAACTTGATACATTCTCCGTGGACGCCCTCTTCCTTCTACTTTTTTCCAATAGCCAATAATTGTGCCTTGATCCTCAAGAAATTTCAGAGCGCCGTATAACACTGTGTCAGAAAGTCGATAAATAGGGTAGTCCCTTTCTAATTGGCCAATCAGCTCAGTTCCGTAAGAGTCTCTTTGTAACAAAACAGATAGGATATAGCACACTGCTAATTCTTTGTTTAGATAGACCGGAGGGGGACTTTGAAAAAATTGATAAATGTCCTCAAAAGAAGTCATCTGAATTTACCGCCAAATTGGGTTTAAAGCCTCCCCCTTTTGGGGGGGGGAGCTTTGTGTTATGGTAGGAAGAGTGGAAAGGTATTCAACCACTATAAAAAACCTAGCTACTTAATCAGTAGACGCACCTTGAAAACTGCGGTCAGACCCCGCGTCGCCGTCAGGCGCAAGGGAACGCTGACCAAGAGAAGAGTTATGGAGTTTTGCATAGAAATGCTTATGCATGGAAAAACTCTAAGCAACAAGTACAAGAGAACCAAAGTTTTTGAGGTTTGAACTGTACCGTAGGGCATACGGGAACAGGCTCTTGGAATAGGGCAAACGCTTGGGGAGAGAATCATCTCTGGATTAAATGTCGCAAGGTGTTTAATTTAAGTGGACTCATTGAACCAAGAATCCTGGTTTCAGGAGAATATCCGTGCTTTCAGGCCGGAGAGTATGTCAACCACTCACTCTATCTTCCAATCTATCGTGCAAACCATTAGACTGACCACTCATTAGACTTTTTCTAGATCAGTAAGTCAAAAGTTAAAAGTCAAAAGCCAGATAAATTGAGAATTTGTGGATAGGAATTTATTTGACTTTCAATTTTGCAGGGGGTCTATTTACCTTACTTCCCCTAGTAAGTGCTATAAAAAAAATCGCCATTATAGCAGATTAGTAGCAAAGAAGTGTCATAAATACCTGAATTTTACTATTTATTAAGTTGGATTGATACCTAACATAGCTTGTAGAGTTAAGAATAGAAAAACAAATGTCCCAATGATTAGACCGATCAGAGCGATCGCTGTAACAGGTTTATTTAATAGTGGCTTAAGTTTATCGAATAGAAAAAAGAATATTCCGAGGGTAATGGTAATAAAGTATCTTGGATAGCGAGACACATTGTTGAAGAAATCTTGCATCGTTTTGTTTGATAAAAATTTAACTCAATAGCAGGGAACAGCTCCGGAAGGCAACAGTGGGAAAATAATTTCTCTGTCTAAGATTCGTCATCAATCTATGTCCTAAGCAACTCATTCCTTGCTGTATACAATATTAGTTTAATATCTAATACCAATTTTAGAAATTTTTGCTACAAATACCTAGGGTATTTTTTAGAATCCAGAATTCAGAATTCAGAAGTCAGAATGAGTAGATCTAATACCAGTTTTTATGTCGTAAATTCTCTTTTTTATCAAAGGGACATTTCCGGCAAAATCTTTATTATTGCACTTATTATTCGTAACATTCTTTTTTTTAATTGGTATAATTAGTTAATTTGTGACCATATCCAATATATCCATTTTTTGACAGTAGAAGCTCGTCTTTCTCTCGTTGTATCTCCTACTTTTAGATTACTTTCAGACAAAAGTTGGATAATTTGTTTTTTTGAGGGAATATGGGCAATTTCTAAGGATAGCTTAAAGGCTTGATTAAATACTTCGTGTTCCAATATTTTTGTGATTAACTTTAAATATTTAAGTTTATATCTTTGACAAAATATATCTTTGGCTTGGTTTGTTAATGTAAAAGTTTTTCCCTTTTTTGTTATTAGTTCTAAATATTTTCCGGCACTTGTATAGTAATAAGTTTGTCTCTCATCAAATTGATAATTTTCTGTAATCTCATCTGCAGTCAAATCATTTTCTAATAGTAGTGAAATTAAATCTATTAATCTTTCAAACTTATTTGCTTGTGGAAATGGTATTTCTGGCGGTTCAGGAATTATTTTTATCTGATATAGCAGCAATTCTATGTCGCTTCTTTTTATTTCTTCTGAAGCAATTGCATAATTTTTATTTTCTACCAAGGTGATAGAGTTATAGTCTAATATATCTACAAATTCATAAACAAAAAAACTGAAAATATCGTTAGAGTACGTCATTAATACTGGTACAACTCTCTTGGTGATTTTTTTTGACCATAATCTATATGGATAATAGAGTTGTCTAATTAAAAAATCCTCAACTTTATAATTTTTAGCTTCGATTAAAATCAAACAATCATCAGTTTCAAAACCTGCATCTATTTCACACTGAGAGTTAGTCACATTAATTGAGTATGACTGATTATTAATAGAATTTTTAATGTAGAAATCAAAAGTTCCAGTAGACATTCTGCCAGAAACGGTAAATTTAGCTTTTGAACCAACTAAATCATCAATAATACCGATATTAAATGCACAAAGCAATGCCGAACTTTCAGAATATAAATTAGTATAATCTATCGTTTCTATTTCTCTGGGAAACTGCCAAGGAATACTCTCAAATTTGGAGTGATATTTGACTGGTGAATGTATATGAAAGTGACCGATAATATATTGAGAACGAGAAATTGGTAAAATAGATAAACAATTATCTTTAAATATTTCTGGCAAGTTAACAACATGGTCAAATTTTGCCATGAGTCTGCTTTCTCGTTCCTGATTAATTTGAGATGCTTCTATTTTGAAGAAACCGTTTTTATTTATCTCTTCTAAAATTTGATATTTTTCAAATAACTTTTCCCATGCTACATCATTTTTAGTCATATCAAATCTGGTTAAACAGTTATATAAGTGTGGGGAGTGTGAGGATATGGGAACCCACCCATAACCCCTCCCAGGAGGGATTTTTTGGGATATTTAAGGCTTGAAATGTGGATAGAATTATAAACATATACTGTATAACCGGATTCTATTTCATTAATTGATAATTGATAATGGATAATTGATAATTACCTCTGGTTAAAACCGCTACGGAATTGAATATAAGGAAATATTATTTCTTCTCTTGGTTGATTGGATATGGCTCCGAGACCTCGCCATCCCTCGACCGCTTTTTTTCCCCTTAAAAGAGGG
>NZ_JAAHHG010000498.1 GCF_010692555.1 Okeania sp. SIO3B5 | reverse complement strand
CTGGCGGGCAAGGAGATGGAGATTGGCCGCTACTACCTCAAACGCGGCCATTACCCCGCCGCGATAAACAGGTTCCGCGTTGTCGTCGAGGAGTTACAGACCACTGGTGCAGTTTTGAGTCCCATAATACTGCAAGTGCTAGTTGTCGTAAGGCTATCAATATCTATTAAAATATCGATTTGATCGTGATATATTTGTTCTGCCACTTCTATTTGCACTAAACCATATTGATGGACTACATCTGCATGGTTGATATACCATTTTTGGAGACCATCATTAGTTTGAATAGCACCCAGCATATAGGCATAAATTTTAAATCTTTCCCGATCATGATGTTTAAATAAAGCTCGAGCCAACCACCCCACAGAATGTCTTCTCAAACAAGAAGAAATGTATCCTATTTTTAGGTAATTTTCCCCAACATTAACTTTAGGAATATTAGTATGTCTATGATGATATCTGTTAATTTCTTCTTCACAAGCAATCTCTAAATTAGCCTGACATACCTGAGCGACTTGTTGTCTAAATTTGATATTTTCTTGAGGATTATCTTGAATGTAAGGAAAATGGTAACCAACAGTGTATAAAGCAACTAAACGATCGCCTGCTCCCAAATTGTTTGGTTGTTCTCGGTCTAATTTAGTGAGTAGCTCTTTTTGTTGTAACATTAGTACAGATATTTCCTGTCGATATCCTCCTGAACGCATCATACACTTAACAATCAAATGATTTTGATAAAGTAAATCAGATACTTCTGTTACTAATTTATATGCTTGTTGTGCGTAGTCTATAGCTTGATAATATTTTCCAATATCTGTATACAAATTTGATAAGGTACTTAATAAATTGACATTTTGATGGGATACTTGTAAGCCTAATTCACAGTAATTTATGGCTAGATCGTGTTGATGTATGACATAGGCTAATTCATAGCTTAACTGAATGATATTACTAACAAACTTTTCTATTATTTCATCTTTCTGGATATGACAAACGATTGCTTCTGTTAAATCTCTAGAAGAAGGCAACAAAGGCGCATATTTTAAAGTTCGATCCCAAACAATAATTAATAAATCTTGATTGACATCCAGGTATGGGTACGCTTCTAATAACTCTAAAATTCTCCATTCCGTTAATTCTTCTCCGGTATAAAATTCTAGTTGTATTGACAAACCAATTAAATATAATAGATTATTAATATCTTCTGGATTAACTTCTCGAATATGTTGGCGAATTGCCCACGCAACCCTATGTTGTTGCATACCAACTTGACGGTTAGCTTCTCTAGCTAACGTATCAACTAATTCGGCACTCCACTTTTCAATTTGCTCTGGTTCTGCATCCGCCATCGCCCACAACCAAATTGTTTGTGCTTCTTCTTCTTTTTCTAATAAAAGCAACATTAAACCTAAATACCAGTAATTAGATTTGTTTTCTGGCTCGATCTCAATTGCCTCTTCGTAGCACTCAGACGCATTTTTATAGCGACCTGCAATCCAATGCTGATATGCTTGTTGTTGTAAATTTAATGCTAAATTGACATTTAGGTTATCAGTAGTCATAAATTAATTTCAGTTAATAGTTTTTGTCGGTTATAAAATCCTGGATATCAAATATAAATTCTGTCGATCTCAATTATTGCCAGTTATATAAAGTCCGGATAATTAGTGATAAAAAACCTTATCTCTTCCAATCTTGTTCTTTACCTTCTGACTTCAAACCACCAAAGTATAATATCATGTCCGGTTGAACAGTTATAAATAAACTACTCAGAATTCAGCAATTCTGCAATTCAGAATTCAGGAGGGAAGAAAGAAGAAAAGAAGGAGAAAGTTTTTTTATCACTAATTATCCGGACATGATATAACTATTCAACCGGACATAATATTACTAATCACCATCAACATACTTCTGCCACATTTGTTGATATGCGTTTTCCATCTCGCGAGTAAACTGCTTGGCATTCCACAGTGGAGCAGTTTGCCTAGATTTTCTCAACTTCCATGAAATTTGCTTTCTCAAATTTTCATCTCTACCTAATTTAATCCCCCACTGTAAATACTCGTCATCGCTCCAAGCAATGCCTTCAGTTATACCTGCATTAACCATCATAGTATAGCTATTGCGAGCCGCAAACTGCTCTCCCACCCTTGTTACCATTGGAATACCCATCCACAAAGTTTCTAAAGTAGTGGTCGCACCATTGTAGGGGTAGGTATCTAAAACTATATCTGCAATAGCTAAGTTAGCTCGATGGGTTTCCTCAAAACCTACTCTATCTATAAACCTGAGACGCTCCCTGGCCACCCCTTCTTCTGCCGCTACATCTATAATAAAATCGTTCAGGAAATCTTCATTCCCAAATCCCTTAATTAAAAAGTAGCTCTTGGGTACATTGCGCAAAATACGCATCTGCAATCTCAACATCTGAGGATTGTATTTAGGTCCTTTTTGAACACTCAGATAAATCACAGCATCACCAGGAATATCGAGTTCATCTCTATGTAAACTAGGTAATCCTACCTCAAAGCCGTTTACTGCTACGTAGGTTTGAGGTAATCGCCAGATTTTTTCAGAGTAATACTCTTGAGCATTTTCCGGCAAAACATAAGGATCGGCAATATAATAATCAACAGTTGGTATACCAGAGGCATCCCAGCCTAACCATGTTACCTGCACTGGTGCTGGTTTTAATGCCATAATCTTACAGGTATTAGTTAATGTAACGCTATCTAAGTCAATTAAAATATCAATTTCATCTTCACAAATTTGTTCAGCAACTCCTCCACCGATGATATCATATTTATAAAACCGATCGGCTCTATCGGTGTACCAATCTTGCAAAGGGTCTTGACGATTATCTGCGGCCAGCAAATATGCGTATAACTTAAATTTATTGCGATCGTGATATTCAAACAACCAACGTGCTATCCAACCCACAGAATGACGTTTCAGACAGTGGGACAAATATCCAATTTTCAGGTTTTTTTTGGGGGCAGCTCTAATTTTGGCCACAGATAACCGCTGACGACATTTGTCTAACGATTGCTGATTACTCTTTTCTATATTAATTTGACACACCTGCGCTACTTGATGGCGTAATCTAACATTTTCTTTGGGAATATCTCGAACATAAGGAAAGAAAAAACTAGAACTGTAAAGACGTGTTAAACTTGCTGATGTTCCTAAATTGTCAGGTTTTTCTCCAATTAAGGTCTCTAGTAAAAATTTTTGTCGTTCAATTAGCCCTTGTACTTCTTCATCATAACCGCGAGCACACATAATAGCCCTAATAATCGCGTGATTATCAGAAATCTGATCGCATAACTCAGTTGTAATTGAGTAACACTGTTTAGCATATTCAATGCCTTTAGTAAATTCTGTAATATCAACATAAAACTGAGCAATAGTTCTCAGTAATTCGTGATGTTCTGGTACTAAACTCAGAGGGATTTGTAAATAGTCAATTGCAACTTTTCTGTTCTCGTAGGAGTAAGCAATATTATATACTACAGGTAATAATATATTAATCAAGTCTTGTGGTTCTTTGACATAGCTAGCACAAACCTTAGCAAATTCAATAGAAGTTTTGTCTGCTGGTGCAACAATTAACAACTTTTTTAATATATGCAGTAATAACTCCAAGCTAGGTTCTGCTGATAATTTTTCTTGCAAAAGAGGAAGTATTTTTAGTTGAATAAACTCTTCTTCTGTGTAGTTCTCAAGAATCACTGACAGGTCTATTAAAGATAATAAGTTATTAATATCATCTGGCTGAATTTCTTTAATGTGTTGCCGGATCGCCCATGCCATGGAATAATTTTCCTTACCTGTTTGGTAGTTAGCTTCTCGATCCAATACTTCAACTAATTCCTGGGTCCATAGCTCAACTTCCTCTGCTTGACCTTTTGCTATTGCTAACAGCCAAGTTGTTTGAGCTTCTGCTTCTTGTCCTTGCAACAGTAAAATCAAGCCTAACTGCCAATAATAGTAACGATTATTAGGTTCAGAAGTTATTGCCTGTTCATATAAACTTGCTGCTTTGGCATAGTTGCCATTAATCAAACATTGATTAGCTTCTTGTTCCCAAGCAACTGTATTAGCATATAGGTCACTACTAACCATAAGACTATATTGCTTAATTTACATAATTTACAAAAGAAGGTAGTGAGTTTTCACTACCTTCCTTACTCCAAATTAAAACTTGACTAAAACCGCTTTAATGTCAATCAAGCACTAACTATGTACTAAAGTGATGTTGTAAAGTTTATGGCTTGAGTACAGTCTGTAGCTGTAAATGCAGTGAAATCTTGTGCTTTTTCTCCCTCACACAGAATAGTTTCTGATGTTCTGTCAGTACTACCTGTAACATCTTTGAGAAAAGCAATACCTACGTACCCTCTCAAACTGCCAGAACCTTCTTGAGTCCAACCCACAGCTGCTGAAGTTGCCTCACCATCAATACTGTAAGTATAGTTGGTCGTGGAAGTCTTAATACCTAAACCAAGCTGGTCGATTGCAGTTAGATCCACTATAAAGTTACCTTTTTCAACATATCTAGCTTGCTGGCCTTTACTGATAGAAGCAAGATACTGCTTGGCCTCAGATTGTTTCGCTTTGTTTGCTTGGCTTAAGAAAGAAGGCAATGCAATAGCAGACAAAATACCGATAATGATGATAACCACCAACAATTCAATCAGGGTGAAACCCTCTTCTTTTTTCTTCTTAGCAACGTGCTGTAAGAATTTGGCCTTAAATTCAGTTTTCATGTTTTCTCCTAGTATCTCCTAATATAGAGTTGGATAAATAATTTCTATACTCCTGAAACTAATTTACCCACTTTCCACTGGCTTTATATCACTAGAAACTAAATTTTTTTACTGAATTTGTGGCCTTAACGCTCCAAAAGTACATATAGAAAAGCATCCAGCATAGTCAAAAGCTCTTTAATTTCATTCCAGGCTCTGTTTTGGCTCACTGGTTGTAGAGTAATTGGATCTATAGGTCTAATTTTCAGCCATCTTTCCACCAAAAACTGAATAGTACAAACATTATCAAAAAGGGACAGTAGACAAGCAGCTATACTACTATCAAGGAGAATAGGAACTTGAGTAGGTAGTTTAACGTACTTGCTAACTTCAAAAAGTTTTCGTTTGTTTATACATTCTATAAAATCTAGTTTTAGATTAGAACTCATTAATTGAGGATGCAAGCAAACCTTTGCCCCTCGCCAGTCTGTCTCAGTCCACTCTGATACAGGTATAGTATATTGAGCTTGGTAAGGATGACCACACCAAAAATTTAACAGGCGATGGATTGGTTGTAGTAATTCAAATAGATGGAGTTGTTCCTCAATAGAAATATTTGGTAAACTCATTTCTAGAAATGCAGGTAAATTATCTGGTTCTTTAAATAGATCTAATAATTCCCACTGTCGCCAATTCACCATACTAATAAACTCTAGATCTGCACTTTTCAAAGCAGCAAAAACTTCCGGGATAGTATAACCTTTATCCCCTAGAAATAAGTAATTCATCTGTATCCATTCTTCATCATTGACCTTTTCTGGCTTCCAAACTTGTCGTTTCATTATGATTGAATCTTTCAAAGCTGCCAAAGTTTCTCGCGCCAGCTCCATTTCCATTTCTCCAGGATTTTCATTCATTAATCCCATCATTTTAAAAACTTCTTGAACTTTAAAATAATAATGACGGTTTAGTGAACTATGGAGATTTGTTCTAATAATTCCATCAGGCTTTAAAACAGATTTCATTGCCTGCAAACCGACAACTATATCTGGCAATAAATAAAGAACTTCATCACAATTAATATAATCAAATTCTAAACCTAAACTTGGCAATTCTTCTATTGGCATTACATGAAATTCTGCATTATCAAAACCATGATATTGCAGACGCTGACGAGCTAATTCTACAGACTTTTCAGAAATATCAATACCGACTATTTTTGCCCCTGGATTTGCTTCTGCTAATACTAATGCTTTATAACCACTGCCACATCCGGCATCTAAAATTATTTTTCCCTCAGTTTCTATTACTTTTTGATTTCTGAGATAATATGGCGTGACTAGATTATGAATATAAAGTAATTCATAGTCATCTTTAGGAGATTTTTCTACAGGTACTCTTGGATAAGTTACTACATCAAATTGTTGACGAATTTTTGCTTGTAGTTCTGATTCTTGATAACTCATAATTGTTTGATTGGTAGTGCTGAGTTATAAATATACCTATTCTGTATAATTATGAATAGATTAAACTTTAATTGATATAAACATTAATCGTAACATCGTAATATGAATAATCAAATAACTTTCATTATCAAAGTCCTAATTCTCTCTGCTGGACTTTCCCTGTTAATTAAATATGCTGGCCCCTATCTTTCTATTTCCTCTACAGCAACCAATGCTATTATTGCTGTACTTACACCTCCAATAGTTGTAGGGATATTATTGGGATGGCGACTTTTGCAGCAAGTTGAGAATGTAGAGTGATATAGAATCCGGATAATTACTATAGCTAAGTCATTGCGACTGGAACGGAGTGGAAGGAAGCAATCTCAGGGGTTGTGCGAGATTGCTTCCTATCGTCGCAATGACGACTGTTCAACCGGATTTTATATGAGCGATCGCTCCAATCAAAACATTAAATATATTCTCAATTCAAGCTCACATAATTACTATTTATTCAGGATTAACTAACCAAGTATATCCCAGAGAAATAGGTTTTTACAGTATTAAATAAACGACTATCAACAGTATAAAAATCTGCCGATAATTGTTCTGCAAGAGCAAGATAATGAGCATCATAAGCTGCTGAAAGGGTTAAATTTTGAGCTAAATTCAAAGCACATCGATGTAAACTAGCATTACCATGAAGGATAATTTCTAAATTAAAATATATTCCAAAGCTTCTGTTGCCTCTTCTGAAGTCAATAAACCAGAAATAACGTAGCGATGAAAAGCATTATTTACCTCGTAATACCAGTTTGATAAATCTTTGCTACAAATATTTAGGTTACTGCTTAGGAGTCAGGAGACAGAATAAATAAGTTTTATACCATTTTTCACATAGTAATTTATCTTTTTCGTCCAATAGATATTTCCTATAAATTATTTTAATACTCCTTATTATTTGTAGCATTCTTTTTTCAAATTGGTATAATAAAACAAAGTGGGAGCAATTTTAGAATAGCCTTGCAATTCCCACTAAGTCCATAGATTACTAAAACTAGGTACTTCAGTACCACGGTAGTCCTGCATAGTAATGGTAAGATATAAAATTGCAGAATAATAAGTAATAAAGTTCAGTTTGTGGAGATGAATTGTCCTAAATGCCAGTCTACTAAAATTATAAAGTATGGACATACTCATTAT
>NZ_JAAHHG010000497.1 GCF_010692555.1 Okeania sp. SIO3B5 | reverse complement strand
GATGGAGGCTTTTAAGCGGTGTTGAACCAGATATCCTCTCAGAGTTTAACTACACCTATTGGCGCTCAAAATCGGCAAATTTTAGTAAATTTCAGTGTTCCTCTATCCCCATTACTCCCATTCTCCCTAAATCGTTAATATAGTATACTTTGAAACAGCCCTGCTCCCAGGAGGGGAAGTAGGGAATTTGAGCAAGGCTCCAAAAATATTGCGCCTTAAAAGGCGGGGTTGCACGACCAATGTTAGTTTTGATAAAAATGACCCTGATTTTGGTTTCTGTGTATCGTTACCTTTAGCGGTATTACTCAATAGCACTCAACACTCAGCACTCAGCATTAGCACTTTTTTTTACGTTTAGGACGGGAATTTAAACCCCTCCTAAACTATCCTGTACTTGGGGTTGCCGGGGTTTAACGAAGTCAGAAGTCAGAAGTCAGAAGTCAGAAGTTAACCCACCCCTAACCCCTCCCAACCCACCCCTAACCCCTCCCAGGAGGGGAGGGGAAGTCGGGGATTTGAGCAAGGCTCCAAAAATATTACGCCTTAAAAGGCGGGGTTGCGCGACCCATATTATTTTGATAAACCCAAAGTCAAAAAGCTTAAGCAAAGTTGAAGCGCTGAAATGCTGATAGCTGATAGCTGATAGCTGATAGCTAGTTAAGTAAGAAGAAATGACATCAGAAACCAAAAAATAACTCAAACAACTACAATATTTAAAAAGGTCTAAACAACCCAAACAAATTTAAGAAAAAACTATGTTTAATGCCACTGAAGTATTAATTAATTCATTTGTCGAAAAAATTAAAGATGGCTACCGTCGTACTTACGGCGGTTATAAGTCTAACTACGAAGAAATTATTGGTTGGGCAGGAAATATGGCACTAGAAAATATTGCCAATAGTGATGCCCTTTACCATAATGTAGAGCATACAATTCTGGTGACTCTTGTAGGCCAAGAAATTCTACGAGGAAAACATATTCGAGAAGGAGGAGTTGCCTGTGAAGATTGGTTACATTATATTATCTCCTTAGTTTGCCATGACATTGGATATGTAAAAGGGGTTTGTCAGAAAGATAAAAAAGGATGGTACGCTACAGGTAAGGGAGATGAAATGGTTAATTTGCCATTAGGTTGTACAGATGCTAGTTTAACACCTTATCATGTGGACCGGGCAAAATTATTTATTAATGAGCGATTTGGCGGTCATAAACTAATTGATGTAGAAATAATTAAATACAATATTGAGCTAACGCGTTTTCCTGTTCCGAAAGAATCAGATCATCAAGATACTGTTAATTATCCTGGTTTAGTACGAGCAGCAGATTTAATTGGCCAGTTAAGTGACCCCCGCTATCTCAATAAAATTTGTTCTTTATATTATGAATTTGAAGAAACAGGTTTTAATGAAAAAGTAGGGTATAAAAATCCTAGCGATCTGCGCGATAATTATCCGCAATTTTTCTGGCAAGGAGTTCATCCTTATGTAAAAAATGCTCTGAAATATTTGTCATTAACACAGCAAGGTAAGCAAATTATTGCTAATCTTTACTCTAATGTATTTGTAATAGAGCATGATCCTTTATCTAATAAGGTTGCTGTTTAATAATTAATAATTAATAATTAATAATTAATAATTAGGGCTTGCTGATTAAATATCAAGTTATTGACTGATATTGGTTTGAGAAGTAGGGTGCGTTAATGAAATGTAACGCACCATCTATCTCAAATATTTCGGTGCGTTACGTCATACTAACGCACCCTACTGGACTGTTTCACCTAAAACTGTGCATTAGATTTGTCATTGCGAACGAATGTGAAGCAATCTCAGGCCAACTTCCTATTGCACCATTTAAGATGAAACAGTCCACTACATTATTTAATATTTATTTTACTGCTTTCTCACTTACCGAAATTTTACCGAAATATTGTGGTTTAAAGTCTCCCCTTTTAAGGGGACAATAAATAAAAATTTTCCTGCTCGTCAATCCTCTTCTTTTCAAGGAGAGGTAATTCGCGCATTCTAAATTCTAAATTCTAAATTCTAAATTCTTGAAGATGAATGTCAAATTTTCACCTATTCAACAATTTCTAATTACATGGCTATTATTATTAGTAGCAGGATGGTTAACAATCGAAGCAATTAGTTATGTAGGTGAAATAGTTAGTATTCTAATTACAGCAGGATTAGTAGCATTTTTGTTAAACTATCCAGTGTCTAAACTACAAAAAATTTTGCCCCGAAGTTTGGCAGCAGGTTTAGTATATTTAACCGCTGCTTTAATAATATTATTTATCGGCCTAACTATTGTTCCACCAGTTCTTAATCAAGCTCGACAATTGTGGTTGAAATTTCCCGAATTATTAGAATCGGCAAAATGGCAATTAACAGAATTTCAAACCTGGAGTGAAAATAATAATTTACCCTTCGATGTCGGTATTTGGCAACAACAATTACTAGCAGAATCCCAAGAACAAATACAAGCGATCGCTACTACCAGTTTTGGTTTAGTATTAGGAACAGTTAACTGGTTTTTCGACTTAATCTTAATCTTAGTAATCTCCTTTTATATGCTCTTAGATGGAGAAAGAGTTTGGGATAATCTGACAAGTATTATTGTGCCAAAAGTACGGGATGTATTTACAAAATCCCTAGAAGTTAATCTGCAAAGTTTTGTTTCTGGACAGTTGTTATTAGGTTTATTTATGGCAACTACCTTATCTTTTGCTTTTTGGCTTCTTGGTGTTCCCTATTTTCTACTATTTGCAGTATTTATCGGTGTAATGGAATTAATTCCATTTATTGGCGCAACTTTAGGCATTGGCACTGTAGGCATTATAGTAGCAATTATTAATTGGTGGTTAGCCTTAAAAGTATTAATCGTGGCGATCGCTCTCCAACAAATTAAAGATAATATAGTTGCCCCAAGAATTATGGGTAATTTAACCGGACTTAGCCCAGTAATTATTTTTGCAGCATTACTATTAGGTGGTAAAATAGGAGGACTTTTGGGAGTAATATTAGCAATTCCACTCACTGGAGTTTTAAAAAGTATTGTAGAAGTGGTACTAAATCCAAAATTACCACCCCAAACAGGCTCTTTTTTTTATCTAATGTTCTAATGTTGGCATTTATACCCGCGCTCTCCTGCAAGGGAGCGTCGTATAGGAATGCCAACCCATGTTATAATAAAACCGCGAAAGTATTAATAGTAGATCAAAAACATTGAAATCTAGATACAAATATCGCATCTATCCTAATCATATTCAAATAACCAAATTAAATCAACTTTTTGGTTGTTGTCGATATGTCTGGAATCAAAGTTTAGCATATTGTAATCAACTATATATTGGTGGTCAAAAGAAACCTAGCTATGTAGATTTAACTAAACAATTCATAACTCAAGCTAAAAAAGAATTGCTTTGGCTGAAAGATGTAGCTTCTACACCACTACAACAATCTTTGAAAGACTTAGACCAGGCATATAAAAACTTTTTTGATAGTTGTACTGGAAAACGTAAAGGAATTCAATTCAAACCTCCTAAATTTAAGTCAAGAAAGTCTAGGCAAACTGCTAGATTTGTAGGGGGTAATTACAAGATTTGTCAAGACAAAATCTATCTGCCAAAAGTAGGTAAGATTAAAATATTTTGGTCAAGAAAACTACCATCACACCCTAGCTCTGTAACTATCATTAAAGATTCATCTAATCGTTATTTTGCTAGTTTTGTTGTAGAAACTTGTACAGAACGTTTGCCAAAGTCTGGTAATTCTATTGGGATTGATTTGGGTATTAGCACATTTGCCACATTGAGCAATGGCGAGAAGTTTGAAGCTCCTAAACCCCTCAAAAAAAACCTCAAGAAATTAGGTAAATTTCAACGTAAATTTGCCAAAACTCAGCTAGGTAGCAAACGTCGTGAAAAGGCAAGGGTTAGAGTTGCTAAACTTCACGCAAAAGTCAAAGACATTCGTACAGACTTCCTTCACAAGTTATCGACTGATTTAGTTAGAAAATACGACACAATTGTACTAGAAGACTTAAATGTTTCTGGTATGGTTAGTAATCGCAAATTGGCTAAAGCAATTAGTGATTTAGGATGGAGAGAATTTAGGACTTTAACTGAGGCTAAATGCGAGAAATATGGCAGGGAATTTGGAACTATTTCTAGATGGGAACCTACTTCTCAAAAATGTTCTAATTGTGGTTTTAAAGGTGGCAAAAAAGAGCTAAATGTTAGGGAGTGGACTTGCTTAAATTGTGGCACTTTGCACGATCGTGACATAAACGCTGCTATCAATATTTTAGAAGTTATTCAGCCAAAAACCAAGGTTGAAACTACTGAAGCTAAAGTAATAGAAACTCCTGTACAATTATCACTTTTCAATGAAGTCGCCGAGGGGCACTCGGAGACAATTAAACGGACACGGAGCCGTCGTAAGTCATCCCCTAAAAAGGACGCAAATGGCAATGATGTGTCAACCCGCTCGGAGTCACCAATTCAACTTCGGTTGTTTGATTGATAGATGGGAATCCCGCGCTGTAGCGTAGGTCAGCTTCGGGAGGATGTCAAAATCCTATGAATGAAGAACATGAATTATCAGAAATAGAAATAAAACAATTAAATCAAAAAATTTCTCCCTAACTTACTCCTCCTTCCCTCTTCTTCTTCTTTCCTTCTTCCTTCTTCCCTCTTACTTCTTCCTTCTTAAAATATGAAATGGTGGAAAAATCTTAAAAAAAATCCTCTAGCAAGATTTGGTGCATTATTACTATTAATTTTTTACATAGTAGTAATTGCTGCTGATTTTGTTGCCCCTTATGATCCCTACGCATCCCAACCTAATGGTTCCCTATTACCACCCACTAAAATTTATTGGCAAAACCAAACAGGTGATTTTATTGGACCTCACATTTACCCCACAACTCAAGGGCCAGTAGACTTAGAAACTGGACTTCGTAAATTAAACGTAGACTTAGATAAACCATCCCCTCTCAGTTTATTTGTTAAAGGAACACCCTATAAACTATTTGGCATATTGCCGCTAGATCGACATTTATTTGGCAGTACAGGTGAAGCAAAATTTAACTTATTAGGCACTGATGAACAAGCAAGAGACCAATTTAGTCGTCTAATTTTTGGCGGTCGTATTAGTCTATTTATTGGTTTAGTAGGTATTATGATTTACTTTCCTCTAGGAATGATTATTGGAGGAATTTCCGGTTATTTTGGTGGTTTAGTAGATAGTATTTTGATGCGTTTTGCTGAAGTATTAATGACAATTCCAGGTATCTATTTGTTAGTAGCATTAGCTGCTGTATTACCACCTAGTTTAACTAGCGCTCAAAGATTTCTATTAATTGTAGCTATTACTTCATTTATTAGTTGGGCAGGGTTAGCAAGAGTAATTCGTGGACAAGTGCTATCCATAAAAGAACAAGAATTTGTCCAAGCTGTGAGGGCAATGGGAGCAAATTCTTTTTACATCATCATCCGTCATGTTTTGCCTCAAACTGCAACATACATAATTATCTCAGCCACTTTAGCCATTCCTAGCTTTATTATCTCAGAATCAGTTTTGAGTTTGATTGGTTTAGGTATTCAACAACCAGATCCATCTTGGGGAAATATGCTATCTTTAGCCACGAACGCTTCAATTTTAGTATTACAACCATGGTTAGTATGGCCACCAGCACTATTGATTATTTTGACAGTATTAGCCTTTAATTTATTAGGAGATGGGTTGCGAGATGCTCTAGATCCAAGAAATTTGCAAAGGTAATATTTAAAAGTCAAAAGTCAAAAGTCAAAAGTCAAAAGTCAAAAGTTGGGAGGTAAGCATTCAGCTATTAGCAGTCAACTATCAGCAATAAGTAATTATTCATTACTTATCAGGTTTAAAAAAGGGACTTTGGCAGTAAATTTTTATTCTTTCTCAATTTCAAAGGTTGCTTTTATTCTCCAAAATTAATAGCTGTTAACGCAGTTCCTCCCTAGGAGGCTAGCTAATAGCTGACGGCTGAATGCTTACGTTAGGAGGAAGGCTAATTTTGTGCAAAATTTGTATTGAAGTGGCACGCCTGAAATGGTGCAATAGTATTTACAATTAGTTGGGGTTTAAGTCCCCATCCACTTCTTCTTTCTTCCTTCTTCTTCCTTCAATTTAAACAATTTTTTGACGATAAAATATGACCTTTGCATAGCATTCTGTAGGAAAGTTTCTCCCATAGAAAGCTAACTGATAACTGATAACTGACAACTGAAATGACTACTACTTTAAAACCTAGATCAGATATAGCGACACAATTAGTAAATGGAATTCTCTCCATTAAACCACTCGCTAATTTTGCAAAAACTCAAGCACGAAAGATGATTATTAAACGTGCAGAAAAAATTGGTGTACCTTGGCGCAAGCAAGTCAAAGAACTTTCCGAACGTAATTGGAATAAAGAATGGGAAGTAGTAAATAATCCTAATTTGCTTTATCCAGAATATTACTTTACTTCATTTCATGCTTATGAAAAAGGTAATATGAGTTGGGAAGCTGCTATAGAAGAAGAAGTAGCTGCTTTGGCAGTTCATGCTGGTATTTGGCCGGAATCGGGTATTGATGGAGATGCTAGACTTCGTAAAAGTTTTCTTGATATTCTCAAAGTAGAAATTTCTACACCAAAGAATATTTTAGATTTAGGATGTGGTGCAGGGTTAAACACTTTTTCCCTACAAAAAGTTTACCCAGAAGCTAAGTTGACAGGAGTAGATTTATCACCTTATTTTTTAGCAGTTGGTTTGTATCGTTCCCAACAACAAAATTTAGATATTAATTGGGTTCATGCTGCTGCGGAAGAAACTGGTTTACCTGATGCTTCTTTTGATTTAATTTCTATCTCTTTAGTCTGTCATGAACTGCCACAAACTGCTACTAGAAAGATATTTCGGGAGGCAAGGCGGTTATTACGTCCGAATGGCAATATTGCAATTATGGATATGAATCCTAAATCAGAAGTTTATGCCACAATGAAACCTTATGTTTTTACTTTGTTGAAAAGTACGGAACCTTATCTAGATGAATATTTCACTTTAGATATTGAAAAAGAGTTGATAGATGCTGGTTTTATGACTCCCAAAATAATTTGTAATACTTATCGTCATCGCACAGTAATATCATCTCCAGTAGAACAATTATAATAGGGCTTCGTAGTTAGGCTTAAGCAATAATACAAATATTGTATGAGCTAAAGCCCAACTACAAACAAATACAAATTTTATTATAACTAAATTATCTACAGCACTTTGTGACTCTATGAGGTACACCCCGAAGCGGGCAAGATGCCTAAACGCAGGCAAGATGCCCACGCTACATGGTTTTCACCATTTACCCTGTACATCATTTGA
>NZ_JAAHHG010000496.1 GCF_010692555.1 Okeania sp. SIO3B5 | reverse complement strand
AAGACAGCATACGATATCCGTCCGGCGTGGTGACTGGAGTTCAGACGTGTTCCCTTCTGGTTTGCTGATTAAATCTAAAAGTATTTACTGATATTGGTTTTAGCCTTTTTGGGTCTGAAATACCTTGGTTTTCAGTTGTTCATGCTCAAAAATTTACCATTTTAGGCAAAAGTTGGGCAAAAAAAAATTACTTTCCTGCTCCCCTACTCCCCTACTCCCCTACTCCCCCGCTCCCCTACTCCTTAAAAAAGACTTTTTCAGCAAGCCCTATTTATCTGAGACATACGGAGGTTGTATGTAAACATTTCCTGCGCAATGCTTACTGTTGCATTATGTAAGCATTTCCTGCGCAATGCTTACTGTTGCATAGTGTGAGATTCAACAACTTTTTTAGGTATGAGAGAATAAATTTAAAATTACCAAATTATTTGGCAGATGAGTTAATATTTCTTTGATGGATTCTCCAAAACTCCAAAAGATATCTCCAACATGGCTAATGCCAAGCTCCGAGAACACTACCTAGTTTCAACCTCATGAAGTGATGAAATATTGGCACCAGTGGCAGTAATATCATGTTCGGATAATCAGTTATAAACAGGACTTACGCATGGACGCTATTGGTAGGGTGTGTTAGCGCTAGCGTAACTGAGCAGTACTCTATATATAGTACCTTTGCGTAAGTCCTGATAAAAAAACTTTATCCCTTTTAATCCTTTCTTCCCTTCTGCCTCCTGCCTTCTGCCTCCTGCCTTCCTTCCTCCAAAGTGTAAGTATTCAACCGAACATGATATAACAAGTGGCCTATTTTTGACAATTACAGAATGTAGTATAACTTGCCAATTTTGTAAGCTTTGTTAAGCTGGTTTTAAGGGTATAACTACTTCGGAAGAAAAATCTATTAATCCTTGCCCAGTCAAGGATAAAACAGTTTATCTATTCTATGTGGCTTTTACCAAAAAATAAGGTCTAAAGCCTCCCTTTTTAAAGGGATGAAAAAAGTAAGTTTCCGTATTTCAAGCCTCTTGGTTTAGCCAGAGGTATTGATAACTGATAACTGATAACTGATAACTGAAATGACTGGGATTGATTTTTCTCCCCCCACTGAAAATTTATCCAGAACATTGCCTGGAATAGCTACATAAAAGCTTTTATTCATTAATGGATAATGAATAATGAATAATGAATAATGAATAATGGATAATTACAAGAAGGTTAAAACCTTTACGGAATTGAATATAAGGAAATCTGATTTCTTCTCTTGTTCTCATGGATATGGCGCAGGTTTCCTCGCCATCCCACTCTATGGGAAGCTCAGAAGATCGACCGCTTTTTTCTCCTTAAAAGGAGAGACTTTAAACCTTTAGGGATTAATTATCAATTATCAATTATCCATTGTCCATTAGTAAGTAAGCTGTTCCATATCTCTTTTTTTGTGCTGAACTATTAGTCTATTTCTAGACATCAATTAAATTCAACTATGCTTAATTTTTTGCTTGTGATTTACCTAGTAACTTTACTCAATAAGGACAATGAACATGAACCACCAACTCAGTCTAGTGCTTCAAAATGACAAAAATATTCAAAAATTAGGTTGTATTAGCGCTGTACATAATCCTAAAGATTCTAATCATTTGGAACGCCGACAACAGCAACGTGCTATTAGTTTATCGATGATGAAAGTTGCCATAATTTATGGTAATAGACAATTTAGTTATGGGGCAGTCACTTATACTTTGACTGACAAAAATTTACGCATAACTCCTTATAAAAGATTTATAGATGTGTTGCGAGGATTGAGAGTTGTCTGTGTTCAGGGATTTCCAGAGCCGAAGATTATGACTGCTTATTGGCATAATAAAACAAAGCGAAAAGTTCATAGATAAATGTTGAGATATTGCTAATTCATGAACTTAAACAGTTTAGATTCACTAAACAAACTTACCTTACTCAACCCAACTTACTACTATTTTATATAGGCTAAAATGTTGGGTGAGAAAATTATTCATGGCAGAAGGAAGACGGAAGAAGGAAGAAGGAAGAATAAAGAAGGAAGAATAAAGAAGGAAAAATATTACGTTATTTACTTCTTCTTATATAAAATCCGGTTAATTGCATATATAACCCGTTTATATAATATCTGTTTATAATTCTATAATTATTTCAATACTAGACATCTCCGCAAAAGAGGGAGTAGGGACGTTCCATACAACTTTACAAATTACAGGAACTGTCCAATAGCTAAAAGTCTTATATTATCAGCAATTTATTCCCCTCCTGGGAGGGGTTAGGGGTGGGTTACCTATTGCCTGTTGCCCGTTGCCTGTTGCCCGTTGCCTGTTGCCTGTTGCCTGCGCGCAGCGCTATACTATTCAAACTTCACAAATATTTCTACAGTTTCATTTGGAGTTAAACCTGTATATTGAGCGCGGATAGTAGTATTTGATTTAACAGTAAAAAAATTTGTCATACTCCCCAAAGAAAGTAAATCCCCTTTTTTTAATTGTTTACCTTCTGCTTGTAAAGAATTTTTAATCCAGAGAACAACATTGAGGGGATTACCTAATAAAGAACTACTATTTCCTGATACTAATACTTTACCAGTTTCATCTAAAATTTCTATATTTAGGTTCTTTAAACGACTTTCCCATTCATCAGTATCAGCTACAGGAATAGGATTACCTAAAATTCCCGCTCTTGCCCCAACATTAATAGCTAAAAGAGCAGGTGCATCTAACTTTAAATCTTGACTATAAACTAAATCTGCTAATTCAATAAATGGTATTACTGCATCAAGATATTTCAAAGTTTCTCTAGGAGTTTTAGCATTATTAATTTCTGCACTTCCAACTCTAACAATTAAATCACCTTCCCCTATTGGACGACTGCCAAATTTAGCTGGAATTACAGCACCACTTTCGAGGAACATTTTGTCGAGTAAAGCACCTCGCAAAGGCTGAGAAACATTAAAACGTTGTTGAGCATTTGGATTAGTTAATGCTGCTTTGTAGCCTACTATTTGACCTAAATTTTTACTAATTTCTGCAGTAAATTGTTTTTGAATTTGTTTTGCTTGAGGAATAGTTAGAGTTGTTGCAGTGTCAACAGGAGTTTTTGTCAGATAATTTTCTACCAGATTTTTGACTAACTGAGAATCACTATTTTGAGTAACTATAGATGTAGAATTTTTGTCGGAAGTTTCTGTTTCTGATGATATTTTTGATGTTTCAAAAGTGCAGGCTGAAAGTAAAGAGATTAAGAGTAAAATAAGATGTTTAGATATGTGCATAATTTTTAGTTTTTAATAAAGTTTTGTTAGGTATTTATACCATTTAGAACAATCAGGAGGATTTTTAGGATCGGAATCTTTATCTTGTTCAATTTCCTTTATTCTCTTTTGGTTAGCTTGTTTGTCCAGAGGAATTAATTTGTCTCTAAATACTATATTCTCTTCAACTATTGTACTGTTTACATAAATTGCTTCTTTCCAATTGCAGGCTAATTTTATTTGTGCATTACTGAGGTTTTCTGCACCAAAAAGGTAAACTCCATAGAGGTTAGCTTCACTGAGGTTAGCTTCTCTGAGGTTAGCTTCACTGAGGTTAGCTTCACTGAGGTCAGCTTCACTGAGGTTAGCGAAAATGAGGTCAGCTTCACTGAGGTCAGCTTCACTGAGGTAAGCTTCACTGAGGTCAGCTCCAATGAGGTTAGCTTGAGTGAGGTCAGCTCCAAAAAGGTTAGCTTCACTTAGGTTAGCTCCACTGAAGTTAGCTTCTCTGAAGTTAGCTTCTCTGAGGTTAGCTTCTCTGAGGTTAGCTTCTCTGAGGTTAGCTTCTCTGAGGTTAGCTTCACTTAGGTTAGCTTCACTGAGGTTAACCCCACCGAGGTTAGTTTCATTAAGTTGTAGACCAGATAAAGAAAATCCATCTTTATGTAATCGTTCTACTGCTGTTTTCACAACCCCAGATTGATCGCCTTTACCGTCATTAATAATAGTCCAGGTAGCAAAAAGTTTATTTTCTCTTTGTTCTTTTAACCCCGTTAACCAGGTTCCTAAACTAACAATAAGAGCAAGATTAGCAAGCAATCCAATAATTTCTAAAGTTGCAGCATTTTTTAACAGATATTCTATATCTTCTAAAAATTTCTCAACACGAGTTGTTTCCCACCAATCTGCAATACGTCTGATTAATCTGGTTTGTTTTTCAGGAGTTGGTTTGTTAGGAGATTGAATATTTAGAGGAAAATAAAAACCTTGTTGTCTGAGATTTTCTATTCTTTCTTCTAATTTTTTGTTCTTTGATTTTTGTTTTCTATTCTTTATCATTGTCTTTATCTTTCCACTTTAATAGTAAACCGATATATCTAAAAATAGTGCAATAAGCGTAGGTTTGGTTGAGGAATCGAAACCCAACAATAGTCTAATACGGTTCAGATAATATCCTGTCCGGATAATTAGTGAGCAAAAAACCTTTTCCCTTCTAACTTTTTCTTTCCTTCTGCCTTACCTCTTCCAAAGTGTAAGTATTCAATCGGACATGATATAAGACCAAAACCTATAAAGTATCGAACAATTATTAGTAGCTCTTGAGATTATAAAACTGCAAAAAAAAATCCTTAACTCAATTGTATTGAACAATATAAGGTAAGGTTTTGTTGGGTTTTACTTCGTTCTACCCAACCTACATTATAGCTGAATATTTAATTTATTTATTCCAGAAAAACTACATCTTCTCAGACACCATTACTATCCAGGACTACTAATTTTTAATTCTCAAGAAAGTTTTGTTAGTCTTGACCGAAATATTGTGGTTTAAAGCCTCCCTTTTTAAGGGGATAATAAATAAAAATTTTCATAATTATTCAATCCTCTTCTTTTCAAGGAGAGTTCATTAATTGATAATTGATAATGGATAATTGATAATTACCTCTGGTTAAAACCGAGAGGATTGAATATAAGGAGATATTATTTCTTTTTTTTCCCCTTAAAAGGGGGAGGCTTTAAACCAGAATTATTTAATAATTAATAATTAATAATTAATAATTCGGTAATTCTAAATTCTAAATTCTAAATTCTAAATTCTTGAATCCCATTGAGAACAATCAGGAGGATTTTCAGGATCGGAACTTTTATCTTGTTCAATTTCCTTGATTCTCTCTTGGTTAGCTTGCTTATTTTCAGGAATCCATTGAAATTCAAATCTTGTAGTGTCTATTCTTTTGTCAGATATTGTGTCTATATTCTCTTGAAATAATGTGTCTATATTGTTTGTTTGTATTGTACTCTTTACATAAGTTGCTTCTTTCCAATTGCAGGCTAATTTTATTTGTGCATTACTGAGGTTTTTTGCATTAAAAAGGTAAGTTCCACGGAGGTTTGCTCCATCAAAGTTAACTAAATCCAAGTCAGCTTCACTGAGGTTAGCTCCACCAAGGTTAGCTTTAGTAAACTTAGTTCCAATCATGTTAGCTTGACTAAGGTTAGCTCCATTGAGGTAAGCTTCACTGACATCAGCTCCGATGAAGAAAACTTTACTTAGGTTAGCTAAAACCAGGTTAGCATTAGCCAGTTTATTCCTACTGAGTATAGCTTCACTAAAGTTAGCTTGAAAGAGTCTAGCTCCAATGAGATTAGCGTCATGGAGATTAGTTTTATTAAGTTGTAGACCAGATAAAGAAAATCCTTCATTATTTAATCGTTCTACTGCAGTTTTCACAACCCCAGATTTATCGCCTTGACCTTCATTAATAATACTCCAGGCAGAAAAATGTTTTTCTTCTTTTCGTTCTTGAAACCCTGTTAACCAGCTCACTAAACTAAGGATAAGAGTAATATTAGCAAGCAAACCAATAATTTCTAAAATTACAAATTTTTTTAACAGATAGTCTATATCTTCTAAAAACTTATCAACAGGAGTTGTTTCCCACCAATCTGTAAAACGTCTGATTAATCTGGTTTGTTTTTCAGGAGTTTCTTTCTCAGGAGATTGAATGTCTTCAGCAGAAGAAAAATCTTGTTGTTTCGGATTTTCTATTCTGTCATTTTCAAGATTTATTTTTTCCGGGAAAACTACATTTTCGTACAATAAAGAAGTAGTAATTTCAAAATTAATGCTTTCTAATTCAACCGAAAAATTCTGTTGAGTATCAGCTATTTCTTCAAGAGAATAAGTAGTAAGTTCCCATTTATTTTTTTCATTAATTTGATAGTATTCAATACATATCTTTTCTGAGTCAATAAGAACATATTCTTTGAGAATTTCTATCTGACGATAATGTTGGAATTTTTGAGCGCGGTCGAAATTTTCTGTACTTGATGATAAAACTTCTACAATTAAACAGGGATAATAGATAACATTTCTAGATTTTGTGTCTCGTGGATCGCAACTTACAACTACATCGGGGTAGAAAAAGGAACCATTGCTGGAAACGGCGACTTTAGTATCTGCGATTTGCACTCTACAACTTTTTCCTTGCAGGTGACTTTTTAAAGCAGACGCTAAGTTGAGAGCAATGTCATTATGAGAAAGAGTTTCTCTAGTCATCTCGTAGACTTTGGCATTGATATATTCATATTTTACGGGTTGCTTTTCTTCCCATGCTAGATATTCTTCTGGAGTCATCTTTTCAGTTATCAGTTATCAGTTATCAGTTATCAGTTATCAAGGAAAATTAGGCGTTGCTGATTCTGGGTATGATGCAAGCCCCCCTGGCCCCCCAAAATTGGGGGGAATAAAACTCTAAAAGTCCCCCAAAATTGCGGGATTTAGGGGGCTTGACTAGAACCAAACAATCGCACATTCATACTTCAATTCAGCAACGCCGAAAATTAATTGTGTCCCCTTAATTTAGCAGGTCGGGACGTTGGATGCAACGTCCTTACGGATTATCGGAAAATGATGTACAAGTTCAAGAATTTAGAATTAAGAATGGCTTTGTTGCATGAAAGTAGGGTTCTTAACATCCATTCCGCAGCTATATCGCTATATGAAAGCGATTATTTATGCACTACCATCTATTGTCCAATAGTTATTACTCTGCTGAGATAGCGATCGCTATATGAAAGCGACTATTGATGTTCTACCATCTATTGTCCAATAGTTATTGCTCTGCCGATCAAAGCTAAAAGTATTTACAGCTTATAGTTTCAGTCTTTTTCACCTCAAACATTTATGCACTACCATCTATTGTCCAATAGTTATTACTCTCCTGAGATAGCGATCGCTATATGAAAGCGACTATTGATGTACTACCATCTATTGTCCAATAGTTATTGCTCTGTTGATTAAACCTCAAAGTATTTACAGCTTATAGTTTCAGTCTTTTTCACCTCAAACATTTATGCACTACCATCTATTGTCCAATAGTTATTACTCTCCTGAGATAGCGATCGCTATATGAAAGCGACTATTGATGTACTA
>NZ_JAAHHG010000495.1 GCF_010692555.1 Okeania sp. SIO3B5 | reverse complement strand
CTGAAATTTATCATCAGGGAGTAGGAATTTTTGCAGGGTTAGATAATCCGATAACTGCTACAAGATATCATAGTTTAGTTATAGATCAGGAAAGTTTTCCTGAAGTATTAGAAATTACGGGATGGGTTGAGGATGGAACTATTATGGGTGTTAGACATAAAAATTATCCTCATATTCAGGGCGTACAATTTCATCCGGAAAGTATTTTAACTAATTCTGGAAAGTTATTAATGAGAAATTTTTTGGAAGAGTTATAGAAATTTAAATAGGGGTTTTTAACTGTTGGTAGAAGTAAGGAAGAAGGAAGAATGAAGAAATATTGAAGAAAAAAAGGTAAATATTATTATCAAAACTGAATGACCTCAAAAATTGTCGGCCAATAAATCAGTAACCAGACCCTAAAAGTAACAAAGTTATAGATACCAAATGAGTTCTATAGTATTAAAAACAGAAAATACAGCAATCCGTACTTATGTTGTAATATCTTATCGTAGGGGATTTAGAAACCAAACCAAAACTAAGGATGGGATTTAGAAACCAAAACCCTACAGTTTATTTTACAAATCATTTTATATTGCTATGGCGTCAAACTTATAGTCAAATAAATTTAAGATGAAAAGACGAAAATTTATACGTTATGCACAGGCAAGTTTATTAGCCTTAATGGGAACTGGTTTAACATCTAAATTTCACCATTCTCAAGCACAAACAGGAGAATCTTTAACAATTAAATGGTTAGGACATACTTGCTTTTTATTTGAAGATGCAGCTACTAAAGTATTAGTAAATCCTTTTCGTCCAATAGGTTGTACAGCAGGATATCGTAATCCTACAGTAGATACAGATTTAATTTTAATTAGTAGTAGATTACTAGATGAGGGAGTAGTAGAAGGCTTTACAAGTAATCCCCCACCAATGTTGTTATATGAACCTGGAGTTTATCAGGTTGATAATAGACAAATTCAGGGAATTCGTACTACTAAAGATAGAGAAGGTGGACGTAGATTCGGGACTAATGTGGCTTGGTTATGGAAGCAAGCAGGAATCAAGATTTTACATTTAGGGGGACTAGCAAGTCCCATTGGTATAGAAGAACGTATTTTAATTGGCCGTCCAGATTTGCTGCTCATTCCTGTAGGTGGAGGGCCAAAAGCATATACCCCTTTGGAGGCAAAACAGACATTGGAAGTGCTAAAACCCAGAATTGTGATTCCCACTCATTACAAAACTGAAGCTGCTGATGAAGCTACTTGTGATATTGCTCCTATTGAGGAATTTCTCGGTGTGATGGAAGGAACCCCAGTCAGAGTTGTCAATCAGGATACAATTTCTCTTACTAAAGCTGATGTACCTCAAGAAGGCTCTATCATAGAAGTTCTGAGTTATGGATTCGATCAGGTATCTCCGGATTCTCTCGGAAGTAATTAAAAACTAAAAATTGAATACAATTATGTAAATTATCTTGACACTACTCAAAATTTTGCTACAATTTGTTATATAACTTTATATTTAGAATAAATGTGAGCTTCTACTGTGGCTAGTTCGTCCGTGTCTCTCTGTGGACTGGATAACACCGACGTTGCCAGGTAGAAGCACCGAATAGAGCAGACTATTGAAAATCATAGATAGATTTTACGATTTTACAGATAGTTGATAGTTTTGACTACTCCCCGCAGCTGTTGCCGAGGGGGATTCTAAGTTGATACTACGCAACAGGATAAATCCATGTTGCTTCGTTTTTTCGAGCGCTGACCAAAGATATATTCTTTGGAGACAATTTCCGCGGTGCCCCTACACAGTCGGCTTAAGTTTAACCCATGCTTTGCTGCTTACTTTTGTCTAAAGGTTTGTATATTCAGGTAATAACACAGGACAACTAAAGTTGTCTAGTCTAAATGACTCGCTTGTTTTCATCCCCCGGTTAAAACACGCTTGCTCTCAACGTCGCTTTTCGGTAATTTTCTAAGAACAGCAACCTTAAATTTGGTGATACGCTAAGATAATGCAAGAAAAATATCAAAGCGTCATAATATTATGGCGTTTTATTTCATAGAGTAACAGAGGTAAATGATGAATAATCAAAATAGTTTAAATATAGTTAAAAAAGCGATCGCTATCTTAGGATTAGTTGTTACTGGCACATTCTTCGGTCTACCCGCAGTAGCTAATTTCTCTCAAAAATCCTTAACTCAGTCAGTAGCTAACCAGCCTTTACAAATTGCTGACTCTCACTCTAAAGATATTGTGGCAACTGCAGCAGAAGCAGGTCAATTCAATACTTTAGCTGCGGCACTAAAAGCTGCTGGTTTGGTAGAAACACTCCAAGGAGAAGGTCCATTTACAGTATTTGCTCCTACTGACGAAGCATTTGCAGCTTTACCAGCAGGAACATTGGAAAAGTTATTATTGCCACAAAACAAAGATAAACTGGTAGAAATTCTGACTTATCATGTAGTCCCTGGTAAAGTAATGTCTGGCGACCTCGAATCTGGAATGGTTAAGACTGTAGAAGGTAGTGAGGTAAACATTGATGTTTCTGATGCAGGTGTGAAGGTAGGAGATGCCAAAGTTGTTAAGGCAGATGTAGCTGCTAGTAATGGTATAATTCATGTCATTGATACAGTAATTATTCCTGACTAATTAACTCCCCCGGCGGGAAGTCCCGCGCTCTCCCGGAGGGGAGCGCCGTATGGGAAAGCCGGGCGCTATCTGTGTTGTTCATCGGGGATTTTCTCTTTGTAGTATACATCTTGTATTGTAGTATATGCATTGATAGCTATTGACAATTACAAATAAATAGATTTTAATTGTTCTAAACACAGGGGGAGGACATCACCTCTGTATAAACAGCAGTCAGCTTTTTTTTCTGACTGAAGAATCCCGCGTTCGTCATCGTCATCGTCATGTCGCGTTAGCGCAACGTCGGGAGTATGTCAATGAGCGTTATACCATTTACAGTGGTTTCCGTTGTTATGAGGTACACTTGTCGCGGGCAAGATGCCCGCACTACAATGATTTTACCATTCAAGCTTGTACCTCATTTGCCCGAAATATGCTGTAATTTATTGGAAATATATAAATCTACCCCATTCTTAACTATGCTTACGAATGGGGTAGATTTATAAGTCAGAAATCATAGTTCTACATTTGAAATATTTTTCAGATAATATCATGTTCGGATAATAGCGTGATAAAAAACCTTCTCCCTTTGAAAGTTTCTTTCCCTTCTACCCTCAGCATAGCAGCATAGCTGCCTTCCTTCCACTAAAGTATAAGTATTCAACGGACATGATATAAGTTCCTGTTTTGTACTACTCTTAACAATGTAGTTAATGAAATTGGGAAAATATGAATACCCAAAATATTCAGACTCTCTTCAAAAAGTCCATCAATATCTTAGGATTAATCTGTACTACTTTAGCGCTAATCTTTGCTAGCGCTTTTTATAGTCTACCCGCAGTAGCTAATCAGCAAGTAGTTAATCAACCTATACTAATAGCTTATAGTTATGGTTCAGATATTGTATCAACTGCAGTAGAAGCAGGTCAATTTAATACTTTAACTGCGGCACTAAAAGCTGCTGGTTTAGTAGAAGTGCTTCAAGGAGAAGGTCCATTTACAGTATTTGCACCTACCGATGAAGCATTTGCAGCTTTACCACCAGGATTAGTAGAAGATTTATTACGGCCAGAAAACAAAGACATACTAATTGATGTTCTGACTTATCATGTAGTTTTTGGTAAGGTAATGTCTGGAGACTTAGAATCTGGAGAAGTAAGAACTCTTGAAGGTGATGATATCCACGTTCAAGTTTCCAATGCAGATGTAAAGGTGAATAACGCTAATGTAATTATTCCAGATGTACCTGCAACTAATGGTGTAATTCATGTTATTGATTCTATGATTCTTCCCTACTAATTAATTAGCGTTATACCATTTATTTAAAATATGTGGATTAACCCCATTCTTAACTATGTTTATGAATGGTTTTTTTTATGAATAGGACTGTTGTTTGCTAAAGCTGAAAAACATTGACTATCCAAGACTTATATCTACAAAATGTTTATGTTTTTACGCCATTAATCTATGTTATTATTACGTCTGTCTGCTAATATCAGAGGATTTTAGCAACAATTATGGAGTGTTTGACACTCGACTTTTTATAAGGACGAAAACCCCAGAGGGAATCCTAAACTCAATGTGTTTGAGCCGAACATCAGCCTTCGCGTGCCAGTAGACTTATGGACGGGTGAGTCGGAATCGCTTAACCTCACCGATGAAGAGCGTGTCTAGGATTGTCTAGATTTTTAGAAGGTGTGATTATAACATCCAGATAATTAGTATTACATTCTATTATTAGCGATCGCTATCAAAAGATAGAAATTTGAATATACCTCATTCAAAAGTTAATTAAGAATGGGGTTTTTTAGTAAGTTAGGACTTACGCATGAACGCTATTGGTAGGGTGTGTTAGCGACAGCGTAACTGAGCGATACCCTGTATATAGTGCCTTTGCGTAAGTCCTGTAAGTTTTATAAATTAAAGAAAGAAGCTATACCAGTTTGATAAATTTTTGCTACAAATATTTAGGTTATCGCTTAGGAGTCAACCCACCCCTCGCCCCTCCCCCTCCGCTGGAGGGGAAGACAGGAGTAATAAATCTTTAGTTTAAATATCATTTATTGGCTTGAATATCCTTTTATAATCAAAGGGAAATTTGGTTAAATTATTTTAATTACCCTGATTATTTGAATTATTTCCGTTGGTTGCACAGAATTTCCGTTTTATCTCAGTAAACTAAAAAACCTTGGTTTTCTTCTATTTCTGATTTTTGTGTTTTTCCTTATTCATTACTTATACCAACGAAAATGATATAATTTTAATGCTAATCGCTGATAGCTGAATGCTAATTGCTAGAATATGAATTTGAGTTTCTGTATTATTGTTAAAAATGAGGAAAAAAATTTGCCTCGATGTCTGGCAAGTGTGAAAAATGTAGTAGATGAAATGGTGGTGTTGGATACGGGTTCAACTGATCGAACGCCAGAAATAGCTAAAGAATTTGGGGCAAAAGTACATTATTTTGAATGGTGTAATGATTTTGCAGCAGCAAGAAATGAATCTTTGAAATATGTTACTGGTGACTGGGTTTTAGTATTAGATGCTGATGAATATCTCTCACCAAAAATAGCTCCACATATTCAGGAAGCTATTAAGAGCGATCGCTACATTTTAATTAATTTAATTAGAGAGGAAATAGGGGCACAACAGTCTCCTTATTCTTTGGTTTCTCGTCTGTTTAGAAATCATCCTGAAATAAAATTTTCTCGACCTTATCATGCCATAGTTGATGATAGTATTACTGAGATTTTGGCGAAAGAATCTCACTGGGAAATAGCTTCGTTGCCAGATATAGCAGTTTTACATGAGGGTTATCAAAAGGGAGAAATTACTTCTAAAAATAAGCTGCAAAGAGCAAAAGAAGCTATGGAAAGTTATTTTAGTAATCATCCTAATGATGTTTATGTTTGTAGTAAGTTAGGTGCTTTGTATATAGAAATTGGGGAAAAACAGAAAGGAATGGAATTGTTATTTCGAGGTTTACAAGACCCCGAGGTAGATAAGACAATTTTGTATGAGCTGCATTATCACTTAGCTATTGCCTATCGACAACAACAAGATAGAGAAATGGCAAAGAGTCATTATAAAATAGCAACAGAGTTAAATGTTATGCCTAAATTAAAGTTGGGAGCATACAATAATTTGGGTAGTTTGTTGAAAGAAGAAGGAAATTTACAGGATGCAAAAATTAACTATGAAATTGCTTTACAGATAGATTCTAATTTTGCGGTTGCTCACTATAACCGAGGAATGGTATTGAAAGAAATGGGTTGGTTTACCGAAGCGATCGCTTCTTATCAAAAGGCAATTCACCTTGATAGTAATTATGCAGAAGCTTATCAAAATTTGGGAGTTGTATTGTTGAAAGTTGGTCAAGTACCGGAAAGTTTAGAGGTGTTTAGGAAGGCTATTAGTTTACATGAAAAATATAATCCTCTGGAGGCAAAGCGAATTAGGCAAGGGTTAGATTCAATGGGTTTTGTGTTGTAGGGATATAAATAAATTATTGGCAAAATTTATCAAGTTTAAGTAATAAAAAATTCTCAGGTTTAAGTAATATTAAGCTACATAACTATAATAGTAGTAAATCCTCAGTATTTTAGTATCTGAAAGGTTCTACTCCCCATGCTTCTGGAAGCCAGTATATTCCAATCTTATTAAATGCCTTGAAAAAGATTTTTTTTGCTTCCTGATGTAGCTTATCAATATTACGATAATTGTAAACTGGTTGAATAACTTCTGCGGGGGATGTTCTGATGTTATGTTTTGCTAATAAACTTAGGATAGTTTTACCTCCTCTACCTGCTTCTCCACTGTGATTAATATTGCAACAACCTATAGCAACTAAAACTGTAATCTGTAGTAATGAATCAGGCTCTTTAACAATTAAAAATACATCTAGAGCACTTATAGAGCACTTAAAGATTCTCCTTATTCAGCTTTTTTTAATAGGAAAGATGCAGGGTTTTCTGATGATTCAGCATAAATAAACCAATCGGGAGGCAGATTTTCAGGGTGCATCTCATATTGGCAAAAATACTTTTTTCCTATATAGGGCTTGCTGATTAAATCTAAAAGCATTGACAGATAAAGCTTTTAGCCTTTTTTGGTCTTGAAAAAGTACAAGGTTTTCGTTCTAGGGAACTCAAAAAGTTAGGATTTTGGATTGACTATCGCAGAAAAATCAAGGGATAATTCTTTCTACTGACTCCTCTAAATTCCCCGTTTCTCCTGTCTCCCCCTCCTGGGAGGGGGAGGGGCGAGGGGTGGGTTGTCTCCTGTCTCCTACCCCAGCAAAAAGACTTTCCATACGCAAACCCTATATATTTCCTGTTCCCTGTTCCCAGATCCGGTGTTCCCTAAAAGCAATAACTTTTTGGCTTTATTCACGCATTGAGATGCACCCGATTTTCACGCCTATTTTCTCCCATCAATATACAACCAACAATTGATTCTGGCTTGTGTTCAATTAAAGTTAAAATGGGAATGATAGATGCTTTCATTAATGGATAATGGATAATGGATAATTGATAATTACCTCTGGTTAAAACCGCTCTTGATTGAAATAAGGAAACATTATTTATTCTCTTGGTTGATTGGATATGGTTAGGAAACCCATCCATCCCTCAACCGCTTTTTTCCCATTAAAAGGGGAGGCTTCAAGGCGCGAATTATTTAATTAGGGCTTGCTGAAAAAGTCTTTTTAAGGAGTAGGGGAGCGGGGGAGTAGGGGAGTAGGGGAGTAGGGGAGAATTTTTTTGCCCAACTATGCGCTCTTTAATGCGCTCCATGCATGACCATGA
>NZ_JAAHHG010000494.1 GCF_010692555.1 Okeania sp. SIO3B5 | reverse complement strand
TTTATCAAATCATACCCAGAATCAGCAACTCCTAATTAGGGTTTGCTGAAAAAGTCTTATGGGTGAGGGTAGGAGTCAGGAGACAGGAGACAGGAGACAGGAGGAGTAAGGAATTTAGAGGAGGCAGGAGGAAAAATTATCCCAAGATTGTTCTGCCTCGCGTCAACCCAAAATCCTAACTTTTTGAGCTTTAAGGAGCAAAAACCTTGTACTTTTTCAAGACCTAAAACGGTTAAAACCTTTATCTGTCAATGCTTTAAAATTTAATCAGCAACGCCTAATTACTTAATACGTTATTGAATCATAATCATTCTAATTAGGACTTGCTGAATAAAGTCTTTTTGCTCTTTGTAGGGAGTAGGTACCCACCCCTCGCCCCTCCCCCTCCCAGGAGGCAGGGCTGTTTCATTCTCGATAGACACGGGGACACGGGGACACGGGGACACGGGGACACGGAGACACGGAGACACGGAAACACGGGGATGAGGGCTTTTAATTTATGATATTAGGTTGACTTTTCACCATTAATGTCAGAGCAAAAGGGATGCTTATTGGCGCTCAAAATCGGCAAATGCGTGGCAAATTTCACTGTTCCACAATGCCCTCATCTCCCGTTTTCCCGCTCATCTTTAATCTACAATACTTTGAAACAGCCCTGCCTCCCAGGAGGGGAGTAGGGAGTAGTTAGGACAAAGAAGGAATAGGAATTACAGAGTCAGTGGCCATTCATAATAGTAAGAGTGATTTTTTGGCTTTTGCTTCGGTGAAAATCCTCACTTTTTTAACCTAAACTTGCTGAAAAGCTAATATTTTTTCAAGACATTTCAAGACATAAATTGCCTAAAACCAATATCAGTCAATACGCGCGATAATTAATCAGCAAACCCTAATTAGGACTTGTTGATTAAATATCAAAGCATTGACATATAAAGACTTTAGCCTTTTTGGGAGCGAAAAAAGTGCGCCTGTTTCAGTCTAAAAGGCTCAAAAAGGAGCGTATTTTAGGCACATAGTTGGGCAGAACAATCTTGGGACAAAACTTAGCTCCTACCTCCTCGCTCATTTCCATTTCTCTTATCTCCTGTCTTCCCCTCCACGTCGGGGTTAGGGGTGGGTTGTCTCCTGTCTCCTACCCCTACTAAAAGACTTTTGAGCGCAAACCCTAATTACTTAATCATTGAAGTTTTGCATAAGTAGGGCTTGCTGATTAAATATCCAAGCATTGACTGATATGGGTTTGAGCAATTTTAGATCTGGAGGGGGTGCGAGGTTTTAGGTGGTAATGGTTCAAAAATTCAGGATTTTGGTCAAGAGTTGGGCAGAACAATCTTGGGAAAATTCTTACTCCTACCTCCTCCAAATTCCCATTTCTCCTCTCCCCCTCCTGGGAGGGGTTAGGGGTGGGTTGTCTCCTGTCTCCTACCTTCACCCATAAGACTTTTTCAGCAAGCCCTAAGTATAGCATTATTTTTGAGAAATGGTATAAATTAAATATCAAATTTAGGACAAACAATTTATGACCACAATTTTAAAATCTAATACTCATCCACTTTCAGCCTATATTAATCGTTTAAAATCTGGTCAAGCCCTACTAAAAGATACACCAGAAAACGTCTTAGAAGTTGTCGGAATTTTGAAAAGCTATGGCATTGTATTAGATGCCTATTCCAAAAATCTAATTTATATTGCCGAACATCAATTTTTAGAAATTTTTCCCTTTTTTAAATACTTCAACGGCAAAATTTCATTAGGTAAATTACTGAAGTTTTGGTGGCACGATCGGATTAATTATGAGTATGCAGAATATTGTATGAGAGGAATGTTATGGCATGGGGGTGGAGGTCTCGATAAATATTTAGATTCACCAGAATTTCAACAATTAGCAAAAGTAGTAATAGATGCCAAAATTATAGGAAATATGATATTAATGCCACTCAATCAATTATTTCCTGAATTTTTACCAGATCTGGTACGTCAACAAGCTTATTACAGTGCTTTAGGTCAATTTTGGCGAGTAATGAGCGACATATTTATGACCTTATCTGATAAGTATGACCAGGGGAAAATGACATCTATTCCTCAAGTAGTAGATCATATTTTATCAGGATTAGTAGCAGCAGCAAATTTACCAATTACCTATGCTGTAAATGTCAAAGGTAAGCGTTATGAAATAATTCCTAAATCAGTAGGTTTAACCTTTTTAACCGATACAGCAGTTCCCTATGTAGAAGCAATTTTCTTCCGAGGTACGCCATTTTTAGGAACAGTTTCATATAATGCTCAAGCTCGACAAATAGACCATGAACAAAGTCGATTTACTTATGGTGCTTTATATGCCGATCCATTACCTATTGGGGGAGCAGGAATTCCACCTACATTACTAATGCAAGATATGCGACATTTTTTACCAGATTATCTTCTAGAAGTTTATCAAAAAACTAACCGAGGTACAAATAATTTACGAGTCAAAATTTGTCAGACTTTTCAAAAGTCAATGTTTTGTGTAACAACAGCAGCACTTTTAGGATTAGCACCTCATCCTTTAGATACAGAAAATCCAGAGGAACAAGCAGCAAATCAAGTCTATTTAGAAGCTTGGATGGATCGATTTTTAACATCACAATTACAAGTTGTGAATAATTAGGGTTTGCTTATGGAAGTATGAGTGGTAAGGGTAGGAGTCAGGAATCAACCCACCCCTAACCCCTCCTGGGAGGGCAGGGCTGTTTCATTCTCAATAGACACGGAGACGCGGGGACACGGAGACGCGGGGAAACGGAGACACGGGCATAGAGGCTTTTAATTTATGATTAAATTGACTTTTCACCATTTTAGTCAGAGCAAAAGAGACGTTATTGGCGCTCAAAACCAGGCAATTTTGGTAAATTTTGCTATTCTTTGCTCCCCATTACTCCTATTCTCCCGCTCATCGTTAACTTGCGATACTTTGAAATAGCCCTGCTCCTGGGAGGGGAAGTCAGGAGGAATGGGAGCGATAGAGAAGGTAGTCGGAAAAATGGTCTGTTAATTTTTCTGTCCTAGTAGACATCTCCAATAATAAAAAATAAAATCAATTCTCACACAGAAACTATCAATTATTTCTCCCTACTGCCTACTGCCTACTGCCTACTGCCTACTCCCTCTTTCCCTAATTAGCGATCGCCTATATTTTGTAAGCATTTCCTGCGGAATACTGCGCAAACAGCTTTTGAACGTAATAACTTACTAAGGTTAGCTGAAGACATTTTTTTGATAAATTTTAATTCTCCTTGGAGATTAATTTCTCTTTGGAGCTAATAATGAACTAATAACTCATAGCTGATAGCTGACCGCTGAATGCTTACTATATTTTTATTAATTTTAACGATTAATTGTTTATTGTTTGAGGTTGAAAAATAATGAACATATTTTTTGAAGGTTTGTAATTAACATGAGTGGAAACCGCTATAAATGTTGAACAGCTTAAGAGTCAATAATTTTAGATATTTCCTGCAGTTTGCCCTTGCAGGCAGTATGATAATAAAGGGAATTAGAACACTCCTATTTATCATGAACCTTAGACAGTGGGTTTGATATCTATATTAGGTATCAAATTATTCACATTTAAATACTGAATGGCTCTGGTTTTAAATAAAAAAAATATAAATAATATCAAGATTCAATAGAATACAGTCACACAGACTTTTTTTAAAAAGTGCTATATTTAGCTTATAAATTTTTATAAAAAATTCTGATGAATAAAATAATACCTCAATCTATATTGCCTACTATCAACCGTAAAATTATTAATCAAATATCTAGGTTATTGAGATTACCTACTATAGATAATTTAGAGACTCAACTAAATGAAAAAACTGATCAACTAGAGCAAATATATGCACAACAGAAAGCAATATATCGAGTTATTAGCAAGATTAGAGCATCTCTCGACCTAGAAACAATCTTTCGCACAACCACAAAAGAAACTTGTAGACTTTTAGGTGTCGAACGAGTCTCAGTATATCGTTTTAATGAAGACTGGGGAGGTGAATTTGTTGGTGACTTTGAATTTGCTGAAGTTGGTTGGGATGAACTCGAGTTTACATACAAAAACACTGTCTGGAATGATTGTTATCTTCAAAATAATCAAGGTGGTCGGTATAGCAGTAATGAAACACTCGTAGTAAAAGATATTTATCAAGCAGGGTTGTCTCGATGCCATGTTGAAATATTAGAACAATTTCAGATTCGAGCATATGCCACTGCTCCTATTTTTATTAAACAAAAACTATGGGGTATTCTGGCTGCCTATCAACATTCTAAACCCCATGAATGGGAAACTTCTGCAGTAAATTTTTTAAGTCAAATTGCTGTTCAACTGGGCTTTGCAGTACAGCAAGCAGAACAACTAGCTGAAGTCGAACAAACAGCCAAAGATTTGCGAGCAGCTAGCCAACAACAAATGATTTTATTCAACTTAATTTCAGAAATTCGTGAATCTCTCGACCTCGATACATTATTTAAAACCACCGCCAAAGAAGTTAGAAAAGCTCTAGAGAGCGATCGCGTAGGAATATTTCGCTTCCACCCAGAAAGTAACTATTGCTATGGAGAGTTTGTTTCTGAAAGCGTTTTACCAATTTATGATTCTGCCCTTTCGATAAAAGTCAACGATTATTGTTTTGGGGAACAGTATGCCATCCATTATCAACAGGGGCGTATGCAAGTATTGACCGATATCTACAATGCTGGTTTAAAAGACTGTCATATTCAAGTCTTAGAAAAATTTCAGATTAAAGCACAAATTATTATGCCTTTAATGATGGGTTCAAAACTGTGGGGACTGCTTTGTATTCATCATTGTGAAAACATTCGTGAATGGACTCCTGCTGAAATTAGATTTGTCAAACAATTAGCAGCTCAGTTTAGTGTTGCTTTAGAACATTCCCATCTACTTGCTCAAACTCGCTCACAAGCAGATGAGTTAGGCAACACCTTGGATGCACTTAAACAAGCAAATCTCAAGTTAGAACGTCTGGCTAGACTTGATGGTTTAACTCAAGTTCCTAACCGTCGTTACTTCGATGAATTTTTAAACCAAGAATGGCGACGAATGGCAAGACAAAAGGAATTTTTATCTCTAATTATGCTTGATGTGGATTATTTCAAACTTTACAATGATGTTTACGGTCATCAAGAAGGAGACAAATGCTTGATTAATATAGCTCATACAGCTCAAGGGGTTTTGAAATGTCCGGCAGACTTGCTAGCTCGTTATGGGGGCGAAGAGTTTGCTGTAATTTTATCAAATACTGACCAAATTGGGGCTTGTGAAGTAGCAGCACAGATTCAATCAGCCATTAAGGCTTTAGGTCTTCCTCATCCTAGTGGGAAAGAACAAATAGTTACTATCAGTCTTGGTATTGCGACTCAAATTCCTTCATTCGAACGAACGCTCCATACATTTATTGGCCAGGCTGATAGAGCTTTATATGAAGCTAAACAACAGGGTAGAGATTGCTGGATACACTTTAGTATGATTTCTTCTCCTCCAGATACAAAGGACTTTTAAGATTACTGCAAATTTTTCAACAATTAAAACATTTGACTTCTGCCGTAAGAAAGAAAATCGCTATAATAATCGCAACGACCAACAAGGAATAAAAAAAATATTGTCCAAATCGGTAAATTTATCTCAACGTTGGTTGAAGACCCGCGCTCTCCCGTTGGCGGAGGATGGTGGCGGCAGCTATTAGGGGAGTACAGGGATGGGAAAACCAATCAATAAGAGCGGTTTTACAGATAATCTGTTAATATCTAAACTTTAAATAAGTAAGCAGTGAATGGTTGAAAAAGCATACAGATTTAGGTTTTACCCTACTCCAAAACAAGAAAATCTGTTGAGGAGAACTTTGGGTTGTGTACGCTTGGTCTATAACAGAGCTTTGGCAGTAAGAACTCAAGCCTGGCATGAACAAAAGCAACGAGTGAGCTACAAGCAAACTTCAGCTATGCTGACTCACTGGAAAAAACAGGAAGATTTAGATTTCCTCACAGAAGTAAGCAGTGTACCATTACAGCAAGGCTTGAGACATCTACAAACAGCTTTTACTAACTTCTTTAGTGGACGGACTAAATATCCTAACTTCAAGAAAAAGCGCAATGGTGGTAGTGCTGAATTTACAAAGTCTGCATTTAAGTGGAAAGATGGTCAAGTATATTTAGCTAAATGTTCTGAACCGTTAGCTATTAGATGGAGTAGGCAACTACCAGAAAACTCTGTGCCAACTACAATCACAGTTAAACTGGACCCATCTGGTAGATGGTCTGTGTCTTTGAGAGTCAATGACACCAGAGATTTTAGGCTTAAACCGATTAACAAGCAAATTGGTATTGACTTAGGAATTACCAGTTTAGTTACTACAAGTGATGGAGAAACATTTGCTAATCCTAAAAATCTCAACAAATTACACAAAAAACTGAGATTAGCCCAAAAGTCTCTATCTAGAAAAACCAAGGGATCTAATAACTATCAAAAAGCTAGACTGAAATTAGCTAGGATACACACAAAAATTAAATAGGACTTACGCAGATACGCTATATATAGCGCTCAAGACTATTGTCCAACAGTTACTTTACTCTATAAATAGTGCCTTTGCGTAAGTCCTGTTAAAGATTCAAGGCTTGATTACACCCATAAGCTAACTACCCAATTAATCAGAGAAAATCAAACTATTGTAATTGAGGACTTGGCAGTAAAAAACATGGTGAAAAATCATAAATTAGCCAGGGCAATAAGTGATGCTAATTGGGGAGAAATAGTTAGGCAATTAGATTATAAAGCCCAATGGTATGGACGGGAATTAATCAAGATTGATAGATACTTTCCCAGTTCTAAACGTTGTTCTAATTGTGGTCATATAGTGGAAAAATTGCCTCTAAATATTAGAGAGTGGGAATGCCCAGAATGTGCAGCTCACCATGACAGGGACATAAACGCTTCGATCAATATTTTGGCTGCGGGACTCGCAGTGTCAGTCTGTGGAGCGACCGTAAGACCCGAAGAGAGTAAATCTCCGTTTGCGGAGCATTCCGTAGGAAAGGCGGGTGCTCAGAAACAGAAAGTCTCTAACAGTGATGCTAGAGAATCCCGCGCTGTCTCGTGAGAGCAGCGTTGGGAGGATGTCAACTGTTGCTTGCTAACACCAAAAAATATGGACTATCCTAGACAAACATCTACAAAATGTCTAGGATATGACACAATGGCAAATAGGTAGAAAAATTAGGAACCAGACACGAAACTTGAGTTCATGCCAAAGCAAAGCGCAAATATTATTGACACAAAAAGGCAAGCTCTGCTAACCTTGAGTAAAGTAATTCAATGTGAGTAATGGCCAAATCTCACGGTTCCTTGACAGGAATAGAAGCTAAAATTGAATACCATCCTGCAAA
>NZ_JAAHHG010000493.1 GCF_010692555.1 Okeania sp. SIO3B5 | reverse complement strand
GGAGCGCGCTTTTAGACCAGAAGGGAGCAAGTCCCGGAAGGCGGGTGCTAAGAAACAGAAAGTCTCTAACAGTGATGCTAGGGAATCCCGCGCTGTCTCGTGAGAGCAGCGTCGGGAGGATGTCAATACCAATAATATTATAATGTTTCAGAATAAAAGTAGAGATTTTCAGCAATGATTTGAATTATTGAAAGTTATATTGAAGAAGGTTTTAGGCTTTAGGAGAAAAAAGCTTAACACGGTACTTAGGGTTTGCGCTCAAAAGTCTTATGGGTAAGAGTAGGAGACAACCCACCCCTCGCCCCTCCCAGGAGGGGAGGGGGAGACAGGAGACAGGAGAAATGGTTCGGGAGCGAGGAGGTAGAAGTAAGAATTGTCCCTCAATTTTTCTGTCATAATCATCCCAAAATACTAGCTTTATGCAGCTCTTGCCACCGAAAACAGGCGCACTTTTTCTAGACATAAAATTGCTCAAACCAATATCAGTCAATAGCTTTTAGATTTAATCAGCAAGCCCTACTTAAAACCTAACGCCTTTAGAGTTTAACAGGGATAAATACTGGCAATTATCAAATAAACTTCCCCTGTTTTTTTATCATTTCCCTTCTGCCTTCTGCCTTCTGCCTTCTGCCTTCTTCAAAGAATTGCTAACTTATCAGTTGCCCTAATTAAAGCATTTATAATTCCTGGTTCAGAAACTGAATGTCCGGCATCTGGCACGACAGTAAATTCAGCTTCCGGCCAAGCTTTATGTAATTCCCAAGCTGATACCATCGGACAAATAACATCATATCTTCCTTGTACAATTACTCCTGGAATATGCCGAATTTTATAGACATTTTTTAATAACTGTTCTTCATGTTCAAAAAAACATTGATTAATAAAATAATGACATTCTATTCTAGCAAAAGCCAAAGCAAAATAACTATCCCCAAACTTTTGTGATACGTTTGAATTTGGAATTAATTTACTGGTACTTCCTTCCCAAATTGACCAAGCGCGTGCTGCTTCTAATCTAACTTTTTCATCAGCACTGGTTAATCTTTGATAATAAGCTTTAACTAAATCACCTCTTTCTTCTATAGGAATAGGTTTTAAATATTCCTCCCAAGCATCAGGAAAAATATTACTTGCACCCTCTTGATAAAACCAAGAAATTTCTTTCGGGCGCACCATAAAAATACCTCGTAAAATTAAGCCTAGGCAATTTTCTGGATGGGTTTGACTATAGGCTAATGCTAGAGTACTTCCCCAACTACCTCCAAACACAACCCATTTTTCAATACTGAGATGAACTCGTAGTTTTTCTATATCACTTACTAAATCCCAGGTGGTATTTTGAGATAGTTCAGCATGGGGAGTACTACGACCACAACCTCGTTGGTCAAATAAAATAATTCGCCATTTTTTGGGGTCAAAATATTGACGATAAAGAGGTATAATTCCACCACCTGGTCCACCATGTAAAAAGACTACTGGTTTACCTTGGGGGTTGCCGCATTCTTCATAGTAAATAGTGTGAATGTCGGAAACTTTGAGATTGCCTCTTTTATGAGGTTGAATGGGTGGATAAAGTTCTCGCATGGTTATATTTCAAGATTTATATTGATATTGATATTTTAGGAGAAATTTAGGAGAAATAATATTTATTTCAACTGTTAATTATTAATTAAAATAATTTCTAGTATGAAAAAAGTAACATATTATAAAGTCAAAAGTCAAAAGTCAAAAGTCAAAAGTAAGAACTAAGAAGTAAAATGTAGCATAAAAATATAAGTCAAAAGTAAGAAGTAAGAACTAAGAAGTAAAAACTAAGAAGTAAATTACAGTGGTCAATAGGAGTCAAGGATTCAGCAAGTATTTATGCTTAATATTTAACTGATAATTTGACTCTCGATTGAGGTCATTTCAGTTATCAGTTATCAGTTATCAGTTATCAGTACCTCTAGCTGTTTGCGCAGCATTCCGCAGGAAAGCAAGAGGCTTGATATAAGGAATAGTCTCTTTTTTTTATCCCTTTAAAAAGGGAGGCTTTAGACCACAATTTTTCGGTAAATGAAGATAATTTATATAGTATAAATACTTAAGCAAGCTACGGATTTTATACTAATTTTCATGTAACAAATTGAACTGCAGAATGTGGGATTAAACCTCTGTTTTTTATTACTTTTGCTGCAGCTACATCGCGATTTTCTTGATAATTACAATTGCTGCAATTATGTTTTCTCTCAAAGAGTTTTTTCTTGTTTATATGACCACACTTAGGACATTCTTGAGATGTATAATTTTTGTCAACTTTGGCATAATACTTACCCCGTTTCCAGCAAACAAAAGGTAAGATTTCATTAATAAACTGACCAATCCCAGAATCTAAAGATTGTTTTCTAACAATACCTTTAGACCAGGATTTAAAGTTAATATCTTCAACAAAAATATTATCTCCTAAATCACAAAGTGGATGAGCTATCTTGAAATGCCAATCACGTCTAGTATGAGCTATTTTTTCATGCAATATAGCTATTCTATTCTGGAGTTTCGACCAATTATTTGACCCTTTTTTTTTATATTTCAACCTTCTTTGCAGCAAGCTCGCGCGTTCCCTTGCGCCTGGAGGCGACGCGGGGTCGCTCGCCAATTTAAGCTTGCGTAGTTGGCAAGAGCAAAAACTTAGGAGACTTGATTAATTTTCCTGTAGAAGTAGCTACAAAACTTTCTATTCCTGCATCTACCCCTAACGACTTTTTACCTACTGGATTATCTGGAGCTGACTCTGATGAAGTAAAAGTAATCATCAAATAATAACCAGTTGCTTTTTTAACTATCCTAGCTTGTTTAGCTTGAAAACCATCTGGATATGGTTTACTTTGTCTAATTTTTATCCAACCTAATTGAGGTAGTTTAACTCTATTATTGCCTAAGCAATTATTGAGCATTGCAGGAAAGATAAAGCTTCTCAACTTGTTCTTAAATCTAGGGAAGCCTTTGCCCTGGGATTTCATATCAGAAAAAGCTCTATCTAAGGTTTTTAAAGTTTGTTGTAAAGCTTGAGCATTTTCATGTCGGCTCTTAGCCGAAACTGACTTTAATCTAGGGTTATTCTTCTTAGTTATTGTTAAGTTTTTAGCTTGATAATTATAATTAGGGTAAGGAGTATCAGCAGGGATAATAAATTCAGAAACAATTGAACAACTATTAATTGGTGACTTTCTTGAATTTAGCCAGTCTTTAAGCTCTCTTAAGCCATAGTTATACAAGCTTTTACAGACATCAAGAATGTGGTTAATTTCTTCCTCTTGATGCTGAGTTGGTTTAAGCTTGTACTGGTAAGTTAAAGTAATCAATTGACATCTCCAGGGGTTGAAACACCCTGGATTCTGTGGTTAGTCCACCCCCATTTGGGATAAATCCACATTTGCTTAAAGCCTGTCAACAGACTTCTAAACTCCTCGGCGTAAATCAAAGATTTAGCTGTGAGCTTACTTTTTTATAGCTTTCACGAGTGGTTTTACTCAAAATGTTGGAGCAATAAATCGCTGCTCTAGCTGCCTACTTGCTTTCAGCCGTCGTAGGAAATCAATTCCCCGTCTCCTGTCCACCGGAATCTCACCGCACTAGCAGTCATGTCATGGCGACAAACCTTGTTCCTTATTCCTCTAAGTATAGCAGATTTTTACTACGGGTTAAAACCCGCGTGTCGTTATTCAACCAGCCGTTAAAACGGGCGCTGCGTACTTCCTCCCGTTATTTTTTAGGTTTGTGGTTCTTGCTAATTTCTAAATATTATATAATCCTAACACAAAATTTGTTTCGTTATCACTCAATTATTTTTATGGTTGAAATTCGCATTGGGGCTGTCTGTGTGGGCGGGCAGTTTATACGCCCCGTCTCACCGCTCAATTAGAAATTATAACGGGAGTCCTCTTTCAAGATTTTTTGATATACTAATGTCTGTGAAACTTCCCTACAAATATCCAAATTTACAAGTAAAGCTAAAAAAACTATTAACTTACAATAGGCCACTATGATAATGCTCAAAAATGACTCTCACACTTTATCTTCCCTGAAACGTCAAGTAGTGTTTGACGAAGACCCAGAACAGCGAATAGTAGCATTGGAAGAGCTAGCCATAGAATGGAAAAATAACCCGGATACTTTAGCTATTCTTAAACAATTAGCTATATCCGATCAATGTCCAGATGTGCGGAGAGCTGCAACAGAATATCTTGTCCAAGGTTGGCAAAACGAGCCTAGTATATTACCTTTTCTCAAACAATTTGTAGTATCTAACAACGAATATTGGTGGGTGCAAGAAGCTATACTTACTAAATTAACTACAGGTTGGCATGACGATCCAAATACGATCGCTTTCCTGAAACAACTGATTTTGGCAGATCAATATCGTTCCTCAAATGTACGTTATGCAGCGCTCAAACAGTTAGCCCTAAACTGGCAAAATGAACCAGATACTATAGAGTTCTTGAAACAAAGAGCTGTCTCAGATGTTGATGAAGCTTTGCGGGAAACAGCAGTCGAACTTTTGGCTGAAGGTTGGCAAGATATACAAACTCTCGCTTGGCTCAGACAAAGGGCAGAATCAGATAAACATTGGGGAGTCCGTTTAATAATCATCGAAAAATTAAATCAAGATGGGAAATACGACGGCAAGACTTTAGCTTGGCTGAAAAGAATGGCAATGTCCGATCCAAGTCCTTATGTTGCTTCAGAAGCAGTATTCAAGTTAGCTAAACTGGCAAAAGATGACATTGATACCGGAAATATTCTGAAACAATTAGCTTTGTCTGCTGAAGCTTCAGAGGTACGACGAGCTGCGATGAGTCAACTAGCAGAAAATTTGGGAAACGATCCAGATACGCTATCAACTCTAAAACAACTGGCAGTATTCGATCGGTGTTCTCATGTCCGACTGGCATCAGTGGAACAGTTAGTAAAAGATTGGCAGGAAAATTCTGATACAGTAGCTATTATGAAAAAGTTAGCTATATCAGACACGGCTTCAGAAGTGCGAAAAGCAGCAATGGGCTATTTGATCGAAAACTGGCAAAAAGACTCTGATACAGTAGCTATTCTCAAACAGGTTGTGCAGTCAGATGAATGTTGGCGGATGCGAGAACTGGCAGTGATACAGTTGGGTGCATATTGGCAACACGATCCAGATGTGTTGACTTTTCTCAAACAACAGGCGGAGTCTCCTGAGTGTTGGGTAGTGGGAGAGACCGCAGTAGCACAATTAACTGTTGGGTGGAAAGATGAGCCTTGTGTTCTAGCTCTGCTGAAAAAATTGGCTCTGTCTAACTCCGATGCACGAGTGGCGGCAATACGAGAATTATCTATCGGTTGGAAAGATGATCCTGATACTTTGAGTATTCTCAAGCAAGTTGTTGTCGAAGATAACTGTTGGCACGCTAGGAAATTAGCAGTTGAACAACTAGCTACTACTTGGCATGACAATCCTGATACCTTTGCAGTTATCAAAAAAGTTGCTTTGTCTGACGATCGCCACGATGTAAAAATTGCAGCAATGGATATGTTAGTCACAGGTTGGAAAGATGCTCCAGAGGCGATCGCTACTATTAAACAAGCAGCATTGTCCGATAAATTTTCAGAAGTACGCATAGCAGCAATGGAATTGTTAGCTACTACTTGGAAAAATGACCGTGATACTTTGGCAATTGTGCAACAAATTGCTCTATCTGATGGATGTTCAGATGTGCGAGTAGCAGCGGTGGTTAAATTAGGTAATGATGGTAAGGATGATCTTAATATCTTAGCTTGCTTGAAACAACAAGCAGTTGACGATCCCTGTTCTTATGTGCAACAAGCAACAATGGAACAGTTAGCTACAGACTGGAAAGACGATCCTGATACTCTTGATATTATCAAACAAATGGTTGTGTCTGGCAATTGTTCACAGCTACAACAGTCAGCAGTACTACAATTAGCTCTCGGATGGAAAGATGATCCTGAGACCATATCTTCTCTCAAAAAGCTGGCAGTATCGGCTCAATGTCCAGATTTACAACAGCTAGCAATGCAGCAATTAGCTCTCGGATGGAAAGATGATCCTGATACTTTGACTATTCTCAAACAAACGGTTGAGTCTACAGGTGAACGAGAAGTACGACAGGCAGCAATGCAGCAATTAGCTCTCGGTTGGAAGCATCACCCTGAGACATTAGCGTTATTTAAAAAATTAGCTATTTCTGACGAGGATGTGTGCGTCCGACAAACAGCAGTGGTTGAGTTGGGTATTTGTTGGCAACATGACTCTGAAGCGATAGCAATTATCAAAGAAGTAGCTATGAGCGATAGTAGTTTTTATGTGCGACAAACTGCTTTAGAATTATTTGCTCTGCTCGGAAAAAACGATCCTTGTGTTGTTATTATACTCAAAAAACTAGCTGAGTCTGATGAGAATTTTTATGTACGACGTTCAGCAATACAGCAGTTAGCTTTAGGTTGGCATGACACTCCTGGAATGTTTGATTTTTTCTGCGATCGAGCCTATTCCGATCCATTTGTACGTCAGGAGGAGTGGGAAGATAACCCGCGCCAAACTGCTTTAGAAGCAATTCTCGAACAATATCAAGAAAATCCTCAGATTCCGCAGATATTGAGTGATCGAGCTGAAAATGACTTAGATGAGCAAGTACAAAAGTATGCTTTGAAAACTTTAAAAGGATTTTAGCGAATCTAGGTAGCAAGAGGGGTAGGTTCATCTAAATTTAATGTTGAGCAATTAACAATAGCGCGAAACCTGTAGCAAGAGGGGCGGGTTCATCTAAATTTAATGTTGAACAATTAACAATAGCGCGAAACCCGCCCCTACAATTGCAACATTTTAGGTGTGCCACTCCACTACCAATAGCGCTTATGCGTAAGTCCTATAAATGATATATAGGCTATTCCTGCTGACTCCTGACTCCTAAAAAACTGACTTTTAACTTTGTCTAGCAGAAGTCCCGCATCATAGTTAACTTGATGCCGGGATGAATGCGTCCTAGCCCTGAATCATTTTATCTACTTCTAAACGTTTATCTTCTAAATTATCAGGTAAATTATCTATGAAATCACTTATTATTTGAGTCATCGTTTTTTGCCTTTTGACTGCATATAATTTCAACTTATCTAATCTTTCCTTGCTTATTCGACAATGCAATGATTATTTCATAATTATATGCTGCAATCGTGTATACAAATTATTATAATTTAACTATGGTCGAAAAGGGAAATAAAGATGAGAATAGCCTACCAATATAAGTTACGTCCAACAAAGGAGCAAGCCGAAAAAATAGAGAAAATTCTGGATATGTTGCGACACCAATATAACTATATGTTGGCAGAAAGATTTTATTGGTGGGAACAAAATCGTTGTCCGATTAATGCTTGTCCTCTTATTTGTCATCTTCCCGAATTAAAAGACCGACCA
>NZ_JAAHHG010000492.1 GCF_010692555.1 Okeania sp. SIO3B5 | reverse complement strand
CACAGAAGTCTTGAATACTGTAGATTTAATATTCCGAGATGGAGTAGATGCCAAAGCATTTATGTCATCTTTCCAACAGGTGCAAGTAGAAAACCAAGGCACCCCCATGAAAATTCAAGGCATGGAAGATAAAGGAGATGGAGTAGTAGTAATTAAAATTAATGTACCCCCAGAAACCCAGGAGAAAGAAAAAATCCATCGGGAGTTTATGCAATTCTATAATGAAAATGTGAGATTTTTAGAAGAAAAATACCAGAAAGAGTTACAACAAATCAAAAGACAAATAAATCAAAATCTTCAGGAAAGTGAAATAAAACATCAGATAGAGTGGGCAGAAATCAAAAAACAAAATGCTCGTTCACAAGAACAAAATAAATACATGATGTCTTTGGTTAATCAGATATTTCAAAAATCAAGCTCTGCCAATTATTTAGTTACTCTCAATTTTGAAGGGGGAAATTTTGAAACAGGTTTTCCAGTTATTAGAGCTAATATTTGGTTAGACTGTCATCCTTTACCAACTTCTTTTACAGGTAACTTACCCCCGAACTTAAAAATTCCTCAACTCTATCAAGACTGGAGCCAAAAATATAAACAATTAAGAGAATGCTATGGCAATTTAGGCTTGCTTCCTAGAATCAAAATGAAGGAAGAGCAGACACCAAATTTTTCCAAAAAAGATATAGAAAAGAAAGTTCAAGAAATAATTAGTCAGATTCGAGAATTAGAGAAAGAGTGGCGATCGCTAATTAATTACTGGTTGAACGAGCCAAGTTTTAACAAAATAGAAAAGGAGCTAAGAACTAAATTTAACTCCTCAGACAAAGTACGAATAATTATCCAATCTGAAGATAATTTAATCCAACACATTCCCTGGCACTTATGGAATTTTTGCTCAGATTATAAATCTGCTGAAACTGCTATAGGTTTGCCAGAAGCTAACCGAGTCGAAAAGTTAAATGTCTCTAGAGAAAAAAATCGCATCTTAGCAATTTTTGGAGATGACAAAGGAATAAATGTTGAGGCAGATAAACAATATTTGTCTAGTTTCTCAACAGAAGCAGAAATTGTTTCTTTAGTTAAACCAAGTCGCCAAGAACTAGATGAAAAATTATGGGATGAAAAAGGTTGGGATATACTTTGTTTTTCTGGTCATAGTGAAAGTAAAGCTGATGGGAGTACCGGATGTTTTTATTTAGGAAATGAAACAAAAATGACAATAGAGGAATTAGAAAATGCCCTAAGAGAAGCTATTAGTAAAGGTCTACAATTAGCCATATTTAATTCTTGCGATGGATTAGGTTTAGCTCGACAACTTGCCCGGTTACATATTCCGGCAATTATTGTTATGCGAGAAGAAGTTCCAGATGTAGTTGCTCAGAAATTTTTGCAGGATTTTCTGGAGTTATTTGCTAGTGGAAAATCTCTGTATATTTCAGTAAGAGAAGCGAGGGAAAAATTACAAGTAATGGAAGATAAATTTCCTGGTTCGAGTTGGTTGCCAGTTATTTGTCAAAATTCTGCAGAAGTTCCTCCGTCATTCCAGTGCGGGCATCTTGCCCGCCAGTAATGTACCTTTATTAATTATCAAAGGAGAAAAATTACTATGAAATTTACCAATCCCAAGGTCGATTATGCCTTTAAAAAAATCTCCAGTTCAGAACAGAGTACAGACATTTTCATTGGCTTTATCAATCATCAGTTAACCGAATAAATAAATTTTCTAATTAATTTTTCAGGAGCAAATCTAATGCTAATTAATACATCCAAATAACCACTTTACAGTTATCAGTTAACAATTATCAGTTATCAGTTATCAATTAACAGTTATTAGTCATCTTTAGATGAATTATGCTGTGAGCCAATAAATTTATTTCTTGGCGGATGAAGCGGATGAAAAATAATCACTTAAACTTTCAGAGGTAAATATAATGTTAATTAATACATCCAAACAACCACGCAAAAATTATCAAGGTCGTTCATTTAAAAATCAAGATTTGACTAATCAAGACTTTTCTTTTGCAGATATCAGAGGAGCAGATTTTACTGGAGCAAATCTCACGGGTGCTAAGTTCAATTATGCTTTAGCAGGATTAACAAAATTTCAGGTTATTAGACTATTTATTATTGGAGCTATTCTATTTGCAACTGCAGGTATTGCAGCAGTACTTGCTGTGGATGTTCCTGTAAGATTTCTCCTTCCTAAATTATGGAAACCAAATTATCTTAGTTCAGCAGTTTTCATAATTATACAACTTGTAAATATTGGTTTATTAGTAATTACTATTCGTAAAGGAATTGCAGAAACAATAAAATATTTTTATTATCTAGTTTGTCTAATGATACTAATATTTCCATTACTTGCACAGTTGGGAAGGAGAGAGGAAAAAACTCAGGCACTTTTCAATTTTTTCGGAATTTCAGAAGTACCAGATTCCATTGTTTGGTTATTTGGAAAATTAAGAGTATTTAGAGGTGGCAATGTTATCAGAAATGTAAATTATTGGTTCAATGGTAATACAGATATGAATCCTGTTATAGAGACAGTTGTCACTTTGATCATCTCTATAGCGGCAATATTTGTATTAATTTCTACTCTCAGTTTAGCGGTAGTTTTAGCTGAATTTATTGCTAAAAAGTGGTTGGCAAATATTGGAATAGGAATATCAGGAACACTGACAACATTTATGGCAGGAAATCTTGCCAGAAACAGGGACCATTATTATGAAGACAATATGTCTTATTTATGGATGGGTGCTGTTATAGCTGCATATCTTTCTCTAATCATAATATTAATAGCTCAACATCTGGCAAAAAAGATATTAGCTGAAGATGAAAAAAATCTTTTTCTCCTACGATTAGCTGTTGGTATTGGAACTTTAGGAGGCACCTGTTTTAAAAATGCTAATTTAACGGATGCCGACTTTAGTAATGCCATTCTCAAAAGTACAAATTTTCGATTTGCTAATGCCACTCGCACATTCTGGCGACAAACCAAATATTTAAAATTTGCCAGAGTCGAAGCAACTATATTAGTAGATATAAAAGTCAGAGAATTATTAATAACTGGAGATGGCAGAAATAAACAATATATAGGAGCAGAATTAAAAGGAGCAAACCTGATGAGTGCTGACTTCAGTGATGCAAATTTAAAACTAGCAAACTTAAGCGAATCTTCTATGCAGTATGCTTGTTTAGATTATGCCAATTTAACTGAAGTATCAGCAATAGGTACTAATTTTACCAGTGCCCAAATGACAGAAACCTGTATAGATTCTTGGAATATAGACAATACTACGATCCTGGATTTTGTTGAATCAAAATGTGTCTATTTATTAGAGAGAGAAAAAGAAGGAAGAAATCACAAAGAACGTCGTCCTAGTAGTGGAGATTTTCAACCAGGAGACTTTACAAAATTATTCCAAGAAGTCTTGAATACTGTAGATTTAATATTTCGCAATGGAGTAGATGCCAAAGCATTTATGTCATCTTTCCAACAAGTACAAGGGGAAAATCAAGACATCCCCATGAGAATTCGAGGAATGGAAAATAAAGGTGATGGAGTAGTAGTAATTACTATTGATGTACCCCCAGAAACAGAGAAAGAAAAAATCCATCAACAGTTTCTCCAATTCTATGATAAAAATCTCAGAGTGCTAGAGGAGAAATATCAAAGAGAGTTACAAGAAACCAAACGACAGATAAATCAAAATATTCAGGAAAGTGAGAGAACTACTCAGATAGAGTTGGCAGAAATTAAAAAACAAAATGCTCGCTCAGAAGAACAAAAGAATTACATGATGTCTTTGGTTGAGCAGATATTTCAAAAATCAAGCTCTGCTAATTATTTAGTTACTCTCAATTTTGAAGGGGGAAATTTTACTACAGGTTTTCCAGTTATTAGAGCAAATATTTGGTCAGACTGTCATCCCTTACCAACTTCTTTTACAGGTAACTTACCCCCAAATTTAAAAATTCCTCAGCTCTATCAAGACTGGGGTAAAAAATATAAACAATTAAGAGAATGCTATAGAAATTTAGGCTTCCTTCCTAGAATCAAAATGAAGGAAGAGCAGACAACAAATTTTTCCAAAAAAGATATAGAGAAAAAAGCTCAGAAAATAATTCTTGAGATTCGGGAATTAGAGAAAAAGTGGCGATCGCTAATTAATTACTGGTTGAACGAGCCAAGTTTTAACAAAATAGAAAAGGAGCTAAGAACTAAATTTAATATCTCAGACAAAGTACGAATAATTATCCAATCTGAAGAGAATTTAATCCAACACATTCCCTGGCACCTATGGAATTTTTGCTCAGATTATAAATCTGCTGAAACTGCTATAGGTTTGCCAGAAGCTAATCGAATGGAAAAGTTAAATACTGCCAGGGAAAAAATCCGCATCTTAGCAATTTTCGGAGATGACAAAGGTATAAATGTTGAGGCAGATAGAAAATATTTATCTAGTTTTTCCAGGGAAGCAGAAATTGTTTCTTTAGTTAAACCAAGTCGCCAAGAACTAGATGAAAGATTATGGGATGAAAAAGGTTGGGATATTCTTTGTTTTTCTGGTCATAGTTACAGTGCAAAAGATGGAAGTACTGGATATTTTGATTTAGGAAATCAAACAACAATAACAATTGAGGAATTAGAAAATGCCCTGGTAACAACTATTAGGAAAGGTCTAAAATTAGCAATTTTCAATTCTTGTGATGGATTAGGTTTAGCCAGACAACTTGCTCGGTTACATATTCCGGCAATTATTGTGATGCGAGAAGAAGTTCCAGATGTAGTTGCTCAGAAATTTTTACAGGATTTTCTGGAGTTATTTGCTAGTGGTAAATCTCTATATATTTCAGTAAGAGAAGCGAGGGAAAAATTACAAGTAATAGAAGATAAATTTCCTGGTGCAAGTTGGTTGCCAGTTATTTGTCAAAATTCCGCAGAAATACCTTCGAGTTGGGAAAAGTTTAATCCCCCCTAACCCCCCTTGGAAAGGCAGGGCTGTTTCATTCTCGATAGACACGGGGACACACCAGACACACCAGACACGGGGATGAAGGCTTTTAAGCGGCGTTGAACCAAATATTCTCTTAGAGCTTAAAGACGCGTACTTTGCGCTCAAAATCGGCAAATTTTGGCAAATTTTACTGTTTCACTATCCCCTCATCTTCCGTTCTCCTTAAATCGTTAATCTACAATACTTTGAAACAGCCCTGCCCTTGGAAAGGGGAGCTTAAGTCATCTAATGCCAAGTCATCTAATGCCAAGGATTAAAATCCTTGGCTAATAGTTTAAGTCATCTAAAGATGACTCTACTTAATTTTTCAGGGGGTAAATATAATGTTAATTAATATATCCAAACAACCACTTTACAGTTATCAGTTAACAGTTATCAGTTATCAGCCATTTCAGTTAACAGTTATTAGTCATCTAAAGATGACTTCTGCTATGAGCCAATAAATAAATTTATTGGCGGATGAAAAATAATCAGTTAACACTTATTAGTTGTCAGTTGAAAAATTCAGGAGTGAATCTAATGCTAATTCATTCATCCAAACAACCACTTTACAGTTATCAGTTAACAGTTATCAGTTATCAGTTATCAGTTAACAGTTATTAGTCATCTAAAGATGACTTCTACTATGAGCCAATAAATAAATTTCTTGGCGGATGAAGCGGATGAAAAAGAATCACTTAATTTTTCAGAGGTAAATAATTATGCTAATTAATACATCCAAACAACCACTTTACAGTTATCAGTTATCAGTTAACAGTTATTAGTCATCTAAAGATGACTTCTGCTATGAGCCAATAAATAAATTTCTTGGCGGATGAAGCGGATGAAAAAGAATCACTTAAACTTTCAGAGGTAAATATAATGTTAATTAATACAAATACATCCAAACAACCACTTTACAGTTATCAGTTATCAGTTATCAGTTATCAGTTAACAGTTATTAGTCATCTTTAGATGACTTCTGCTATGAGCCAAGAAATAAATTTCTTGGCGGATGAAGCGGATGAAAAATAATCACTTAAATTTTCAGGGGGTAAATCTAATGCTAATTCATTCATCTAAACAACCACGCAAAAATTATCAAAATCGTTCATTTAAAAATCAAGATTTGACTAATCAAGACTTTTCTTATGCAGATATAAGAGGAGCAGATTTTTCTGGAGCAAATCTCACGAATGCTAACTTCAATTATGCTTTAGCAGGATTAACAAAATCTCAGGTTATTCGACTATTTATTATTGTAGCTATTCTATCTATAATTGCAGGAATAGCCGCAACTATTGCTGTTGATATTCCCATGGATTTTGTTTTTGAAGCAGAAAAGGTAGAAGAACTAAAAAGTAAATATATCATCCCAAATCTAGCTACTTTTCTATTCAATGTAGTTATTTTTCTGTTTCTAGAAGTTGTAAATATTGGTTTATTAGTAGTAACTATTCGTCAAGGAGTTCAAAAAGCAATAGCATATTTATTTTCTGTAATTCCTGTGATGATACTAATAATTCCAACACTTACAGTATTAGGTATGCGTCCAGAAAAATTTAGACAATGGTATAGTCTTTTTGTTAAATATTTAAGTTTTTTAGGAATACCAGAAACGCCGCCTCAACAGATTGTTGATTTCTTCTCAGGGTTAAGAGCCTTCAGACCTGGCATTATTGTTCATAGACTAATTGATAATAGTGAAAATTTGGGAATAGTTGTGAAGATAATTCTCAGTTTTATTGTGTCTACAGCATCTATATTTGTTTTGATTTTTACCCTGACTTTGGCAGTAGTTTTAGCTGAAACTATTGCTGGGAAATTGTTAGTAAATATAGCAGTAACAGGAGCAGGAATAGTTGCTGCAATTGCTATAGGACTTCTTACGGAGAATGGGATAGACAATTTTGTTATAAGAATTATTACTGAGAATAAGGTAGACAATTTTGAACCAATACCTATACCTATTATAGTGATAGTAATTGTCCTAGCTATAGCTCTTTCTCTTGCCCTAATATTAATAGCCAGGCATATAGCAAAAAAGATATTATACGAAGACGAAAAAAATCTTTTCATCCTTAAATTTGCTATTGCCATTGGAACTATAGGAGGCACTTGTTTTAAAAATGCAAATTTAACCGATGCCGACTTTAGTCACGCTACTCTCAAAAGCACAAATTTTCGATTTGCTAATACTACTAGAACATTCTGGCGACAAACCAAATATTTAAAATTTGCCAGAGTTGAAGCAACTATATTAGAAGATATAAAAGTCAGAGAATTATTAATAACTGGATACGGAAAAGACCAACAATATATAAGTGCCAACTTCAGAGGAGCAAACCTCATGAGTGCCGACTTGAGTAACGCCAATTTCAAACTAGCAGACTTAGGAGAAGCTTCTCTTAAAGCTGCCAATTTAAAGGGTGCAAATTTAACCGAAACATTAGCCATAGGCA
>NZ_JAAHHG010000491.1 GCF_010692555.1 Okeania sp. SIO3B5 | reverse complement strand
TGGGTTTCAAGCCTCGCCCATAAGCGGGCGACTTTTTAGTTGATTTTTGTCTATAAATATGTTATTATATTATTAGTTTGATGCGTCAAGTTATGAAAGCTAGATTTAAGTACCGTATATATCCAACGCCGGGACAAAAATACCGATTAGCCAAGCTATTTGGCTGTGTCCGTGTGGCGAGTGAATGATAGTCTAGCTTTCTGCCAACAGAGGTATAAATCAGGAGAAAAGAAATCTACTAATTCAGAAGTACAAAAGCTTTTTATTACATCTGCTAAAAAGACTGAAGAAAGAGAATGGTTGTCAGAAGTCTCTAACATACCATTGCAGCAATCTTTGAATGATTTAAACCAGGCTTATCAAAACTTTTTCAAATCAACTAAAGGTCAACAGAAAGGTAAACCTATTAAACCTCCAGATTGCTTCGTTCCTCGCAACGCTCCGCGATTTAAAAGTAGAAAGTCAAAGCAAACTGCTAGATTTACACTCGTGAGGGTTTAAAGTTGGTCAACACAAAGTTTAGAAGCGCCAAGATTGGAAAGCTGAAAATAGTATGGTCAAGAGATTTACCTGCTGCTCCATCATCAGTAACAATAATCAAAGATTCCGCTCATAGATATTTCTTAAGTTTTGTAGTAGAAATACAACCAGAAGTCTTACCTAAAACTGATAATTCAGTAGGTATAGATTTAGGTATTAAAACCTTTGCTACATTTAGTGACGGTACAAAGATTGATGCACCAAAACCACTCAAAAAACGAATTAAGAAATTAAGAAAGGTAAAGTTTGTCATTATCTCATAAAACTAAAGGCTCTAAAAGGTATGAAAAAGCCAGGGTTAGAGTGGCTAAATTCCATGCCAAACTGAAAGATACAAGAACTGATTTTCTACATAAATTATCTACTGAAATAATTCGTGAAAACCAAACAGTTGTTTTAGAAGTATGACAATGTATCTGGTATGGTGAAAAAGCGGTGCGACCCCGCGACGACGCCAGCTCGCTTGCGGAACGCGCACCAAGAGACCGTAAATTATCCAAAGCAATTTCAGATTTAGGTTGGAGACAATTCCGGACATTCCTAGATGGAATTGCTGAAAAATATGGTCGTGATTTTAGAGTAATTAATCGCCCTTGAGCCTACTTCTCAAATTTGCTCAAATTGTGGCTTTAAAGGTGGGAAGCTAGACCTTAAGGTGCGAGAATGGGAGTGTCTAAACTGTGGTGCAAAACATGATCGTGATGAAAATGCAGCAATAAATATATTAGTCGCGGGCGGGCAGTCCGAGACAATAAACGGACGTGGAGGCAAGCGTCAGACTAGCGTCAAGGTAGCAGCAGCCTGTGAAGTGTCAACCCACCGAGGAGCTTAGACTCGGTAGGAATCCCCGTGCCTTTAGGCCGGGGAGGATGTCAATGCTCTAAGAGATTCGTCTGAAATAGTACGCACTGAAGCAGCAGCCGTCCTTGGAAATTTGGCTTACAAACCAGCAGTTCCTTATCTGGTGGAGTTACTAAATAATCCTACTAGCGGTGAAACTCGCAAGGCAGCAGCTCTATCTTTGATGAAAATTGGTTCCCATAGTGCTTTAGTTCTGTTACAAACAGCATGGGAACAGGAATCAGAAGCAGATATCAAGCAGATTATTAAGTTGGCAATTACTCAACTAGAGAGACAATCATCAGAAAACTATTGGGAATAGGTGACATACTCCCACACTAAGCTGGCGCTATATTGAATGGACATCGAACTGATTCAATTTGCTGCCGATACATCTCATGCCAAATCAAAGATTATGGTGTGAGGCTTATCGGCGATTCAGCTAAATATTAAGTAAGCTTAACTTGGCTGAAGCACATTAGCTTTAGCCTTCTCAACTTTGGTTAGATTTGAAATTCAACATATCCAAGCGGGATAAAGCACTGGTGGCCGTCTCCCTTACATAGGTGTCAGCAGAGGCATCATTGGCTAATTTGGTTAAGACTGCTTTAGAGCGTTCGTCTTTAATAGAGCTAACAGCTTGAAGAATTGCTACTGCCAAGCCCAAGTTATCAGTTCCATCTAGGACTTCCAACAAGCTATCTAAAGCGGGCACACCAATGACTCCTAAAGCCATTGCTGAGGCAATATGAACAACGGGATTAGTATCGCTGAGTCCTTTTTTTAAGCCTTCAATTCCTTCAGATGGGAAGGGAACATCTTTATAATTAATAGCTACCTGAGCTAGAGCTTTAGCACAACTGCCCCTAATTGTTGAATTATCACTGTTGAGCAACGAATCGACTAAAAATGGTACAGTATCTGTCCCGATCGCTCCGAGTACCTTAACTGCTGCCCGTCGATAGACGGTATCTTCTTCTGCCAAAACTTCCATCAAGTTAGGAATGGTAGTTTCATCACGAGTTTCGGTTATTTCCCACATGGCTCGGTCCCGCAAGTGAGGGTTAGGGTGTTTTAGTTTCTCAAATAAAGGGGATTGTGTCACTTTAGTTATCAATTATCAGTTATCAGTACCTCCTGTAATAGGAAGGCTATGAAAATACGGAATTTTCTTTTTTTATCTTCTTACAAAGAGAAAACTTGAGACCTGATTTTTTGGTCATAGGTTTATGAGTCGTGAACTCCTCAAGATAATAAAGACCTAATTCAAGTCAAATAAGGTTCTAGTTTATCGATTAACTGTTGTTTTGTCATAGCTCCTTCATCGGAGAGTAATAATTCTTGATTCCGAAATAGTCTAAAAGCAGGGACTCCTTCTACCTGATATTGCTTCACAATTTTAGACTTAGGATCGACTTCCATTTTCACTACTTTGAGGCGATCGCTATATTCAGTGGCCACTTTTTCTAATAAAGGGGACATCAACCTGCATGGGCCACACCAAGTAGCCCAAAAATAAGCTAATACAAGCTTTTCTGATTTGAGGATTTCAGTTTCAAACTGAGAATCATTAATGACAATAACGTTACTACTCACGTTTTTTCTGTTCCATAATTTGCTGACATTTTCTCACAAATGTTGTGGCTACTTATTTTATCAGAATTTAAGCTAGGTCAAACTAAATATTTAAGATACATTTAGATAAATTTCCCAAACCATCGCTTTCCCTCTATCAATCTTTAGTTTTAAACTTTTGACTTTTGACTTTTGACTTTTGACTTTTGATTATCTGCAATAAAACTTTACACGCCACATTCAACACAAAGCCCTAAGCTGATCCCTGGCTCTGATAGACTTTAACACTGGGAGAGCTAAATAAAAAAGTTTTCCCCAGAATTTGGGAGGATAAAAATTCGTGGATAATGTAATTGGTTTAGAAATTATCGAAGTAGTAGAACAAGCAGCGATCGCCTCTGCTCGTTGGATGGGAAAAGGTGAGAAAAATACCGCAGACGAAGTAGCTGTAGAAGCTATGCGGGAGCGGATGAACAAAATTCATATGCGGGGTCGCATTGTTATTGGAGAAGGAGAGCGAGATGAAGCCCCCATGCTCTACATTGGCGAAGAAGTAGGAATTTGTACTCAGCCTGATGCGAAAAACTTCTGTAACCCAGAGGAATTAGTTGAGATTGACATTGCAGTGGACCCTTGTGAAGGCACAAACCTAGTTGCCTACGGTCAAAATGGTTCAATGGCAGTATTAGCTATTTCTGAGAAAGGGGGTTTATTAGCAGCACCAGATGTTTATATGAAAAAATTAGCTGCACCAGCAGTAGCGAAAAATCATGTAGATATTAATAAATCTGCCACAGAAAACCTCAAGATTATTTCAGAATGTATGGAGCGTTATGTTGAAGAGTTAGTCGTTGTAGTGATGGATCGTCCTCGTCACAAAGAACTAATCAATGAAATTCGTCAAGCTGGTGCCAGAGTCCGTCTAATTAGTGATGGTGACGTTTCGGCAGCTATTTCCTGTGCATTTGCAGGTACAAATATCCATGCTTTAATGGGTATTGGTGCAGCGCCAGAGGGAGTAATCTCAGCAGCAGCTATGCGTGCTTTAGGAGGCCATTTCCAAGGACAACTGATTTATGACCCAGCTATTGTCAAAACTGGTTTAATTGGAGAAAGCAAAGAAGATAACATGGCTCGACTCCGAGAGATGGGTATTGAAGATCCAGACAAAGTTTACAATGCTGAAGAGTTAGCTTCTGGTGAAACAGTGCTATTTGCAGCTTGTGGTATTACTCCTGGTACTCTAATGGAAGGAGTACGCTTTTTCCCTCATGGTGCTCGTACCCAAAGTTTAGTTATTTCTTCTCAGTCAAAAACTGCTCGGTTCGTAGATACTGTGCATATGTTTGGAGAATCAAAAGTACTGGAACTGAAATAGAAATAGTATTGGGTAAGTGAGAAATTTAGGAAATATTCAAGCTAAAAAAGCTAAGAAATGATCTGCAAAAAATTAATATCAAGTAGTCATAATTAATTTCCTTGTCTCAATGGGGATGGCTTGGGAATGATTAACTAGCTTATTATTATGAGCTATTAGCATTTCCTAGGTCATACTCTAAAAACGGGTATCGGCTAAAAATGAAATATCTACCTCATCTTTGTCATTTAATTAACCAGCTATCATCTCTGAGTTTAAAAGTATCACTTTTCTCAGTATTTAACCATTAGATAAAAAATCCCCACTGTATGTCAAAGTGTATAACTTTGGAGAGATTAAAATATCTTTTCAAAACATTAATTGTTGATAGCTATTGTCCTAGAATTCTGGGAAAATTATCAATACTAAATTCTGTTTACAAATAACGACAAAATAACAAAAAAAATTATATGAATATCGCAGTTGTAGGACTTAGTCACAAAACAGCTCCCGTTGAAATTCGAGAAAAATTAAGTATTCCAGAAACACAAATAGAAAATTCCATTACTCAATTATGTGGTGGAACTTATACTCAAGAAGTTGGCATTCTTAGTACCTGTAATCGTTTAGAAATTTATGTAGTTACTAATGAAATGCAGCCTGGTATTCGGGAAATAATTCAGTTTCTTTCTGACTCTAGTAAAATACCTTTAAATTTACTCCGTCCTCACCTATTTATGTTGCTCCATGAAGATTCTATTATGCACTTAATGCGAGTTGCGGCTGGATTAGATAGTTTGGTATTAGGTGAAGGACAGATTTTAGCTCAGGTTAAACAAACTCATAAACTCGGACAACAATATAAAGGTATTGGGCGGATTCTTAATCGTTTATTTAAGCAAGCTGTAACTGCTGGAAAAAGGGTGAGGACGGAAACAAGTATTGGTACTGGTGCTGTTTCTATTAGTTCTGCAGCAGTAGAGTTAGCTCAGATGAAATTAGAGGATTTATCTAATTACCGAGTGGCTATTGTTGGTGCTGGTAAAATGTCAAAGTTACTTGTACAACATTTATTAGCTAAAGGTGCAAGTAATATATCAATTATTAATCGTTCTATCGGACGTGCTCAGGATTTAGCAAATAGTTTTAAGGATGCAGATATAAATGTTTATTCTATGTCAGAAATGGATCGGGTTATTGCTAATTATGACTTAGTATTTACTAGCACTGGTGCAACTCAACCAATTTTAGATAAAGCTAAATTAGAAGGAATTTTAGCTCCTAATCAATCTTTAATGTTGGTGGATATTTCTGTGCCTCGTAATATTGCTACTGATGTGAGTGAATTGGCAAATGTTCGTTGTTTTAATGTTGATGATTTGAAGGCTGTTGTTGCTCAAAATCAAGAAAGTCGTCGGCAGATGGCGATGGAGGCTGAGGTTTTATTGGAGGAAGAGGTAGAAGCTTTTGATGTTTGGTGGAGAAGTTTAGAGACGGTTCCGACTATTAATTCTTTACGACAAAAGATAGAGACTATTCGGGAGCAGGAATTAGAAAAGGCTTTATCTCGTTTGGGATCGGAATTTGCGGAAAAACATCAAGAGGTAATTGAGGCTTTGACTAGGGGTATTGTGAATAAGATTTTGCATGACCCGATGGTGCAGTTACGGGCACAACAAGATATTGAGGCAAGGCGTCATGCGATGCAGACTTTACAACTTTTGTTTAATTTGGAGTCAGAAATTAGTTCTGGGAAAGTTGTTTAGTTGGAGTTTTTGGGTGCATTACTAGATTTTAGAATCCCTGGCAATTTCCTGAAAATAGTGTGATGATAGAAGTAGAAAAATAACTGACAACTGAGTATCGCGTTATTTCGATCCCGACTTTGAGTCATCCCTAATGGTTGCCTAGTCAAGAAAAAGAAGGCGCAAAATAAATACTCATGTGAGTTGGCCATAAATAAGTAAAAAAATAGCGCTTTGGGGATTTTCCTCAAAGCATTGCGAGGTACCGCCTGCGTTGATGGCTGAACACCGTCACGTTGCTATGAACGGTTTTACCTGGTTTTACTGGGAATTGCCGGGCTTGATGTATCTGTTGGTAAATTGGTAATTCTTTGATTTTAAATGTCTATAGTATCTAAGAAAAAACTATAGTTATAAGTTTCATAATAATCAAGATTAATTACCGAAAAGCGACGTTGAGAGCAAGCGTGTTTTAACCGGGGGATGAAAACAAGCGAGTCGTTTAGACTAGACAACTTTAGTTGTCCTGTGCCATTATCTGGGTATACAAATGTTTAGACAAAAGTAAGCAGAAAGTTAGGTTTAGACTTAAGCCGACTGTGTAGGGGCATCTTGACTTGTCCCCAAAGAATATATCTTTGGTCAGCTAAGGAGAGACTAAGCAACAAGGATTTATCCTGTTGCGTAGTATCAACTTAGAATCCCCTCGGCAACAGCTACGGGGAGTAGTCAACTTATCACCAATACCCACAAATAAATAGGGTTTGCGCTCAAAAGTCTTTTTTAAGGAGTAGGGGAGCGGGTTCTTGAGGACACAGAGAGGGGGAGAGGGGGAGACGGGGAGACGGGGAGATAGGGTGTCACCGACACGCCGCGTCCGGTGTGCCTCCGTTTCCTCATAGGGGAGTAGGGGAGATTTTTTTTGCCCAACTATGCGCTAAAAGTGCTAACTTTTTGAGCATGAAGAGCTGAAAACCATGTACTTTTTCAATACCTAAAAAGGCTCAAACCTTTATATGGTAATTATTTGAGATTTAATCAGCAAACCCTAATTATTTAATTATTAATTATTCGGTAAATCTATACGATTAGAGGTTTCTATGTCTGAATTACGATTAGAGGTTTCTATTTAATTGCTTTTCAATTTTTTCCCTTTTTCTGAAATTTGATTTATTAATATTAGACATCTCCGAAAATAACCAAACACTTACTATAAATATCTTTTGGAGAGCGATCGCCAACACTTAAGATAGTTAATTTTTACCGTAAAATAAGTATTATACCAATTTTATAAATGTTTGCTACAAATAGGTAGGGTACTTTTTAGGAGTCAGTCCTCAGTCCTCAGGAGTCGTATGGGAATAGATTTAATACCAGTTTTTAGGTCATAAATTATCTTTTTT
>NZ_JAAHHG010000490.1 GCF_010692555.1 Okeania sp. SIO3B5 | reverse complement strand
GTAGAACTAATGTCTCCTAGCGATACTCTAGAAAAAACTAGAGCTAAGATGAGGGAATATATAGAAAATGGAGCAAAATTAGGTTGGTTAATTAATCGAAAAAAACGACAATTAGAGATTTATCGACCACAACAAGATGTAGAAATATTGGAAAATCCTCAGACAGTATCAGGAGAAAATGTTTTACCAGGATTTCTTATGGATTTAACATTAATTTGGTAATAGTTGAAGAAGGAAGAAGTGGATGGGGACTCAAACCCCAGCCAATTTTCAACCAAATTACGTTTCTTTAAACTTATAAGGAATTATTCATTATTTGCTGATAGCTGACTGCTTACCATAATTTTTTTCCTTCTATACCTCCTCACTCCTTAAAAAAAAATACAATCTTTTTCAAATCCCTGGAATTTATTTGTAGGGATTTTTTTTATTTAGTCGTCCGCTACCTTTTCCCTTCTTAAAAAATACAATCCTTTTTAACTATCCTCAATTTATTTGATTATTTCATTGCCTTATACTAATTCCATAAAATATTGCTACAGTCATGGCACAGGAAACAGGGAACAGGGAATAGAGAATAGGGAAAGAAAAACAGAATAAACAAAGAGGAAAAAAGGTTTAATTGTTAGACTTTATGGGATTTATATTTTTTTATTGTAGGAATAAATCATCAACTAAAATGTAACTACCTTTTTTGAATTTGGTATTATTAATTAATTATTTCCGGATTTTACCGTGAAATTAGTGTATTAATAGTGATAGCCAAAGATATACTATACAGAAAAAAAGTTTTTCTCCAGGATTTGGTCTTGAATTTAGAGAGATCGTTATCAGAAAGTTACAGAACCAAATCAGGGAGGTTTGATTTCAATGTCTAAAAAGCCATCTCAAAAAACAACCAGCCTCTTGAAAAGACTGGTTGAAGCTTTAGTTATTTCTTCAGTTTCCTCTTATTTTGTGTCACAGATTGCACCAACTTGTGTTCTGCCACAAGTAGAATCTAGCAATCACAAAGCACAAGTGGAATTTGAAAAAGAATTCATATCTAAATAATTCTAGAAAATCTTTAATGATTCAATAGAATTGTTATGAGATAAGTTTCTACGGCCAATAGAAACTCATCTCAAGCCATTATATATCAGAATTACTATGCATATCTAAATGGTTCAGTATACTTTTGGTTTGATGATGTTAATTCTTCAAAAAAATAATAATAAATCATTTTTAAATCCCTTAAAATAAATTCAAGGGATTTTTATTTTCTCTATTGTCCGCTCCCTTTTCCCTTCTTAAAAAATACAATCCTTTTCAACTCTCCTCAATTTATTTGATTATCTCATTTCTTTCTTAATCAATTATTTCCGGATTTTACTGTGAAATTAGTGTTTTATAGTAAGAGCCAATAATAGACTAAAAATCAGCACAACATTAGCCTAGTTAATCAACAGCCAAAAGCGATAATTAGAGATTTATTGACCAGAGTAGGGTGTAGAAATTTTAAAAATTCCCAGAGACTATACAAAAATAAATATTTTACCAGGATTTCTTCTCTATTTAATAGTAATTTCTTAAGAGATAGATAACTTTTTGAAGATATAGGGTGCGTGAGAAGGTTTCAAGCCTCCTACTCCAGTAGGAGATACTGATAACTGATAACTGAACTGATAACTGATAACTGATAACTGAAATGACTCACCAATAAATAATAAGATGATACCAAAAACTCCCACAAAAATTTCCCCACCTACACAACAGCAAGAAATCAATTTTAAGCAGGCAAAATATTTTTTTAGCTTAGGAAAAGTTTTCGCAAAAAAGAATGAATGGAAAGAAGCAAGTGCAGCTTATCGTAGGGCAATTAAGTTAGCTCCTGACTGGAAAGAAGCAAGACAATCTTTGTCATATGCAGAAAATCAGCTTCAGGAAAAAACAATTAATACTCAACAGCAAATAGAACCTAGCAACAAGTTGAAAATATCCGATATTCCGCTAGATAAAATAGCTAAACAAGAGGAACAGGAGTCAGCGATATATACTTCTAATAATGCAGTTATTGTCAACTCAAATTTGGCAAATGAGTATCACGTTAATGGTGATATTTTTTTAAAAAAAGGAGAAAAAGTAGAGGCTATAAAGGCTTATGAAAAAGCAATTGAAATTAATTCTGAGTTATGGGAAGTGCATCATAAATTAGGAAACTTATTGCAAGAAAATGGAGATTTAGAAGCAGCAGTAACTGCTTATAATAAATCCATAGAATTAAAGCCAGATTTTTGTTGGTCTTATCATAATTTAGCAGATGCTTTAGTTAAGTTAGAAAATTTGGAAGAGGCTGTTTGTGCATATCAGAAAGCTATAAAATTAGAACCTAATTTTGTTTGGTTACATTATAATCTGGCAGAAATATTAGTCAAAATAGGTAACTTTTATGAAGCGATCGCTGCTTATCGTAGTGCAATAAAACTACAGCCAGATTTACCAAAAGTATACGAAAAATTAGGAGATGCTTTACAACAACAGATGGAACTTCATACAAAAGAAGCGGTGAACTCATATCAACAGGCAATAAAACAGAATCCAGATGATATAGAACTGTATCATAAAGCTTTAGAAGTTAAACCCAACGATCCAGAACTATATTTACAGTTATGCCAGACATTAGTTAGACAAAATGAATTAGATGAAGCAATGATTTTCTATCAAATGGGATTACAAGCTCAGTCAACTAACCAAGATACATCTACACAATTTGATTTAATGAAATTAGGTAATTATTGTGTAAAACAAGGGAAGTTAAAAGAGGCAATTTTCTTTTATCAAGAAGCACTTAAGAACAACCGAGATAATGATTTAATTTCCTGGCAATTACAAAACATTAAAGCTATGAAAAATCGGGAATTTTTCTATCCCCTGGAAGTGGTAGAAGATTTGCGTTTGTTAGAACCCCGATCGCTAATTTTAAATACCAGTGACAGACCAATTATTTCTATAATTATTCCTGTTTATAACCAAATTTTACATACCTACAATTGTTTAAGGTCTCTGGCAGAAACTTTAGACGAATCTTTACCATTTGAAGTAATTGTTATGGATGACCACTCTAGCGATAATACTCAAGAAGTATTAAGTAAAATATCTGGAGTTAAATCGGTTTTTAACGAACAAAATTTAGGTTTTATTGGCTCTTGTAACCGAGGTGCAGAAAAGGCAAAAGGTGAATATTTAATATTCTTAAATAATGATACTGTTGTCATGCCTAATTGTTTCCAGGAAATGTTAGAAACATTCAAACAAATACCAGATGCTGGGTTAGTAGGAGCTAAATTTTTATATCCCAATGGCAAACTTCAAGAAGCAGGAGGAATTATTTGGCAAGATGGTTCAGCTTGGAATTATGGCAGATTAGATCATCCTAATAAACCAGAATATTGTTATTTACGAGAAGTAGATTATTGTTCTGGAGCAGGAATTATGATTCCTACCAAATTATGGAGACAAATAGGAGGTTTTGATGTTCGTTATAAACCTGCATATTATGAAGATACTGACCTAGCATTTGAAGTGAGAAAAGCTGGGTATAAAGTCTTGTATCAACCCCTAGCTAAAATTGTTCATTTTGAAGGAATATCTTCAGGAACAGATGTTAATAAAGGGGTCAAAAAATATCAAGTAGTTAATCATCAAAAGTTTATGAAAAAATGGCAAGATGTTTTAAAATTGCATCGGCCTAATGCAGTTGAACCTCATTTTGAGCGGGAAAGACCTGTGCAGAAACGATTATTAATGATAGATGCTTGTATGTTAACGCCAGACCAAGATTCTGGTTCAGTAACAGCTTTTAATTTAATTAAAATATTTCAATCTCTGGATTATAAAGTAACTTTTGCACCGGATAATTTACTATATGTTGAAAAGTATACAGAAGATTTACAAAGGTTAGGAGTTGAGTGTTTATATTGTTCTTATGTAACTTCAATCATATCTCATTTAGAGACCTATGGCAGTCAATATGATGTCGTATATTTAGCTAGATTAGAATTTACAGAAAAATACATAGATAAAGTTAAAAAATTTGCTCCACAAGCAACAATAATATATGACACAGTTGATTTACATTATCTTCGAGAGCAAAGAGAAGCAAAGATAAAAAATAGCTCGGAACTAAATAAAAAAGCCATCAATACAAAAGAAAGAGAATTAGCATTAATGGCAAAAGCAGACTGCACATTAGTAGTCAGCATGATGGAAAAACAAATGTTAGAAAAGGAAAATCCTCACTTAAAAAATATAGATTTTTTTCATATGCCCAGAGATATATATGGCGCAGAAAAAGGATTTGCAGACAGAAAAAATATCTTATTTATTGGAGGATTTCAACACCCACCAAATGTAGATGCAGTACTTTATTTTGTGCAGGAAGTGTTTCCTTTAGTTAAGCAAAAAATTGATGATATTAAAATTTTTATCATTGGTAGCAAAGCACCCGAAGAAATTTTGAATTTATCATCTGATGACGTAATAATTACTGGTCATGTACCTGATGTTTCAGAGTATTTTAATAACTGTAAAATGTCAGTAGCTCCCTTAAGATATGGAGCAGGAATTAAAGGGAAAATTCTGACAAGTTTTAGTTATGGTTTACCAGTAGTAGCTACTCCTATAGCGGCAGAAGGAATGGGAATTAAAAATGGCTATGATGTTTTAATCGGAAAGAATCCAAAAAACTTTGCTCAACAAGTTGCTAATTTATATTCAGACAATAATTTATGGTCAGAAATTTCTCAAAATTCACTAGAAACTATATCTAGTCGATATTCAATGGCAGCTGTAACTAATAAATTTAATCAACTATTAAGAACTCTAAAAAGTGCTAAACAATAATTAGGGTTTGCGTATGGAAAGTCTTTTTGCTGGGGTAGGGAGTAGGCAGTAGGCAGTAGGGGGAAAGAATTGATAATTTCTGTGTGATAATTGATTTTATTTTTTATTATTGGAGATGTCTAATAGGGAATAGGGAATAGGGAAGAAACGAAGATATAAGAATAACTATAATTTTATCCTTCAAAGGAACACCTCAATTCTCACATCTGATTCCTGATTGCTATATTAGCATTTCTTACGGAACGCGGAGCTAACAGCAATTCAGATGCATGAAGATATTCAAGCAATAACTGAGGTTAGGTTATAGCAAATTTCATTAGTGTAATTTTAATTCTCCTTGGTGGATAATTCTTTTTTATATCATGTCCGGATAATTAGTGATAAAAAAACTTTCTCCTTCTTTTCTTCTTTCTTCTCTCCTGAATTCTGTTTGCGTAGCATTCCGTAGGAAATTGCAGAATTGCTGAATTCTGAGTAGTTTATTTATAACTGTTCAACCGGACATGATATTAGTATGATAATGAGGATAATGAGTTAATAACACATAGCTGATAGCTGATAACGCAGTTCCTCCGGTAGGAGTCTGGCTGACTGCTGAATGCTTATATAATTAACATCCGAGTAAGTAACTAAATCAAGTATTACCAACAAACAACTAGCACCCGAATAAACAACTAAGTCAAATATTGTAATAGGATTTCAGCTTCCTGAAAAAGTAATAATGTTGAGATTATTGTAATAGAAACCTCAATAGTTATATAAAAAGGATTCAGAAAATGCAAGCTAATCAAACAAATATTCCCATCAAAGGTTCAGTCAAAGAAATTAGTGAAGTAATTGGCTTATTTGATGATATGTGGGTAGGGAAAGAACTAAGTTTTACTCTCAAAAGTGAATATCCTATCCAAGAAATTGAACTAGAAGGATATCTTTCCGAACAATTTCCTGAAGGCAACAACATTACGCTGAAAGTAGGTAAAGAAACTAAACAAATTAGTAGTCCTGGAAACCAAAAATTTAACTGTTCAATACTTGTAAACTTAGCTGCTTATCAGAAAACTAAAATTGAAGTAGTAAGTGAAAAAGTCTTTAATCCCAAGCAGCAAGGATTAGGTGATGACCAAAGAAATTTAGGTTTTATTTTGGTTAACTTTAATATTAAACGAGGTAAAACAGCAGGAGAATATTTGTTAGAAGGGAAAAATTTAGAGAACAAAGGCGAATTTGAAGCAGCTATGAACTGTTACGAAAAAGCTATTTCTTTAAATCCAAAATTTTATTGGTCTTACTATAAATTAGGAGAGTTTTTAGTTAAACAAGGAAAATATCAAGAAGCGATACCTCATTATCGTCAAGCTGTAAAACTTAATCCTAATTCAGCTTTATTTATCTCTAATTTAGAAGAAGCTGTAGCGCAAAATAGAGAGAGGGAACAAGCTACTAATTATCAGAAAAAAGCTTTAAGATTTAAGTCATCTGTTCCCCCATATCAAAAAGTACAAGCTAAAATTTGTAGTTAAAAATGAAAAGAACAATCTTAATTCACCATCATATATTTAAAAACGCAGGTACTTCTTTACAATATGCTCTGAAGAAGTATTTTGCAGACAAATATTATGAGTGTGAACTACCACAAAGTCAGATGGTAACAAAAGATAATTTAGCAAAATTTATCTTAGAAAATCCTCAAGCATTAGCAATATCAGGGCATCATATTTGTCTCCCTACTCCTCAAGGAAAAGAATATAAAACCTTGTCTCTTATATTATTAAGAAATCCATTAGCTAGGGTAGAATCAATTTATAAGTTTGAGAGAAAACAAAATGCTAAAACACCAGGATCAATAAAAGCAAAAGAACTAGATTTTAAGGGATATGTCAGATGGAGATTAGATAAAACTCCCACAATGTTATGCAATTATCAAACTTGTTATTGTGCGAGAAAAGATAAAAGTGAAGGGAGCAAGATTCCCAGAGAACAGGATTTAGAAGTGGCTATTCAAAACATCAAAGCCAGTGCAATAGTTGGTACAGTCGAAAAATATGAAGCAACTTTAAAGTTAGCAAATCAGATATTGATTGAACATTATCCAGGGATAAATCTCGAATATAGTTATTTGAATGCTACTAATAAAAAGACGATAAAATCAGAGGAAGAAGTTAAAAATCAACTGGAAGTAGAGCTAGGAAAGGAAATAGTAAATGAACTAGAAGAGGGAAATAAATTAGACCGAATATTATGGAGGCTAGCCGATGAAACTTTAACAGAGAAGTTGACAGAAAAATTAGAAGCAGAGCAACAATTAATAATTAATAATTAGGGGTTGCTGAATAAAGTTGTAATTAATACCTTTCATTAATTGATAATTGATAATGGATAATTGATAATTACCTCTGGTTAAAACCGAGAGGATTGAATATAAGGAGATATTATTTCTTTTTTTTTCCCTTAAAAGGGGAGGTTTTATACCAATTTGATAAATGTTTGCTACAAATAGCTAGGGTATTTCTTAGAATTCAGCAATCCTGCAATTCAGGAGCCGTATGGGAATAGATTTAATACCAGTTTTCAGTTCGTAAATTCTCTTTTT
>NZ_JAAHHG010000049.1 GCF_010692555.1 Okeania sp. SIO3B5 | reverse complement strand
CTATCTATTTTTGCTACAAATAATTAGGCTGTTTCAAGAACTCAGGTATGGGAGGCGTTGGTTGGGCGACTTACAGGAGGATCAAATCAGTAGAAATAGCCTATCATTGATTTATAGTCAAACCCTGTTTTTAGTCAAATCGACATTTCTAGGTAAAGCCTTTTAAGAAGGGAAATTATTCGTAGTATTCTTTTTTATATTTCATATTATAGCTAAAATTTATTGTCAAATGTCAAAATACGTAGTGCTATAACTTTGACTTTAACTAATATAAAAATAAAATTTCTTAGTGTGTTGTTTCAACGCATAGATGATTAGTATTGGAAAACAAAATAGCGATTTAAATTAGCAATAACTGAAGGTCAATTCAGTTATCAGTTAGCCTCCTGTCAGAGGAACTGCTTTATCAGTACTTTCTGCAATAGGGAAGCTTTGAAGAAGCATAATTTTCTTTTTTATTCCCTTCAAAGGGGGAGCTTGAGACCTGCTCTTTTTTGTCAAATTTATGTTCGACTTTACCAGTAATATCATGTCCGGTTGAACAGTTATAAATAAACTACTCATAATTCTGAATTCAGAATTATGAATTCAGAAGGGAAGAAAGAAGAAAAGAAGGAGAAAGTTTTTTTATCACTAATTATCCGGACATGATATAACAACATGGGTGCATCTCAATGCGTGAATAAAGCCAAAAAATTATCGCTCTTAGGGAACAGGGAATAGGGAATAGGAAAAAAGTATTTTTGCAAATATGAAATGCACCCAACAACATTGCCTTTACTGTACTTACTAAAATTATCATTATTAAGCAAAATATCTTAATTTTAAGCTCCTAGAGATAAATTTAGGAACATACTTTTTACTTTTACATTACATTAAAGGAGGAGTCAATTTTATTTAAATAAATAACTTGCTAAAAATATCTATTTCCTATAAAAATATTTTTGTAAAATAACTTGTTAAAATTGATATAATACCTTATATAATTATAGATTTTTGATACCTAGATTAGAAAAATTTTGTCTGTGTATAACTTTAATGTTTATTTTTTTTAGCAATTTTTTTTTATAAAAGATTACTATTTACTTTTGATTTTTGCCCGAAAAAAAGTAATTTATCTTAGTACATTTTCCGAAATTTATAAACTTATAATTGTTGTTTTTAAGTTTTTGTTAATTGACAAATTATTCTCTACTAAAAGTAACTCAGATAATCCTTTTGGTCTAAAAGCCCTATGAGCTTTCTCCACTTTTTACGTCACTTTAATTCTGCCACATTACGAGAGGTTTTAAACCACTCCAATAGGCAGCGATTTTTAAACTTATTAACTCCAATTGCTAAACGTGGTTATGGCATGATATTGACGATATTAAAAACAATCGTCAAGCATATACTGAAGCGAATTATTCGTTTTTTTCAGTTCATCCTCCATCTAAACTTTAATACTATTAAACAAGTATGTATTTGTGCTGGTAAAAGCAGATTATCAGGCTTATCAGCGGAGATGGCCTATAATGCTATGTTAGCTTTATTTCCGGGATTATTAACAATAATTTCAGCAATTGGATTATTTGAATCTTTGCGCTCGCCTCTATTACAAATGGGTAGTTTACTAACAGATATAGTACCTAATCAAGTGCGATTTTTAATTAGCAGTGCTGTTGATGAAATTCTGAGAACCCCCAATAGACAAATATTTTCTTTCAGTTTTATTGGCTCAATATGGATATTTTCTAGCGTATTGACTTCTGCTATGGCAGCTCTTGACGAAATTCATCAAGTTCCTATTGAGAAAAAACGACCTTTTTGGAAAGCAAAGTTAGTTTCTTTAGGGCTAACTATTGGAACTCTCATACTATTAATTATTGCCTCTGGATTAGTATTAGTTAGTGACTTAATTGTAGACATGATTGCTCGGCAAAGTTGCTTACTAGAAACTGTACCAAATTGTCCGCCAGACCAGGTTGCTAGTTGTTTATTTCAAGAACCAGTTGATAATTGTGTTTTGAAGTCACAATTATTAGAAACTTGGGGTCAATTAAGATGGCCTATTACTTTAGGAATAGTTTCTACAGCTTTTGCTTTTGTTTATCGTTTTGGTCCGAGTATTAGACGAAAAGGTACACCTATTATGCCTGGTGCAGTTATATCAGCATTAATGTGGGCAGGAGCTTCTAATTTATTTCGTTTATACGTTTTTCATTTTGGTAACTATAACCGAACTTATGGAACTATTGGTACTTTTATTATTTTATTGTTGTGGTTATATATTAGTTCATTGGTGGTATTAATTGGGGCACAATTAAATGTAACAGTAGGGGAAGCAATGGCACAGGTTCATGAAGTCAAAGGAGTAGGGGAGTAGGGGAGTAGGGGAGTAGGGGAGTAGGGGAGAATTTTTTTAACTATGCGCTAAAAATGCGCTCCATGCATGAGCATGAAGAGCTGAAAACCATGTACTTTTTCAATACCTAAAAAGGCTAAAAGCTTTATCTGGCAATTATTTGATATTTATTCAGCAAACCCTAATTATTTAGTAAGTTATAGAAGTATGAGAAAAAAGGGCAAAAAAGTCTGAATTAATGTGGTCGTTGTAAAAGGCTAATTACACCAGTTGTTATGGATAAAAAAATTAGAAACAAAAGCACTCCTCCTGGTAAAAATGCCAGAATTTTTAAGCCTCTGAGGAGCCATATTAATAGAGTTATAATTGTGAGAATGCTACAAATGTAAGAAAATTGAGGAATTGGAAAATTGGAATTTTTACTCATGGAGTTTGGTTAATATCTATAATGGATTTAATTATCAAAAATATTGTTACTATTTTAGTAAACATTTCCTGCGGAATGCTGCGCAAACAGCTTTTAGACGTAATAACTAACTTTAGTAAGTTAGTGACATTTTTCTTGACTGCGGAGTGCTACGCAAACATAATTTTGAATTCTCCTTCTAAGATAATAAGTTAATAGCTGAATGCTGACTGCTGTTTGCGTTTGCGTAGCATCCCGTAGGGAAGCATTCCGTAGGAAATGCTTACCTATTTTAGCTTAAGACCTATATAACCAATGATGATTTTTCCAGGTCCTAATTCTTCAGAAAAATAAAGTCGCCAAGCACCAGGAGTCATGCGGAGATGCCAACTAAAAAGACGTTCTTTTCCACCAGGACATTTAATAGTTAATTGTTGTCTACACTGTTGAATTCTTGAGTCACTTTCTGGGGTAGTTTTGTTAGGGAGAAGATTTTTATTAAAAGCTCCGGTTTTCCAAGTTTTACAGTATTGTTCTAGTTCAAATAATCGTTTCTTTACTTGTTGCAAAATGTTGTTGCCAGTGTTTAGGTTTTGTAACTGTTGCTCTACTTGTTCACAGAAGATTAAATTCGGAAAAAATTCTTGTCTATTTTTCCATAGTGTTTCTCCATCAACTTGCCTATCAAATAATTTATTTTCGATGCGGTTTTTAATCCATTCAGTATGTTGTTTTACATGACTACTTCGACTAGCATGAACAATTTTTTCCGAGTAGTCAGTTAACCGTTCATTTTTGTCTATTTCTGTTACCTGAAGTTCCAAAAAATCTGTATTCCATTGGGGTTCGGATAATAAACTAACCGCAAGAGAATCACTAATTAAAGCTAAACGAAGCCCTTCTGCTAATTTTCCTTGATGCCAAACTTCAGACAAGTCAAATTTACTTTTAATCTCTTCAGTAACATCACTCCAAAGAGGAACTTTAGTAATAAGAGAACGAAAAAATCTACGCTCCTCTCTATCTACTTCCCGGTCGTTGCGCCAACTTGCTATAGGATAATTAGGAGTAAGTTCTATATAGTTAAGGTCTCTGTCAGTCCGAAGTATTTTTACTCCTAATTTCTTTGCTTGGATTAAAGTTTGAATTAATTCTGACATTAATTTTCGTGCTGTGGAAATATCAGCAACAGGAGTCTCTAGGGAAAGTTCATTCAGCACCATTTCTAAATCCATTTTTTACTCTTCCCTGGGTTCTAAAAGTGCTTCTAAACTATTATCCCATTCATCAAAAAAACCTTCTGGCCATTTATCTATTCGTCCGTTCCGGTCGATCTGGGGCGATATTACTTCAGTGATAAATTCTGTTCCTTGTTTTCGGCGGTCAAAATAGTGTAATTGAACTTTTTCTGGGTCAAGTTTTCCTCTATAAACTGTTAATCTAATTCCGTTTAAAACATGGTCGCTATGAGTTTCAACTACAATTTGTACTCCACAACTAGCAGCAAGAGCTAATAATTCTCCCATTTTTGCTTGACCTTTTGGATGAAGATGTGCTTCCGGATTTTCTATTAGAATTAAACTGCCTGGAGGAGATGAAAGAACTGCAACAATAATTGGTAAAGTGTAGCTAATTCCAAATCCGACATTAGTAGAACGATAAGGATTACTATCTCCATAAGAATATTGAAGACTGATTAAATCTATATCTTGTTTAGGGTTTATTTTTAGGCGTGTACCAGGACTAATTTCTCCCATCCAAGCTTCAACTTGCTCTCTTAAAATTAGGGATTCTTCTTGTGGATGTCCTAAGCTACGATTTGGTATGGTTTGATTTTCATTAATAAACAAAAAGTGTGCTGTATATTCACCTTTTGCTCCGAATTGTTGGAGTTTTTGTACTTGGAAATCTGACATTTGAGAAAATAAACGCGGACCTAAACGTTCAGCTTGAAGATAATGGAATTTTTGATTAAAAAGACTAAGTTTATAGATATCAGAAGTAACTGGTGGTGAGGCAAGATTTAGAACATCTTTTTCTCGGTCGCAGGAGAAATTCCAGATTCCTTGTTTATCATTTCGCCAAACAATTTTAAAACTAATAAAATCATCTTTTGCCCCTTCAAATAGTGCATCTTGAGCAGTACCAATACAGACTAAATCGCCGTTAAGGGCTAAACCTTGATTTTCTAATAGTCCTTGTTGATAAGATTGACGCATTAACAGTAGTGCTTGTAAGACAGAAGATTTGCCAGTGCTATTTAGACCAGAAAGTAAAGTTAATGGTTTAAAAGATAGAAATTGATTGGCAAAAGGTTTAAAGTTTTTTAGATGTACTGAGCTAATCATTTATAACTTCCTTGATTATTTTTTCAATAGTTTCAAAACGATATTCTATCTTATCTTGAGCTTGAGATATAGACTTGAAAAATTCTTTGTCTTTGTCTACATATTTGGCAAATTGATTTATTAAGTCTTGCTTCCGCATTTTAAGTTTTTGAATTTCTTGACTATTAAGCTGACTAATATGAAATGACCAGGTTTCAAACAAAGCTTTATTGACTGGGAATTTCCTTTGTTTCGGTTTTTTAGGTTTCCGAAAAGCTTCATCGCCAAATATTTCTTGACAAACAATCATAGTACTTTTGAATTTCTTACCAAGTTGTTGGATTTTAGAATCAGATAAATCATTAATTTTTTTCATGGCATTATCTAAAAATTCTTCTCTGCCATACTTTGCATAATCTTTATAAGAATCAGATGTTAGCATCACTGCTAAAGCACCTAGTACAAATTCTCGATCATCCATACGTTTGATTCGTGATTCACCAAGTTGAATAACATCAGTAAATTTTGGAGATTTAGCGAGGTCAACTAATAATTTTAGGACTTTACCAGGATTAAGAGCATGACGTATTTCTTGAGGAGTTAAACGTTCTCCTGCTGTATTAATACGTTTAAAAATATTGTACTTAACTTTAGCTGGTGTACCCGGTGCAATTAGATAAACTGTAACCTGGGTTTCTTCAATACGACGTTGATATTTACGGTCTAATTCTTGATAGGTTTTACCATTAAGTTCATCCAGATATTCTAAACCTGTTAACTGTAAATTATTACCAACGAATTTTTTTAAAGCTGAAAGTCTTTGCAAACCATCTACTACTAACCAGTTATCTTCATCAGTACCATCAATATAAAAAGCTGGTAAAGGAATTCTAATAATAATTGATTCAATCAATCGACTTTTAACCTCATCATTCCATATATCAGAATGACGCTGAAAATCTGGAGCTAAATCAAGAGCTTTTTCATTTATTCTTCTTACTAATTGTTCAATTGTAGGTTCCCTAGTAATAATATTAATTTTCTCAGGGTCGTAAGTTAAATTATCTTTTTCATAAACTTCCTCATCCCCGTTTTCTTCTGCTTGATATTTATTTGAGTTTTTTTGACTGACCATAAATTTGACTTTTTTATTTTAATCTTTATTATATCATCCGAGATTAAACCAGATTTAGAACTTTTATTTAGAATTGACAACTGCGAGAAAGAAGTATAATATCAAATACTAATCCTTAATTTTAGCTATTTATATTTAGCTCAATTATCAATCTATAGATATTAGCGATAACTCAAACATCAACAAATTTAATTTTTCTCAAAATATCATGGTCAAATCTCAGTCAATTTCCCGAGTTATTCCTATAATACTAATTTTTATTCTTATCAAAGTTTAAAGAATTGAGTGTGAGGTTTTTCACAAGAGTGTTATTGATATTTGCCTCAATTATCAACCTATAGATATTAGCAATTTATCAACAATCAATCAATTGAACCTCTCTGAAAATTTGATGTGTAAATCTCAATCAATTTCCCGAATTATTCCCATAATACTAATTTCAACTCTCACTAAAATTTCAAGAACAGAATTTTAGCTTTTTGACTATATCCCTATTTCTATTTGCCTAAATTATCAATTTATGGATATTAGCAATTTATCAACAATCAATCAATTGAACCTCTCTGAAAATTTGATGTGTAAATCTCAATCAATTTCCCGAATTATTCCCATAATACTAATTTCAACTCTCACTAAAATTTCAAGAACAGAATTTTAGCTTTTTGACTATATCCCTGTTTCTATTTGCCTAAATTATCAATTTATGAATATTAGCAATTTATCAACAATCAATAAATTGAACCTCTCTGAAAATTTGATGTGTAAATCTCAATCAATTTCCCGAATTATTCCCATAATACTAATTTCAACTCTCACTAAAATTTCAAGAACGGAATTTTAGCTTTTTGACTATATCCCTGTTTCTATTTGCCTAAATTATCAATTTATGGATATAGGCGATCGCTTCACTAATCAACAAATTTAACCTCTCTCAAAATCTCATGTCTAAATCTTAATCAATTTCTCGAATTATTCCCATAATACTAATTTCAACTCTCACTAAATTTCCAGGATTGAATTTGAGGTCTTTCACGAGAGTGCTATTAATATTTGCCTCAATTATAAATTTATGGATATTAGCAATTTATCAACAATCAACAAATTTAACCTCTCTCAAAATCTCATGTGTAAATCTCAATCAATTTCCCGAATTATTCCCATAATACTAATTTCAACTCTCACTAAAATTTCAAGAACGGAATTTTAGCTTTTTGACTATATCTCTATTTCTATTTATCTCAATTATAAATTTATGGATATTAGCAATTTATCAACAATCAACAAATTTAACCTCTCTCAAAATCTTATGATTAAATCAACATCAATTTGCCGAACTATCGACATAATCCTAATTTCAATTATCGCGAAAAATTTAGATAATTTAATCTTATAATCTGAGCGATCGCTAAATCACAAATAATTTCAATATCTATCAAAATTTCATGGTTAAATCAAAATCAATTTACCGAACCATCGCCCTAACACTAATTGCAATTTTCACCACAATTACATTAGTATTAGCCTCTAATCAAATTAGCAAAACCACACAACAAACAGAAATTCGTGGCGTTTGGATAACTAATATTGATAGTGATGTTTTATTTTCTAGTTCAGGCACAAAATCAGCGATAAATCGTTTAGCAAAACTAAACTTCAACACACTCTATCCTACTGTTTGGCAAGGTGGTTATACTCTATATCCTAGTCAAGTAGCTCAACAAGTATTTGGCAAATCTTTAGACCCAACTCCTGGTTTACAAGGGCGAGATTTTTTACAAGAAATTATTACCGAAGGGCATCAAAAAGGCTTAACAATTATTCCTTGGTTTGAATTTGGTTTCATGGCACCAGCAGATTCAGAATTAGCAAAATTACATCCTAATTGGTTAACTAAACGACTGAATGGAACTACTATTAAAATGGAAGGAGAAGATGCTAGAGTTTGGCTTAATCCTTTTCATCCAGAAGTACAACAATTTATTTTGGATTTAATCCTGGAAATTGTTACTAAATACGATATAGATGGCATTCAATTTGATGACCATTTTGGCTTACCTGCCGAATTTGGTTATGACGATTTTACAGTTAAATTATATGAAAAAGAACTTCCTGGTTTATCCCCTTCTAAAAATTATCAAGAAACTTTTTGGGTGCGTTGGCGAGCGGATAAAATTAATAACTTTATGGAGCGGGTTTCTGAAGAAATAAAAGCGATAAAACCAGACTGTATTATTTCTGTATCTCCTAATCCTTTCCATTTTGCTTTACCTGCTTATTTGCAAGACTGGTTTACTTGGGAAAGAGAAGAGTTGATTGATGAAATTGTTTTACAGGTTTATCGTTCAGATATGAAACGTTTTATTAATGAGTTGGAACGAACAGAGGTTAAATTAGCTAGAAAGCATATTCCTTTTGCTATTGGAATTTTGACTGGTTTGAGAAATAATTCTACTCCGATAACGACAATTGAAGAACAAGTAGAAGCAGTGCGGAATAGAAATTTTGCGGGAGTATCGTTCTTTTTCTATGAAAGTTTATGGAAGTGGGGAAAGGAGTCAGAAAATATCAGAAATGAAGCTTTGGAAAAAATATTTCAGGGAAAGATTTCAAGACCACATATCTCTAGTTCAAAGAAATAAGGAAAATCATTGATATCGTAATTTTTTTCCTGTCAAATAAATAGTAGAAGGGAAAAGCTAGAAATTTTTCTGACTTGGGCAAAGGGAAGAGACTAGAAGTGGTAAATTTTTTCCTCTCAAATAAATAGTAGAGGGGAAAAGCTAGAAATTTTTCCGACTTTGGTGAGGGAAGAGACTAAAAATGGCAATTTTTCCCTCTCAGATAAACACTAGAGTCGAAAAGATAGAAATTTTCTCTAACTTTCTCCTAGACACAGAACTCAAGGAAGCAAATTTTTTCCTCTCCAGTAAATACTAGAGGGTAAAAGCTAGAAATTTTTTCTGACTTTGGTAAAGGGAGAGACTAGAAGTGGCAATTTTTTCCTCTCAAATAAATAGTAGAGGGTAAAAGCTAGAAATTTTTCCGACTTTGGTGAGGGAAGAGACTAAAAGTGGTAAATTTTTCCCTCTCAGGTAAACACTAGAGTCGAAAAGATAGAAATTTTCTCTAACTTTCTCCTAGAGAAAGAACTCAAGGAAGCAAATTTTTTCCTCTCCAGTAAATACTAGAGGGTAAAAGCTAGAAATTTTTTCTGACTTTGGTAAAGGGAGAGACTAGAAATGGTAAATTTTTTCCTCTCAAATAAATAGTAGCGGGTAAAAGCTAGAAATTTTTCCGACTTTGGTGAGGGAAGAGACTAAAAGTGGTAAATTTTTCCCTCTCAGGTAAACACTAGAGTCGAAAAGATAGAAATTTTCTCTAACTTTCTCCTAGAGAAAGAACTCAAGGAAGCAAATTTTTTCCTCTCCAGTAAATACTAGAGGGTAAAAGCTAGAAATTTTTTCTGACTTTGGTAAAGGGAGAGACTAGAAATGGTAAATTTTTTCCTCTCAAATAAATAGTAGCGGGTAAAAGCTAGCAATTTTTCCGACTTGGACAAAGGAAGAGACTAAAAGTGGTAAATTTTTCCCTCTCAGGTAAACACTAGAGTCGAAAAGATAGAAATTTTCTCTAACTTTCTCCTAGATACAGAACTCCAGGAAGCAAATTTTTTCCTTTCAGATAAATAGTAGAGGGTAAAAGCTCGAAATTTTTCCGACTTTGGTGAGGGAAGAGACTAGAAGTGGTAAATTTTTCCCTCTCAGGTAAACACTAGAGTCGAAAAGATAGAAATTTTCTCTAACTTTCTCCTAGACACAGAACTCAAGGAAGCAAATTTTTTCCTCTCCAGTAAATAGTAGAGGGTAAAAGCTCGAAATTTTTCTGACTTGGGCAAAGGGAGAGACTAGAAGTGGTAAATTTTTCCCTCTCAGGTAAACACTAGAGTCGAAAAGATAGAAATTTTCTCTAACTTTCTCCTAGACACAGAACTCCAGCAAGCAAATTTTTCCTTTCAGATAAAAACTAAGGTCGAAAAGATAGAAATTTTCTCTAACTTTCTCCTAGACACAGAACTCCAGCAAGCAAATTTTTTCCTCTCCAGTAAATAGTAGAGGGTAAAAGCTCGAAATTTTTCCGACTTGGGCAAAGGAAGAGACTAAAAGTGGTAAATTTTTCCCTCTCAGGTAAACACTAGAGTCGAAAAGATAGAAATTTTCTCTAACTTTCTCCTAGACACAGAACTCCAGCAAGCAAATTTTTTCCTCTCCAGTAAATAGTAGAGGGTAAAAGCTCGAAATTTTTTCTGACTTGGGGGAGGGAAGAGACTAGAAATGGTAAATTTTTTCCTCTCAAATAAATAGTAGAGGGTAAAAGCTCGAAATTTTTCCGACTTGGGCAAAGGAAGAGACTAAAAGTGGCAATTTTTTCCCTCTCAGGTAAACACTAGAGTCGAAAAGATAGAAATTTTCTCTAACTTTCTCCTAGACACAGAACTCCAGCAAGCAAATTTTTTCCTCTCAGATAAATAGTAGAAGGGAAAAGGTAGGAATTTTTTCTGACTTGGGTGAGGAAAGAGACTAGAAATGGCAATTTTTTTATTGTGGCAAAACAACTAATATCTATTAATTTAACACCCTAATTTCATAAACTTTAAATCCTGCTCCTCTAGGTAAAGGTCTGCCATCCATTCCCATTGGATAAGACTCATAAGCACTTTTTGGTTGATATGGTTTACTCTCAACATATTCTCCCTTTATTTCCACTTTTTTCCCGACATATTCGGCAAAACTTTCAAAAGCGATCGCTTCTGAAGCACGCAGAATTACACCTTCTTCAGCAGAACGTTTTTCTATTTCTAAATATCCTATATCTAAGACATAATAATTACTATCTCCTGCTATCCAATACTCAGCACTTTTACTCCAAGTTTTTTCAATAACTATACCTGTTAAATATATTAGAGAATTACTTTTTTGAACTCCCATATTTATAGATGGAGTTTGAGATAGTTGAGATTTAGTAAATAGATAACCGCTCATGCCACTCATAACTCCCACAAATATTGATAATACTATCGAGAATATTCTCCAAGTTGTCAAATTTACTTCTATCATTTCCATCTCTAATTTAAAAATTAATTTAATTGTTATTACATTTAATCTACAGTGTTCGCAACAAAAATTCCGGGAGTTAAAGTGCTTATAGTTTGGTCTAAGTATTAATAGATAATACCGCTTTGAAAAAAAATGCTATAAAACAATACAGTTTAGTTAAGATTTTTTTTAAGTAAGGAAGAAGGAAGGTAGATGAGTCTATAGCTCAATACAGTTAACTTAAGGATTTTTTCTGGTAGTTCTGTAATATTAAAAGCTATCCTAATTGTTCCATACTTTATGGTTTTTTGTCCTATATGAACCGTATTGAGCTATAAAAAGTGAATCTTGATCGCAGATGCTTAAAAAGAGCAGCTCTAATTCATTTTAGACAGCTATCGCTATTATTTTTTCCCTTTTTTTCAATATTTACTCCTTATCTCCTAGATAACTAAATTTTTCTTCCTTATCTCCTAGATAACTAAATTTTTCTTCCTTCTTCCTTCTTCTTTATTCCTTCTTCCTTGGTATAAAAAAGAAAGTTTATGGTAAAATTATAAGGATTTTTCAAAAATACAAATATATGCACCGAATAGCAGCTACTCCTGGTGGTTGGAACCCTCAAGCAGAAGGGGTAATTTTTATCGAACAAACTCCCGCACCAATAATCTTTTTAACTGCAGCAGATACGGATATTCAAACATTAGCAGCAGCAGTTAATAAACTACCTTCAGATTTTCCATCAGTGAGAGTTGCTAATTTACTTCACTTACAACAACAGTTAACTATTGATACTTATGCTGATGATATTTTATCTAAGGCAAAAGTAATTATTGTTCGACTTTTAGGGGGGCGATCCTATTGGTCTTATGGTTTGGAAGTCTTGCTAGAAGTGATAGAAAAAGAAGGGGTAAAACTAATAGTAATTCCTGGAGATGACCGCCCAGATCCAGATTTAATTAGTCATTCTAATGTTTCAATTTCTCTAGTTAATCAATTCTGGCAATATTTAATAGAAGGTGGGGTAGATAATTTTGTTAATGGTCTCAAGTTTATCGCTAATATTTGTATGAAAAAAAGTTATGATTTTGCCTTACCTATACCAGTGCCACGAGTCGGAATTTATCCTTTGCAAAAAGAAGAACAAAGTACAAAGGCAAAAGTTGGAATATTATTCTATCGCGCTCATTATTTGTCTGGAAATGTTGCTCCTATAGATGCTCTTTGCCAAGCTTTAATAGAACAAAATTTAGAACCTGTGCCAGTCTTTGTTTCTTCTCCTAGAGATGTAGAAGTACAGGGAGAAATACTGGCATATTTTCAACCTGAAAATGCTGAAGCAATTCAATTATTGTTAAACACAACCAGTTTTGCTGTCTCTGTTGTGACTGAAGAAGGAAGAAGGAAGAAGGAAGAAGGAAGAAGGAAGAAGGAAGAAGGAAGAAGGAAAAAGAATTCTCAACACTGTTTAGACGGCGGGGTATTAAACCCAAAAGAAAAAGATAATCAAGATTCAGAATTAGAAAATTTGTCTTTTCCTCCCTTGTTAAGAAATGGGAAAAATTTAGACATTCCAGTTTTACAAGTAATTTTTAGTGGTGGAAATTTTGAGCAGTGGGAAAGTCAATTTCAAGGTCTTTCGCCACGGGATGTGGCGATGAATATTGCCCTACCAGAAGTAGATGGAAATATTATTAGTCGGGCAATTTCTTTTAAGGCAGTTCAAACTTGGAATTCCGATTTAGAAACAGATGTAGTGAGTTATTTTCCGGTTCAAGATAGGATTGAATTTGTGTCAGAATTGGCTGCTAATTGGATAAAGTTACGACAAACTCCAGTATCTCAACGTCGCATCGCATTAATATTAGCAAATTATCCTAATCGTGACGGTCGTCTTGCTAATGGAGTTGGGTTAGATACTCCTGCTAGTTGTGTAGAAATTCTTCAAGCTTTAGAAGGAGCTGGTTATTATTTGGAAAGTATTCCGGCAACGGGGGATGAGTTAATTAAATGTCTGACTTCTGGAGTAACAAATGATTTGGAAAGTCGTGAATTACGTCCTGTTTTCCAGTCTTTATCCTTAGCAGAATTTGAAACATATTTTGCTAGTTTGCCAGAAGTTGTAAGGGAAAAAATTATTCAGAGATGGGTGCCAGACAAGGATTTTGCCACAGATGTACGGATTCATTCCACTATATTTTCACCATCTTTTTTTAAATCTTTTTCTAGTGATTTTTCAGAGTTTCAGAAAGAAAATGATGGAGATTTTCACACAGTCGCAGACAGGGATTTTGCCACGGCACACACGGATTTTGCCACGGCACACACGGATTTTGCCACGGATGTACGGATTAATTCCACTATAGTTCCTCTATCTTTTTCCCAAGATTTTTCTAGTGATTTTTCAGAATTTCAGAAAGATAATGAAGTAAAAGAAATTGAGAATTTTCCAATTCCAGGAATTCAGTTAGGAAATATTTTTGTAGGTATTCAACCTTCGCGGGGTTACGATATTGACCCCAGTTTAAATTATCATGCTCCAGATTTAGAACCAACTCCTGATTATTTAGCTTTTTATTATTGGTTGAGAGAAAAATTTAAAATAGATGCAATTATTCATGTGGGAAAACATGGAAATTTAGAATGGTTGCCTGGTAAAAGTGTCGGTTTATCTCAAGAATGTTTTCCAGAAATAGCTCTCGGTGCTTTGCCACATTTTTATCCATTTATTGTTAATGATCCAGGAGAAGGTTCTCAAGCTAAACGGAGGTCTCAAGCTGTAATTATTGACCATTTAACTCCACCTATGACTCGTGCTGAAATTTATGGAGCTTTGCAGGAATTAGAAACTTTAATTGATGAATATTATGAGGCACAAAATTTAGACCCTTCTCGGTTATCTGTGATTAGGGAGCGCATAGTTAATTTGATAGAAAAAGAAGGTTTAGATAAGGATTTATCAAATGAAGGATGGCAAGACACAGATTTTGCCACAGATGCAGGGATTAATTCTACTATTATTCCTCTATCTTTTCCTGAATCTAATTCTACTAATTTTTCAGAAGAAATAGAAGAGGTAACTTCCGACTCCTGCTATTCCGAAAAAGACTCAGCAAACAAGGATTTTGCCACAGATGTACGGATTAATTCTACTGATTTTTCAGAAGAAACAGAAGAGGTAACTTCCGACTTCTGCTATTCCGAAAAAGACTCAGCAAACAAGGATTTTGCCTCGGATATACGGATTAATTCTACTGATTTTTCAGAAGAAATAGAAGAGGTAACTTCCGACTTCTGCTATTCCGAAAAAGACTCAGCAAACAAGGATTTTGCCTCGGATATACGGATTAATTCTACTGATTTTTCAGAAGAAATAGAAGAGGTAACTTCCGACTTCTGCTATTCCGAAAAAGACTCAGCAAACAAGGATTTTGCCTCGGATATACCGATTAATTCTACTGATTTTTCAGAAGAAATAGAAGAGGTAACTTCCGACTTCTGCTATTCCGAAAAAGACTCAGAAAACAAGGATTTTGCCACAGATGTACGGATTAATTCTACTGATTTTTCAGAAGAAACAGAAGAGGTAACTTCCGACTTCTGCTATTCCGAAAAAGACTCAGCAAACAAGGATTTTGCCACAGATGTACCGATTAATTCTACTAATTTTTCAGAAGAAACAGAAGAGGTAACTTCCGACTCCTGCTATTCCGAAAAAGACTCAGCAAACAAGGATTTTGCCACAGATGTACCGATTAATTCTACTAATTTTTCAGAAGAAACAGAAGAGGTAACTTCCGACTCCTGCTATTCCGAAAAAGACTCAGCAAACAAGGATTTTGCCACAGATGTACGGATTAATTCTACTGATTTTTCAGAATTTGAGGAGGCAGACACGGATTTTGCCACGGATGTACGGATTAATTCCACAAACGATGAAAATACTAAATTTTCTAAACTAATTACTAATATAGATGGTTATCTTTGCGAATTAAAAGAAGCACAAATTCGCGATGGTTTACATATATTTGGGCAATGTCCTCAAGGTCAACAACTACGAGATTTAATTATAGCGATCGCTCGTCATCCTAGTACTACTCGTTTGGGTTTAACTCGCGCTTTAGCTGAAGATTTAGGTTTAGATTTTAACCCTCTCACAGATAACTTTTCTACAATTATTAATCAGAGCTTAGTTATAGATGGAAAATCTTGTCGTACCTTGGGTGATGCTGTGGAGTTACTGGAAGAAAAAGCAGCTAATTTAGTGGAAAATTTAATTAATCAAAATCCGATCGACTCTCCCTTCCCACAGACAAATAAAGAATTAGAATGGATTCGTCAAAAACTTTTACCTTCTCTGCAAAAAACTAACCAAGAAATTACCAATTTATTAATAGGATTAGATGGCAAATATATCCCCAGTGGTTCATCTGGAGCTCCTACAAGAGGTAGACCAGATGTTTTACCCACAGGTCGGAATTTTTACTCTGTAGATATTCGCGCCATTCCTACAGAAACTGCTTGGAGAATAGGGCAATTAGCAGCAGAAAATTTAATTGAAAGATACACTCAAGAAAATGGTGAATATCCTCAAACTTTAGGGTTATCAGTATGGGGAACTTCTACCATGCGAACTGGTGGAGATGATATTGCTGAAGCACTTGCTTTATTAGGAGTAAAACCTGTTTGGGATAGACCTTCTCGAAGAGTTATCGACTTTGAAATTTTGCCAGTTTCAATATTAGGAAGACCCCGTGTGGATGTAACTTTAAGAATTTCTGGTTTCTTTCGAGATGCTTTTCCTAATATTATCGATTTATTCGACCAAGCTGTTATTGCTGTGGCTAATTTAGATGAGTCTCCAACAGAAAATCCTTTAGCTGCTCAAGTCAAAAAAGAAGTCAAATATTGGCAAGAATTAGGGTTAACTGAAATTCAGGCAAAAGCACGTTCTCAATATAGAATATTTGGTTCTAAACCTGGAGCTTATGGTGCGGGTTTACAGGGTTTAATCGAATCTCAAAATTGGCAAGATGACCAAGATTTAGCCAGAGCTTATATTAATTGGAGTAGCTATGCTTATACAGGGATTAATAATAGTTATAACCAGGAAGCTAGAGCGATAAATTCTCCCGAAGCATTTTCCCAACGTCTCCAACAAATGCAAATAGTTTTGCATAATCAAGACAATAGAGAACATGATTTATTAGACTCTGATGATTATTATCAATTCCAGGGAGGAATGACAGTAGCAATTCGTGCTTTAACAGGCAAAAATCCTGATACTTATTTTGGCGATAATTCTATGCCAGAAAATCCTAAAGTTCGACAATTAAAAGAACAAATTGCTAGGGTTTATCGTTCCAGAGTTGTTAATCCTAAATGGATAGCTGGAGTAATGCGTCATGGTTATAAAGGAGCCTTTGAAATGGCAGCCACAATAGATTATTTATTCGCCTATGATGCTACAGCAAAATGTGTCGAAGATTTTATGTATCAAGGTGTAGCTGAAGCTTATATTTTTGATGAGAATGTACAATCATTTATTCAAGCAAAAAATCCTTGGGCATTACGGGATATGGCAGAAAGATTATTAGAAGCAAATCAACGAGGTTTATGGCAGTCAGTTAATCAAAAAACCTTGGATAAATTGCAGGCGATCGCTCTAGAAGCAGAAGGAATAATTGAGAATTTAGAATTCAGAATTTAGAATTCAGAGGGTGCATCTCAATGCAAGAATAAAGCCAAAAAGTTATTGCTTTTAGGGAACAGGGAACAGGGAACAGGGAATATATAGGAAAAAAGTATTTTTGCTTGCTATGAGATGTACCCAATTCAGAATTGAAAATTGAGAAGTAATTTGTACCCACAAATAGTTAAAAATTTTATGAGAAAGTAAAGTCAGATTTTGTCATTGTTACCAAACCTGAACATTCAAAAAAAACTGAGATAAATTACAAGCGATCGCTCTAGAAACAGAAGGGATAATTGAGGCTAATGCTTAATAAAAAAAACCTCATCCTAATCAGGTGAGCAAATATTCAAAATTATCAACTCATCTCACAAACAGATATACAGAAGTTTTCTAGTCTTATACCAAATCCGGTTTTCAAAACCACGTTATTATGTTTAGCAAATTTTATTTATCAAGGAGTAGTAGAAGCTGATATTTTTGATGAATATTTTCAGTCATTTATTCAAACCAAAAATTCTTGGGCATTGCGCGATATGGCAGAAAGACTATTAGAAGTAAATCAACGAAATTTATGGCAGTCAGCTAATCAAAAAACCTTAGATAAATTACAGGCGATTGCTCTCGAAGCAGAAGGGATAATTGAGGCTAATACTTAATGAAAGTATACTTGATATTACACCCTCACAACTATAACTTGTGTAGAGTAGCCGATGATATATCACTACACCTATAAGACTACCCATAAAAATTACCCATAGAAATAATCTGCTGTATTACCGTATGGTTTATTTGGAGAGTCATCGTAAGAGAATGCAAGTATCAATTTTGAACCGTTTTTTATAGGAACCCTATGCAAATTTTTATCTCCCCGGATGAGGTATCCATCACATTCTTCTCAAAAGAACTTTAATATAGATTTGCTATGTTCCGACTCAGAGACAAGAATCTAAAGTTGAACTCTAAATTCCAGTTGCCAATAACTTTTCCATAAAAACTGATAGTGGATCGGGCTTATATTCGCCAAAAGGGAGAGTAAATTTATAGCCCAAGGATTTGTAGAAGGATATGGCTTCTTCTTGATAAATTCCTGTTTCTAGCTTCGCTATTAATATTTCATTGTTGACTAAATGTTCCTCTAAAGTTTTCATAATTGCTTTTGCTACACCTTTTCCACGGTAATCAGGCAAAACATAAACTCTTTTAACTTCTCCATAATTTTCTATAATTTTTACTGCTCCACAGGCTATTGGATTAGGATTATCTTCAAAGAAAGCAGAAACAAAATATACATTATCTTGTACTAGAGTCTCTACAGAATCTAGGTGATTGCTTTCTGCAGGATATAAAGATGATTGGTATTCATCAAGTTCTTGAATTAGCTGAAACACTTTTTCATTTCTTGGGTTTGATTTTACGATTATCATTTCCCTCGATATTAGTGGACAAGTTGTTGAAATACAGCTTGATTAACATAGCTATATCATTCTGCCAATGGCAAGCTATTTTCTAATTATTAAACCTCTATTTAGGGTTTGCTGAAAAAGTCTTATAGGCGAGGGTAGGAGACAGGATACAACCCACCCCTCACCCCTCCCAGGAGGGGAAGACAGGAGACAGGAGTTAGGGGTACTTAGAGGAGGTAGGAGTAAGAATTGTAAGAATAATTTTTCTGCCCAACTATGCGCCTAAAATACGCTCCATGCATGAGGGTTTTAGACTGAAAACTAGACACTTTTTTCGACCATAAAAAAGCTAAAATATTTATCTGTAAATACTTTTATATTTAATCAGCAAGCCCTATTTAAATCTAATCTATAACTCTTGTAAAATAGGCATTAATTTTTCATTCAATGCTTTATATCCTGCCCGATTAAGATGAAGAAAATCTCTACTATATTCTTCCCTAACTTTTCCTTGTTCATTTGCCAAAATCGCTTTTGTATCGAAAATTATCACATCCTTGTTTTCCAAAGAATAAATAAAATCATCCACTTCCTTAATAGCTAACTCTACATCCGGCGACCAAAAAAATTTTCTCTCAAGTGGCACTTCAGCAATGGGAAAAATTGTTGTCAGAATAACAACTGCACCAAGCTGACGAGATTGCCTGACAATTTCTTTGATATTTGATTTACACTCAGAAATAATTATCTCTTTATTCTCAGGAAATATTGGAATTCTGTATAAATCATTGACACCAACTTGAACTATCACAATATCCGCAGATAAAGGTTTTAGATGTTGATTCAATCTTCCTAAAACTTGCGCTGTAGTTTGCCCAGAAATTCCCCGATTAACAAAATTAAAATCATCAAAACCTTTAGGTGAATTCCAACCACGGGCACGAGAGTCTCCAAAAAAAATTATATTCTTTTGTTGGAAATTTCCAGTCTCTTCAGGATTAGGATCGACAGGATAATAATTTATGGCAAGTGGATTTAATTGCAGGGAATTTAATTGTAAATAAAATTTTCTGCTTCTGTTAAAAAAGAGGAAGTTAAGCCGTAGTGAAACTAATATAATTATTGATAAACAGATAATTATTATTTTGGTTTTATTCATAATCTAAAATTCCTCAAACTTTAAGTGAAATTAATAATACTAACAAGTAGTCATATCCTAAGCATTTCCTAATGCTTACGTCATATCAAACAATAAGACTGATTTTACCTAGAAAAAAACAGACGTAAGCATTCAGCTATTAGCAGTCAGCTCGAGGGCAATAAAAATGAATGAACCAAGTATTTGCTTAACTTCTACTACATTTTTGAAGAAAGAATTGAAGCACAAGAACAAGGAGCTTAAATTGTCCACTAAAGGTAATAAAGCTGTTTGCGCAGCATGACCTAGGAATAGCTGACCGCATCCGGCGATAAAGGTTTGATATGTTGATTGAAACGCCCTAAAACTTGTACTGTGGTTTGACCGCTAATTCCCTGATTCAAAAAAATAAAATTATCAAAATCTGTTGGTGGAACCCAAGTTAAAACACGAGAATCTCCAAAAAATACAACATTCTTTTGAGAAGAATTTAGAGTCTGATTTTGATTAACATTAAGAGGATAATAATTGATACCGAATGGGTCTAGTTTATGATAATTTAATAGTAAATAATATTTTTTAGCAAAATAAAATAATAGGAAATTCAGTGGTACAGAGACTAATAAAATTATTGATAAAAAAATAATTATTAGTTGGTTCTTGTGCATAATTCAAAAACGCTAAAATCAAATAAAGCATTCAGCTATCAGCATTCAGCTATCAGCTATTAGTTATTAAATCATTATCTTGGAAAGAAGAATTAGTACCTAGGGAGAGTTAAAAGTTATAAAAAAAAGGGTCATCAGTTAACCTTAGTAGTTGTTTGATTCTTTAAAAAGCTATTTGCGTAGCATTCGGCAGGAAAAGCTGAATGCTTATAAACTAAATACTGGGGTAAAAGAATATATAGCCTGGCAAGTTAGCGATCGCCAATTTGACTGGTTTGCACTAGAGGGGGGAAATTATACTTCACTTACTCCCGATAATAACATAATTAAGAGTCGAGTATTTCCTGGATTATGGTTAGCAGTCTCAGCACTTTTAGCAGGAGATATGGCAGAAGTTCTCAAAACTCTACAGACTGGGTTAGCTTCTCCTGAACATCAAAATTTTCAACTTTAAATATTCTCAACAGACTTTCCTGTATTCATTTTCACTCAATTAATAAAAAAATCCCGATCAATAAAGCGTAGCTATGAATCTAAATATTAGTTCTATTTTTTACATAAAAAAAGGTTGTACCTCTACCGTACAACCCTTTCTTTTTTAGATTTTTAAATTGTGTTCATTTAATTATTGCTTTTACACTTCTGAATTAACTGGGAGATGGGGTTCTCCTGTTCAATTTTCAGTTTAAGCTCAGAAAGATTCACATCAATTGAGCTACCTGCCATTAACATAGTTAATAGGGTAAGTAATAACCCAAAAATAGATTTATTGTATTTTCTAGGATCTTCTTGGTTTTGATTCAAGATTATATTCTCCTTAGTTCTATAGTTTACTTAATCCTTCTCAGTATTGACTATTCAGTCACCCACGTTTACTAACTAGGGTGTAAAGAATCCGGATTATTTTCTATAAAACAGAAAGTATTTTTAACCTTAATAATCTAATAACATAAATAATACTATAAATAAAATTCTGATCAGGAAAATAATAAAAGATAACCAAGAATTAATCTATCTTCAATCGAAGTCTGGCCTGCTGAAAATGCCTGACAAGAAAAATCAGATGAATATTGGCCGAAACAAAAAGAATTTATAGAAGAACAAAGATATGCAATGTCACAAAAACTAATACTCAAAGCAATAAAATCCGCAAGAGAACGCCACCTCTACATCGTTGGCATCTATTCCAGAAAATAAATAATTTTATTTGAACTATTAGACTTGTCAAAAAATTAAAAAGAAAATCAATTATTGTCCATAAATTATCAGCTATTACCCCTATTCCCTGTTCCCTCTTTTATGGAGATGTCTATTGCATAGAATTATAAGTAAAAGTCACTCACATTTTTTCTACCTTTTTCCTAAAAATATCTTCCCTGTTACCTGTTGCCTACTCTGACAAAAACTCTATATCTTTTTCTCCAGATGTTTAATTATAGTAAAGTTAAGTTTGACATTAATCATAATAGAGTGCTTTTTTCATGGCTAAAGGATTAGAACGCAGGAAATTTTTAATTTATAGTTCGGCTGCTCTAGGTACGAGTATTTTTCTCAAAGCTTGTGGTGGTGCTAATAACACTAACACTACATCTGGGACTGACACAATTAAAGTGGGTATTCTCCATTCCCTCAGTGGCACAATGGCAATTAGTGAAACTACGGTTGTTGAAGCGGAAAAGTTAGCTATTGAGGAAATAAATGCTGCTGGTGGTGTATTAGGTAAGCAAATAGAGGCGATTGAGGAGGATGGTGCTTCTGACTGGCCTACTTTTGCTGAAAAGGCTAATAAACTTATTGAGCAAGACCAGGTAGTTACTGTTTTTGGTTGTTGGACTTCTGCTTCTCGGAAGTCTGTTTTGCCTGTTTTTGAATCTAAGAATCATATGCTTTGGTATCCGGTGCAATATGAGGGCCAAGAATGCTCGAAAAATATTTTTTATACGGGTGCTGCTCCTAATCAACAAATTGAACCTGCTGTAGATTGGTTGTTGGAAAATAAGGGAAAGGAATTTTTCTTGGTTGGTTCTGATTATGTTTTTCCTCGGACTGCAAATACGATTATTAAGGAGCAGTTAAAGGCTAAGGGTGGTGCTACTGTTGGTGAAGATTATTTACCTTTAGGAAATACGGAAGTTACTCCGATTATTACTAAGATTAAACAGGCTTTACCTAATGGTGGAGTGATTTTTAATAGTCTTAATGGTGATAGTAATGTTGCTTTTTTTAAACAGTTGAAGGGTGCTGGTATTACTCCGGAACAATATCCGGTTATGTCGGTGAGTATTGCTGAGGAAGAAGTTAGACAAATTGGTAAGGAGTTTCTTGTAGGTCATTATGCTGCTTGGAATTATTTCCAAACTGTTGAGACAGAGGCTAATAAAAAATGGGTGGCAGATTTTAAGGCAAAATATGGTGCAGACCGAGTAACAAATGACCCGATGGAAGCTGCTTATATTATGGTTTATCTTTGGAAACAAGCAGTGGAAAAAGCTGGTACTGCTGATGATTTAGATGCGGTAAGGATGGCGGCTATCGGACAAACTTTTGATGCTCCTGAGGGTTTGGTTACTATGAATGCTAATCATCATATTTCTAAGACTGTGAGAATAGGTGAAGTTCGTGATGATGGTTTGTTTAATATAGTTTGGTCTACTGAGGGAGCTATTAAACCTATACCTTGGAATCAATTTGTTCCAGCAACTAAGGGGTTTGCTTGTGACTGGAGTGACCCTAATAAGGGTGGTAAATACAAGATATAATAAGCAGGGCTATTTCATTCTCGATAGACACGGGGACATGGGGACGCGGGGACACGGGGACACGGAGACGCGGAGACATGGAGACACGGAGACGCGGAGACACGGGGACACGGGGACGCGGAGACACGGAGACACGGAGACATGGGGATGGAGGCTTTTGATTTATGATTAAAAGTTGACTTTCCACTCAAAGAAGTAGAACTGCCCATAACTATCTCCTCATCAGGCTTTGAGAGAAATTCAAAAAATTAGAATGAAACAGCCCTGATATAATAAGTCCTCGGCTAGAAGTCAGAAATTAGAATAGAATTTTGTACGAGTGGTGGATAAATATATAGGTTTAATTTTTCTATAAAATCTCTGATTTTGTGTGCTGTAATTAGTTGGTTTAAATAGCTCACTAATTATAGCGCTTTCTCGGATGGTAATTTCAGTTATCAGTTATCAGTACCTCTGCAATAAGGAAGCTTGAACTTGGCGAATATGCTCTTTTTTTAATTCCTTATAAAAGGGGAAGTTTTAGACCACAATTTTTCGGTAAAGCGAAGTAGAATATTAATTATTTACTCTATTCCCTACTCTTTGTTAAGTGTTAGTTCAACAATTAATAATTAACTATTACCTTTCCTGAAAAGGGATATGATTGACTAAAAAGATTTTTTCTTTTTGCAAAGCGGTAGCTTGTAGGGCAGTCAAGGAGAGGTTTTAAATTTTAATTCTTCGCTAAAAGTCCTAAAAATTTCTACTTTCTCAACTTGAAAATTCCTTTAATTCTAATTTATGACTATTAAATTTATTCTTCCTTCTTCTTTCTTTCTGATTATGGAGTAATTATCAACAAGAATAGAAAAAAAGGAAAACTGGGAATTTCTGTTTAGAGGTAGTTCTGTTTCATCCGATCACTGACCTATCTCTATCATTATTTACCTTGATTTATTGTTCCTTTTTTCCTATTCCTGATTCTGGAGTAATTATCAAAAAGAATGAAAAAAAAGGAAAGCTGGAAATTTCTGCCTAGAGATGGCTCCGTTTTATCCGAAAACTGACCTTTCTCTTGATCATTATTTCCCTTGATTTATTGTTCCTGATTCTGGAGTAATTATCAAAAAGAACGGAAAAAAATAAAGGCTGGAAATTTCTGCCTAGAGGTGGCTCCGTTTTATCTGATAACTGACCTTCTCTATCATGATTTCCCGATTTTTTTTATTCCTAATTCTGGAGTAATTATCAAAAAGAACGGAAAAAAAGAAAAGCTGGAAATTTCTGCCTAGAGGTGACTCCATTTTATCTAATAACTGACTAATCTCTTGTCATTATTTCCCTTCTTCCCTCTTCCTTCTTCCCTCTTCCTTCTTCCTTCTTCCTTAGTATAATGCAAGAATTATTAATCGCTATATTTAATGGTATAAGTATTGGTTCAGTTTTATTAATTGTCGCTCTAGGATTAGCTATTATTTTTGGATTAATGGGAGTAATTAACTTAGCTCATGGTGAATTAATGATGTTAGGTGCTTATACTACTTTCGTGGTTCAAAATATTTGTAATGGCATGGGTGAACCTATTTCTAATATTTATATTTTTTTCGCCATTCCTATTGCCTTTATAGTTGTAGCGATCGCTGGTTTAATTTTAGAAAAAGGGGTGATACGTTTTCTCTATGGCAGACCTTTAGAAACTCTATTAGCAACTTGGGGTGTTAGTCTGATTTTGCGTCAATTTGTCCGCAGTGTAAATGGGGTATTAATTATCGGGATAACAGTTTTTTGTCTGTTTTATTTTGGCAGTCTTTACTTCCTCAAAAAACGTCGCTCTGATTGGGAAAGAATTAAAAATTTAGCAATAGCAATTATTTGTTTTCTGTCTTTAGCGATCGCTACTACTTTGGGATTTTTATTGAGAAGTCCTGGATTAACAAAACCTTGGTTTAGTTCTAGAAATGTTGATGTTACTGCTCCTGTTTGGTTACAGGGTGGATTACCTATTGGTGAGTTTCAATTACCTTATTCTCGGATTTTTATTATTATATTGACTGCTATAAGTTTGCTAGGTATTTACTTGTTTTTGAATAAATCAAATTGGGGTTTAAGAATTAAAGCTGTTACTCAAAATAGAAGTATGAGTGCTTGTTTGGGTATCTCAACAGACTTGGTTGATGCTATTACATTCTCTTTGGGTTCGGGGTTAGCTGGAGTTGCTGGTTGTGCAATTACATTATTAGGTTCAGTCGGTCCGAATACAGGGCAAAATTATATAGTAGATGCTTTTATGGTTGTGGTAGTTGGTGGGGTAGGTAATTTATTTGGTACTGTTATTGCTGCTATGGGAATTGGCATTACAAATTATTTGATTGGTTCAGGAACTATCGTTTTAATTTTGGGAAATACAGGAAGTCTAAAATTTTTGACTGATTTATTCAATTTTTTGGCAACTACTAGCATGGCAAAAGTAACAGTATTTGCTTTAATTATTGTCTTTTTACAAGTTAAACCAGCAGGTATATTTCCGCAAAAAGGTCGAGGAGTGGAGTTATAAAGTCAAAAGTTAAAAGTCAAAAGTTAAAAGTTAACAGTAATCTCTAAATATCAATGCCAAACTGGTAAGAAAAAATGATGAAATTTTCCTTCTATTGCTTCTATTGCTTATAGAGCAATAATTAATTCATTGTCTGAAGCACCGTAACTTCAGAGATGGATAGTGAAAATTTCCTTCTATTAGGTATAGAGCAATAATCAATTCATTGTCTGAAGCACCATAACTTCAGAGATGGATAGTGAAAATTTCCTTCTATTGCGTATAGAGCAATAATCAATTCATTTGCTGAAGCACCATAACTTCAGAGATGGATAGTGAAAATTTCCTTCTATTGAGTATAGAGCAATAATTATTCATTGTCTGAAGCACCGTAACTTCAGAGATGGATAGTGAAAATTTCCTTCTATTGAGTATAGAGCAATAATTATTCATTGTCTGAAGCACCGTAACTTCAGAGATGGATAGTGAAAATTTCCTTCTATTAGGTATAGAGCAATAATTAATTCATTTCCTGAAGCACCGTAACTTCAGAGATGGGTAGTGAGAATTTCCTTCTATTAGGTATAGAGCAATAATTAATTCATTTCCTGAAGCACCGTAACTTCAGAGATGGGTAGTGAAAATTTCCTTCTATTGAGTATAGAGCAATAATTATTCATTGTCTGAAGCACCGTAACTTCAGAGATGGGTAGTGAGAATTTCCTTCTATTAGGTATAGAGCAATAATTATTCATTGTCTGAAGCACCGTAACTTCAGAGATGGGTAGTGAGAATTTCCTTCTATTTAGGTATAGAGCAATAATTAATTCATTTCCTGAAGCACCGTAACTTCAGAGATGGGTAGTGAGAATTTCCTTCTATTGCGTATAGAGCAATAATCAATTCATTGTCTGAAGCACCATAACTTCAGAGATGGATAGTGAAAATTTCCTTCTATTAGGTATAGAGCAATAATTAATTCATTTCCTGAAGCACCGTAACTTCAGAGATGGGTAGTGAGAATTTCCTTCTATTAGGTATAGAGCAATAATTATTCATTGTCTGAAGCACCGTAACTTCAGAGATGGAGAGTGAGGATTTCCTTTTATTGGGTATGGAGCAGTAATTAATTCATTTCCTGAAGCACCGTAACTTCAGAGATGGAGAGTGAGGATTTCCTTTTATTGTGTATGGAGCAGTAATTAATTCATTTTCTGAAGCACCGTAACTTCAGAGATGGAGAGTGAGGATTTCCTTTTATTGTGTATGGAGCAGTAATTAATTCATTTTCTGAAGCACCGTAACTTCAGAGATGGAGAGTGAGGATTTCCTTTTATTGTGTATGGAGCAGTAATTAATTCATTTTCTGAAGCACCGTAACTTCAGAGATGGAGAGTGAGGATTTCCTTTTATTGCTGATAGAGCAGTAATTAATTCATTTTCTGAAGCACCGTAACTTCAGAGATGGGTAGTGAAATTTTCCTTCTATTAGGTATAGAGCAATAATTATTCATTTTCTGAAGCACCGTAACTTCAGAGATGGGTAGTGAAATTTTCCTTCTATTAGGTATAGAGCAATAATTATTCATTGTCTGAAGCACCGTAACTTCAGAGATGGGTAGTGAGGATTTCCTTTTATTAGGTATAGAGCAATAATTATTCATTGTCTGAAGCACCGTAACTTCAGAGATGGGTAGTGAGGATTTCCTTTTATTAGGTATAGAGCAATAATTATTCATTGTCTGAAGCACCGTAACTTCAGAGATGGGTAGTGAGGATTTCCTTTTATTAGGTATAGAGCAATAATTATTCATTGTCTGAAGCACTGTAACTTCAGAGATGGGTAGTGAGAATTTCCTTCTATTAGGTATAGAGCAGTAATTAATTCATTGTCTGAAGCACCATAACTTCAGAGATGGAGAGTGAGAATTTCCTTTTATTGCGTATGACGCATTTTTTCAATAAATTCGGGATATTTATCCAAATCTTCTAATGATTTTCAAGGCGGATAAACTACTCTATCTTTCCTTTCATTTACTTTATCAACATAAGCATAAAAAGCCTCATCATCATCTCGATGAGATAAAACATAACTTTTTAACTCTTGATAAGTCATAGTTTTCAAATCAGGTTTTTTATTCATTTGCTCCATTCACTATTAGGTTTAATTTCAATCTCAATATCTTCCCCAATGTAAGCATTTCCTACGGAATGCTGCGCAAACAGCCGTCAGCTATCAGCTATCAGCTATTTATTTGAGTTTTAGATAAAGGCTTTATTAATTAAGTCAAAATTCAATCTTATATCATGTCCGGATAATAGCGTGATAAAAAAACTTTCTCCTTCAACTCCAGTTCTTCTTCTTCCTTCTTCCAACTTCAGTCTTCCCCTCCTGGGAGGGGTTAGGGGTGGGTTGACTCCTGACTCCTGACTCCTGACTCCTCCGTCGTTATTTATTTATAACTGTTCAACCGGACATGATATTACTACAAAACCCGACTTTAAAGGCTATATTCATTTAGAGCAAGTTTTTAAGGTTGGTATATTATTGCTGATAGCTGACGACTAATAGCTGTTTGCGCAGCAGTCCGCAGGAAATGCTTACTCCCCAATATTCTTGCTACGCTCATCTAATCTTATTAAGTTAATTGGTAAATAAAATTTTGTTACCCAACAAGATAGGATATAACATTTTCAACAATTAATAATTAATAATTAATAATTAATAATTAACAATTACCTCTCCTTGAAAACGGATAGGATTGATGCCAAAGGGAAAATTAATTCATTGTTTATCCTTTAAAGGAGAGGCTTTCAACCTTAATGATTCGGTAAGAGTTGTCCTTGATAGGAATAATTTTTCCTCCAAAGGCTAAATAAATAACATTAGTTATCAGATAAAGAGAACGATCGCCACATCTTGTAGCAAACATTTATCACGCTTGATATGACCTAAATATCTAAATATTTATCAGGCGAAGATTTTGAATTTTGTGAATATCTCCTGACTCTCATCAGATTTGCTATAAAATGAAACTGTCCACTACAAATTTTGCACTAAATTAGCATTAGCTGTTTCGGTATACTATTCTCCATATTCCTTATTCCCCAAATATGATCAAAAATCAACATCAGAAATTATTAATTCAAATCGGCATAATAATAGCAATAACTTTAATCTTTGCCATCATAATGCCATTAATTTTACCAGGATTTAGACTGAAATTATTAGGGCGTTTTCTCTCTCTAGCAATTGTGGCTTTAGGCATAGACTTAATCTGGGGTTATACTGGCTTATTAAGTTTAGGTCATGGCATATTTTTTGCACTAGGAGGTTATGCTTTAGCAATGTACCTCAAACTACAATTGCCAGAAGGAGAATTGCCAGAATTTTTCACTCTTTATGGTGTAGAAAAACTTCCCCTATTTTGGCAGCCTTTTCACTCTTTTCCTCTGACAATTTTAGCAATTATAATTTTGCCTGCTATTGTGGCAGCAATTCTCGGTTATCTAGTATTTAAAAATCGAATTAAAGGAGTCTACTTTTCCATTCTTACTCAAGCAGCTTTACTGGTATTTTTTAACTTTTTCAACGGTCAACAAAAATTAATTAATGGTACAAATGGTTTAAAAACAGACACAGAAAATTTTTTCGGTATTTTAGCAGGCTCAGACCAAGCACAATTAATATTTTATGAAGTAACAATTATTAGTCTGATCGCTACTTATTTAATTTGTCGTTGGCTAACCAGTGGTAGATTTGGTCGTCTATTAATTGCTATTAGAGACGATGAAACTAGAGTAAGATTTTCAGGATATAATCCTACAGAATTTAAAGTTTTAGTATTTGCTATTTCTGGAGCTATTGCCGGAATTTCTGGAGCATTATATACAGTTCAAAGTGGCATTGTTACTCCTAGTTATATGGAAGTAGCTTTTTCAATTGAAATGGTTATTTGGGTAGCGGTAGGAGGTAGAGGAACTTTAGTCGGTGCAATTCTTGGTACATTATTAGTTAATTTCGGACGTACTTTTTTAAGCGAACAATTTCCTCAAATATGGTTATTTTTCCAAGGTGCGTTATTTTTATTAGTCGTGACAATATTACCTAATGGAATTGTTGGTTGGTGGCAAGAATATGCTTGGTTTAAAAGTCAAAAGTCAAAAGTCAAAAGTCAAAAATAAGTGTAAAGTCAAAAGTCAAAAGTTAAAAATAGTACAGTCATATTGCCTGTGATAGCCATTTGAAGTTCAAATAGTAGCACAATGAAATCTGCTGTATAATTGATAACTAGATATCTCCAGAAAAGAGGGAGTAGGAGGAAAGGAGAAATAATTGATAATTTATGTGGGATAATTGATTTTATTTTTTATTGTTGGAGATATCTACTGATAACTAATAACTGATAACTGATAAAAAGCGTGGTAGAAAAAATTTTAGAAATTCAAAATTTAACAGTTAGTTTTGATGGTTTTAAGGCTCTAAATAACCTTAATTTTACGATGGATTTTGGTGAGTTGCGAGTTATTATTGGTCCCAATGGAGCTGGAAAGACTACTTTTTTAGATGTGATTACTGGCAAAGTTCAACCAACAACAGGAAAAGTATTATTTGGAGGTGAGAATTTAATGAAAATTCCCGAACATAAGATAGCTTGTATGGGAATTGGGCGTAAATTTCAAACACCTAGAGTATATCTAAATTTAACTGTTAGAGAAAATTTAGATTTAGTTATTAATCGCCATAAAGGAGTAATTGCTACTTTATTTCGTAAAGTTCCTTCCGCAGAAATTAGAAGTGTGGCTGGTTTATTAGAAACTATAAATTTAGTAGGAAAAGCAAATATTAAAGCAGCTTTTTTATCTCATGGTGAAAAACAACGCTTAGAAATAGGTATGTTAGTTGCTCAATCTCCCGACCTATTATTAGTAGATGAACCCGTAGCTGGTTTGACTGATGAAGAAACAGAAAATATAGGTTCTCTTTTGTTAAACTTGGCTGCCAGTCATTCAATTATTGTCATTGAACATGACATGGAATTTGTGCGTCAAATAGCTAAAAAAGTAACTGTTTTACATCAAGGTTCTGTACTTTGTGAAGGAACTATGGATGAGGTGCAGAATGATGCAAGAGTTATCGAAGTTTATTTAGGAACTGTTGAAAAAATCTGAAGGCAACAAGCAACAGGAATTTTTACCAAACATTTATCGCGCTTGGTTTTACTGAAAACTTGAATTGCTTAAAGTTTAAATATTAAATATTAGGTATATCTGTAAGGTCGCCTTGCTACTGAAGGATTAAACTTAGTATCTACAAACTGCACTGGAGAATAAGTCTCGATCCACAAACGTGCTCCGCAGGGTAATGGATGATAAGGCTGATATACTATGCGGCACATACCGTGAATTTCCATTTGATAACCCAACTTGATTCGGTCTCGGGGTCTCCCGTTATAATTGCGAGATTTAACGGGAGGGGAATTGCCGACAACAAGGTTATGTAGGTTTCGATTGATGTTCAACATATTCCTTTAATTGCTCAATAGTTACACCTCCGCAGCTAGCAACAAAATAAGAACCAGTCCACAGTACAGGTTTGGTGTAAAACCTAGCTAGGTAATCAGCAAAGTCTCTGCGGATCAACCTACTAGAAACAGTTTTGAGATTGGCTATAAATTTGCTCAGTTGAACTTTTGGGTTAAATGTGATTAACAAGTGTACATGGTCAACTTCACCACTAAATTCTACTAACCCACATTCCCACTTTTGGCAGGTTTCATCAAATATTTTATTTAACTGCTGGAGTATTTCAGAGGTAATTACCTTTTTTCGGTATTTAGTGACAAATACTATGTGAACAGTAAGAGAATAAACAGACCTAAAACCTTTATTATAGTTGCTTGACATAATATAGCGATAAAGTGCATAATAGAAATTATGATAATTACTCATTGCTATAAAATCAAGCCTACTCTTGGACAGTCAGCCAAAATGGATTATTGGTTGGAACTGCTAAGGAGGCATTGGAATTATTCTCTTGGGCAAAGGCTAGACTGGTTAAACAGAACCAGGTGTCACATAGACCGATGTTCAATAGTATCATGCCCTATTGGTGAGATTCCTGGCAAGCCCGATTATTATTTTCAGCAATCAGCACTTAAACAGACAAAACAGTTATTTCCTGACTACAAGGAAATCTATTCGGAAGTTCAACAAATTAATTTACAAAGACTAGATAAAGCGTGGAAACGTTGGCTAATACCCAATCAAACTGGTAAACGTGGAGGACGACCAAGATTTAAAAAATCAGGTAAATTAAGGTCATTTTGTTTCAGTAGAGTAAATCATCCCAAAGCAGTAATTAAATTTGATGGAAAACAAATAATTATTAGTAGATTTGGTGCTATTCCAGTTATAGTTCATCGACCTATTCCAGATGGATGTGTTATCAAAACTGCAACTATAATCAAAAAAGCTGATGGTTATTATATAAGTTTTAGCTTAGAAGACAAGTCAGTTCCTAGTTTGATTCCTACAAATAATATCAAAAATGCTGTCGGTATTGATGTAGGTTTAAAAGAGTTTTTGACTACCAATACTGGAGAAACTATTTCTGTCCCAAATTTCTATAGAAAAGCACAATCTAATTTAGCTAGAAAGCAACGGAAAACAGATAGAAAGGAAATTGGTTCTAACAACTGGAAAAAGGCACAAAATAGAATAGCTAGATTACATCAACATATTGCTAGACAAAGAGAAGATTTTCATTACAAAAATGCTCATAAATTAGTTAAAGAGTATGATTTAATTGCTGTCGAAAACCTTAACATTAAAGGTTTAGCTAGAAACAGCAAATTATCAAAATCAATTTATGATGTAGCCTGGGGAGCTTTTATTGACAAGTTGAATGCAGTGGCGGTCAAACGCGGTGTTCATGTAGTTAAAGTTAATCCTCACAATACATCACAAAATTGCAGTAATTGTGGTCAAAAAGTACCTAAAACTTTGTCAGTTAGAACTCATTCATGTCCTAACTGTGGAACAGTTTTAGATAGAGATGAAAATGCTGCAATTAACATATTAAATAAAGCATTAAACGAGGTGGGTATCATCTTGTCTGCTTGTGGAGGCTTAGGCATTAGCCAGCCTGTGAGACAAGAAACTTCTGAAACCTGGGTTCAATTATCTCTGTTTTAGAAGCTCCCGTTATAATCGCTCTTATTTAACGGGAGAGAACTTCACTGATAGTCATTTTTACTCTAGCACTATAGTTTTTACTTTATTAAAATAAAAAATTAAAAAACATCAAAAAATTATGAATTTTAATCAACAGAATCAAGCTGGACAAAATCAAATTAATTATACCACCTTACAAGTATCTAATATAAATGTATTTTATGGGGAAAGTCATATTTTGCGCGATGTTGATTTAAGCGTGAAACCTGGAGAAATGGTATGTTTAATCGGTAGAAATGGAGTGGGCAAAACAACATTACTCAAAACAGTAATGGGACTACTCAGGCCACGGACAGGAAAAATTAATTTATGGGGTCAAGCGATCGCCACTCTCCGACCAGACCAACGTGCTCGACTAGGTATTGGTTATGTACCTCAAGGTAGAGAAATTATACCCAGATTAACAGTCAAAGAAAATTTATTGCTTGGTTTAGAAGCCAGAAAAGAAAATAGAAAAGGGAAAAATGAAATTCTGGAAGAAATATTTGAGTTATTTCCTGTTCTAAAAACAATGTTATCTAGGATGGGAGGAAATTTGAGCGGGGGTCAACAACAACAATTAGCGATCGCTCGTGCATTGATGGGTAAGCCAAATTTACTTTTGTTAGATGAACCGACTGAGGGTATTCAACCTTCTATTATTTTAGAGATAGAAACTGCGGTGAGAAATATTATTCAAAGTAGAGGTATTTCTGTTTTATTGGTAGAACAACATCTCCATTTTGTGCGTAAAGCAGACCGATATTATGCAATGCAAAAAGGAGGAATTGTGGCATCAGGAAATACTACAGATTTAAGTCAAGAAGTAATCCAAAGATTTTTAGCCGTTTAATATCAAATCCGTTTATTTGGTGAGTAATATAATTTCTATTGTCAGTAGGAGTAAATAGCAGTTTATCCCTACAGTATTGAGTATTATTCTTAAATTTCAATACTAAATTATGCCAAGATACCGGATTTGAGAGGGCTTAAATAGAATATGCTGAAAAATTCATAGGTTTGAGGGTGGAAAACATCAACTATGGAAAACTTTTCCCATTTTTTTTACTCTATAGTTTTATACTATTTCTTCCATTCATTGCATTATTTTTTGATAGTATAAACCCTCCTATAATACCCAATAGTAATTAAGTAGGTGGATTTAATTATCCGTATAGGATAAGGAAGGACTGAAGTTGGAAAAACTTTAGAACTAAAAAATATTGCCTTGTGTGATTTTTAAGCTTTTGATATTTCCGCGCCCCTTCCTGAGACTGCTATAAAATAGCGATAGAAATTCAAAACATTAAATATTAAGCTGAAAACTGCCTTATGACTTCATTTTAAGATTCTTCATTTTTTTTTTGCACAGCACGACAAACAGAAACATTTATTTATCTCTACCTACTTATTAAAACTTTAATAATTATCAAAATTTTGATAAAAAATAGTTTTGATTTTATTCATAAATACCTAAACTTAAAGGAATATAGTAGAAGGAAGAATAAATAAGTAGGAAATAAAAATCTTGCCTTGTGTGATTTTTAAGCTTTTGATTTTTCCGCGCTCTTTCCTGAGACTGCTATAAAAAGTGAAACAAGTAGAATTGATTCTATTAAAATATTTCCCTTTAATTACTGAATAATCAAAATGTTTGTACAATACTTTAGCACAAGAGATATATTTAGCTGGTTAGGCACTATTAGGAACATAAAAGTTATCCCAAAAATTATATCGATTTAACTTAAATAAAACAGTATGTTTCAATAATTATTAATTATTAATTATTACTTCTCCTTGAAAAGAAGAGGATTGATTAAAAGGAAAATTTTTCTTTATTATCCCCTTAAAAGGGGAGGGTTTCAACCAATTTTTTTCGGTAAAAGTAAAAGAAACAGCATTTTTATATAACTGCTAAAGCTATTCAACCTTCCATTCTCAAAAGATATATAGTAATCCTAAATCTTACATATAAAAAAATTATTCTCTCCTAAAAATAAGCTAAAAACCCTTACCCCAGTTAAGCTTTAGCCTATTGCCTGTTTCTAGTTTCCTTTTGACAAATAAACTTGCCGAAAAAGGTACTATAATCTACCACAAATATTACATATAAATTTGGAGAGGAATTTAGGTGACTAAAATCCATTCATCCGACGCCACTCCTGAACGTAGTTGGCAACAAAATATAGAAAATCAATTCCATCTTGCTAGACTTTCATCTAGCTTACTTAAATCTTTGACGGCAACTATTTTGCTAACCCTAACTTTTGGATATATTCCCACTCAAAAGTTTCAAAGCAAAATATCTCCTACTTCAGAGAAAAATCTTATATCAGTTAATAACTGTGATTTAACTTCTGCCAAAGAAAATAACTCACAAATTTCTCTAGTCTCTCAAAATTCCAATGCTACTCAATGTGCTTCTGTAGATCCGTTTAGTCAAGCAGTTAGGTTTGCGACAAAAGCCTCACAGTTAGCTCAGACCGCGAGAACTAAACAACAGTGGGATAAAGTCGCCCAAGAATGGGTACAGGCAGTGGCTTGGATGCAAGCTGTACCACCAGGAAACCCTAGACGTGCTTTTGCTGAGAAAAAAGTTGCTGAGTATATGAGAAACTTAGCTTACTCTCAAAAACAAGCAGCTTCTGCACGTTCTCAGTATAATCCTGTTTCCTTCAATAGTGATATTCTCGACACCCAGTTAGAGCTTTATCTGTCTTTCATTGCTACTGTAGGTCCGCCAGATGTTTTAATTGTGGGTAGTTCCCGTGCTTTATATGGGGTCGATCCGCAACAACTACAACAATATTTAGTAGCGAAAGGCAATCGTCCGTTAAACGTATTTAACTTTAGCATTAATGGGGCAACTGCTAGAGTAGTAGACTTTCAACTGCGTCAACTTTTGAGCAATAATCAACTGCCAAAATTAATTATCTGGGCGGATGGAGTACGAGCTTTTAATAGTGGACGAGTAGATCGAACTTATAATTCAATTGTTGCTTCTGAGGGAAAAAGAAAATTACTTTCAGGTGTTCGTCCCCAGTTACCTCGCGCTCAGTCTAATTTGGCTTCTACCTGTTATCAGTTTCCCAAACCTTATAATGTATTTGCACCTCCATACTCTCCTTTTGAGATATCGCGAGGAGAAGCAATAGAAATTAACTATAGGGAACAGACAACAGCGGTGCGCCGCGTCCGTGACAGAAACAAGCGGTGGAAACTAGGCGAGGAAACCTTGCGATGGGAACGCGTAACAACAGAGGGAACGCGCAGTAACAGAGGAAATATCGGAGTAGGGAATAGTTCTAATACTCTTTATCCTGACTATTTTAAGACTACCCAATATTCTTATAAACCCCTATCGCAAAACTCCTCAAACTTAACATCTTATCCTCAATATTCTACTCAACCTGTACAAACAGTAGCGATCGCCGATGTTGCCAATGCTATTGATGCTAATGGGTTTCTGCCAATGGATGGGCGATTTAATCCTTCCTATTATTATCAGCGACGACCTTATGTAGCAGGACTTTATGATGGCGACTATGCTGGTTTTTATCTTGGGGGTACTCAGGCTCAAGCTTTAATTTCTGTTGTTAATTTTACTAAATCTCGCAATATTCCTTTAGTTTTTGTTAATTTACCTCTATCTGATAGTTATTTAGATTCTGTGCGTTGGTCTGCCGAAGAAGACTTTCATCGATGGATGCTAAGTCGGGCAAGAGCAAATGGCTTTACATTCCTAAATTTCAATTTATATCAGCCTCAACTAGCCAAAAATGAATATTTCTTTGACCCCAGTCATCTAAATCGTTATGGTGCTGCTGCTGTAGCTCGTTATATTGCTGCTAGTTCTGGAATTTCTTGGCCACGTTGAAGAAGGTGTTTAACAATTAATAATTAATAATTAATAATTAATAATTAGGGTTTGCGTTCAAAAGTCTTTTAGTAGGGGTAGGAGACAGGAGACAGGAGACAACCCACCCCTAACCCCTCCCAGGAGGGGAAGACAGGAGGAACGGGGAATGAGCGAGGGGGTAGAAGTAAGAATTTTCCCAAGATTGTTCTGTCCAACTATGCGCCTAAAATACTAACTTTTTAAGCGTTTAGGGTTTGCGTATGGAAAGTCTTTTTGCTGGGGTAGGAGACAGGAGACAACCCACCCCTCGCCCCTCCCCCGACCGTGGAGAGGAAGACAGGAGACAGGAGGAACGGGGAATGAGCGAGGGGGTAGAAGTAAGAATTTTCCCTTAATTTTTCTGCCCAACTATGCGCCTAAAATACTAACTTTTTGAGCGTTTTAGACGTGATACCAGGTACTTTTTAAAGGTCCCAAAAAGGCTAAAATCTTTATATGTCAATGCTTTTAGATTTAATCAGCAACCCCTAAATAGGACTTACCCGTCTGCAACGTATTTTCGTCCGAAGCAACCCGCAGCATTCCAGGACGGAAAACCATCTCAAATCCTAGTTTTTCCTACCTCATGCTTCATTAATTGATAATGGATAATTGATAATTACCTCTGGTTAAAACCGCTACGGAATTGAATATGAGGAGATATTATTTCTTCTCTTGGTCCATTGGAGGCCAGCGAGGAGACCCGAAGAGTGACAGAGCCGCTCCGCTTTATATGTTGCGGAGCAAAACGCCATCCCATCCTACGGAATGCTCCGCAAACGACCGCTTTTTTTCCCCTTAAAAGGGGAGGCTTTAAACCAGAATTATTTAATAATTAATAACAGGACTTACGCAAAGACACTGTGTATAGAGTCCAGTAACTATTGGACAACAGTTATGAGTACTATATATAGCGTATCTGCGTAAGTCCTATAATAATTAATAATTAATAATTCGGTAAGTTCTGATTACTTCAATCTCCCTTACTTCCCCACTCCCCCAGGGCTAATTCATTGTCGCGCCTAGAATATTAAGTTAGAAATACATTTAATTGTGCAAATATACAAATCTCTCCATCTCCCCATCCCCCCATTTCCCTATCTCCCCATCTCCCCATCTCCCCATCAATTTTTCTAAGCGTGACAATAAATAGACCCTGTCCCACTCCCCTACTCCCCTGCTCTCCACTAGATATCTATTAGCTATATTTGCTTTAAACTCGTGCAATTTCTGAGAATTTACGATCGCCTCTTCTATTTTGTTGCACTACTTCTAGAAATAGCCTCAGCGATCGCACTGAATTAATATATTTATAGTGGAAATAACGTAAGTGTCAGCACGGATTTAATTTGCTAGTTTTTGGGGATTAAATATTGAATCAAAGCTCTATTTAGGGCTTGCTGATTAATTCTCAAAGTATTTACAGATAAAGGCTTTAGCGTTTTTGGGTTAAAAAAAGTACCAGTTTTTCGGTGGAAAAAGCTAAAAAAGCTAGTATTTTGGGATTATTGTGGCAGA
>NZ_JAAHHG010000489.1 GCF_010692555.1 Okeania sp. SIO3B5 | reverse complement strand
CGACGACCACAAACTACAACCCATCGGTCCCATCAACAATGATGAAACCAGCACCGACACCGGGCTGAAACTGGTCACCAGTTTCGACGTGCGTCCCAGCTTCGACCTGCCCGAAGCCACCAAGCTCACTGTCAGTACTGGTGACACCAGCGCCAGCGACGAAGATAAAAAAGCGGTCGAGGGATGGCGATCTTCGGAGCGACTCTGATAAGAGCGGGTTTCCTCGCCATATCCAATCAACCAAGAGAAGAAAAAAATTTCCCTACCACGTCAATCCTCTTCTTTTCAAGGAGAAGTAATTGTTAATTATTAATTGTTGAACAGAGGTCTATTTGTAATAAATACAATGTAAGCATTCAGCCGTCAGCAATCAGCAATCAGCAATCAGCTATTACTTTTAGTTTACTATCAAAGCTTTATTAATTGTCTTACTAGAAAAGTAGGCTCCCTTAACCTTAAAGTCTATTTTAATTTAAGCACTGTCCTATATGAGAAAGTCTTGTTGCTGAAGTCCGCAGTTCCTCCGGAGGAGGCTAGCTGACAGCTAATAGCTAAATGCTTACAATACAATTTCTCTCTGATTTTGGCTGCTCGGAGATAGAAATATTCTGAGGTTATTTCTACTATTCCCTATTCCCTATTCCCTAAAATGATGATTTTTGCTGGTTGGAAACAGAAATATTCTGAGATTATTCCTGCTATTCCCTATTCTCTAAAATCATAATTTTTGCTGGTCGTAAACAGAAATATTCTGAGATTATTCCTGTTATTTATTGTTCCCTAAAATCATAATTTTTGCTGCTAGGAAATAGAAATAGAAATAGATGGATAAGGATTGATTTTATTTTGAATTTCTAGCAGATGTCTAATGAGTAATTACTTCTCAGAGCTAATAGTTGAATGCTGTTTGCGCAGCAGTCCACAGGAAATGCTTACTTATTTCTGCTATTCTCTATTCCCTATTCTTTAAAATCATAATTTTTGCTGGTCGGAAACAGAAATATTCTGAGATTATTCCTGTTATTTACTATTCCCTAAAATCATGATATTTGCGGCTAGGAAATAGAAATAGAAATAGATGGATAAGAATTGACTTGATTTTGAATTTCTAGCAGATATCTAATGAGTAATTACTTCTCAGAGCTAATAGCTGAATGCTGAATGCTGTTTGCTTACTTATTTCTGCTATTCCCTATTCCCTATTCCCTAAAATCATGATTTTTGCGGCTAGGAAATAGAAATAGATGGATAAGAATTGACTTGATTTTGAATTTCTAGCAGATGTCTAATGAGTAATTACTTCTCAGAGCTAATAGCTGAATGCTGAATGCTGTTTGCTTACTTATTTCTGCTATTCCCTATTCCCTATTCCCTAAAATCATGATATTTGCGGCTAGGAAATAGAAATAGATGGATAAGAATTGATTTGATTTTGAATTTCTAGCAGATATCTAATGAGTAATTACTTCTCAGAGCTAATAGCTGAATGCTGTTTGCGCAGCAGTCCGCAGGAAATGCTTACTTATTTCTGCTATTCTCTATTCCCTATTCTCTAAAATCATAATTTTTGCTGCTAGGAAATAGAAATATAAATAGATGGATAAGAATTGACTTGATTTTGAATTTCTAGCAGATGTCTAATGAGTAATTACTTCTCAGAGCTAATAGCTGAATGCTGAATGCTGTTTGCGCAGCAGTCCACAGGAAATGCTTACTTATTTCTGCTATTCTCTATTCCCTATTCTTTAAAATCATAATTTTTGCTGGTCGGAAACAGAAATATTCTGAGATTATTCCTGTTATTTACTATTCCCTAAAATCATGATTTTTGCGGCTAGGAAATAGAAATAGATGGATAAGAATTGATTTGATTTTGAATTTCTAGCAGATGTCTAATGAATAATTACTTCTAAGAGCTAATAGCTGAATGCTGAATGCTTACTCATTCCCTAAAACTAAGAATAAGGTTCTCCAAATATAACAACTGAACAAGTAATTTCTGACAAGACTTTAGTAGTAACATCACTAACAGATAATCCTGCGGCAGTACGTCGTCGCATAGAACGTAATACTACTAATTGATATGATTTTGCTGCTTTACTAATTACAGGAGCAACATCATCATAACGAATAATTTTAATTCTCGACTTTACCTCGGTTTTTCTCTGAGAAATAAGTTGAGAAAGTTGGGAATGAAACTTCGCAATTTGTTCTTTAGAAGTCTGGCGATCGCATACATGAAGTAGAGTTACAGAAGCTTGATTAGTACCAGCAAAAAGTTGAGCAAAACGTACAGTTCTTAATGCCTGGGGAGTAATATTTTTAACAGGTACTAAAATCCTATTAATATTCATCGGATTTTCCAACAAACGTACCACAGCTACCGGGCAATGAGCAGACCAAAATATCCGGTCTATTATATTTCCAAATAAACGAGATTTAATACCAGTAGTATCGTGCCAACCCATGACAATTAGACTAGCATTTTTTTCTCGTGCTGTACGACTAACACCTTTAGTAAAATCATCATAAATTCGGATTTCGGGAGTAGCATCAACTTCAAAACTTCGGCTAATTTCTAAAACAGAATCTAACCTTTCACTGCTCTGTTGTAAAGCCAAATTTAACTGAGGAGAATCCATATTGACGTAACCTTTAACTATGGATAAAGGAATCATTAAACCTCCCTCATGCTTTGACAACATTACTGCCATTTCAATTAAATATTTTGTTTGTTCGGGAGAAGAATATACTGGCACTAATACAACAAACTTATGATTAACAATTCCATCAACCCTCTCTGTAAAACTATCTGGAACTTGCTGATGAGTTTCCCACCAAATCAAAGAATTATCCGATGAAAAATCTACCTCTGGCACAGAAATTTTACTCGCAAATTTAGCAGTAAGAATCGGACCTAAAATAGAAGTCACCAACATCAAAAAAATCACACTATTAAATATTACCTCTGGCAAAATTCCTACCTGCAAACCCACCAATGCAGCAGCCAAAGTAGCAGCCACCTGTGGCATAGATAGAGACCACATACTCATCGTTTCATGCCAATTATACTTATAAATCTTTTTTGCCAAAAACGCAGCCAAAAATTTACTTCCAAGCAAACCAAAAATAATAGATAAAGTTAATTCAAAACTTGTCAAAAAAGTATTTACAAAAGCAGACATATCCAACAATAATCCCATATCAATAAAAAAACAAGGAATAAATAAAACACTACCAACAAACTCTATTTTTTCCTTAACCGGACTTTTACCCACCACATCATTAATTGCCAAACCTGCCAGAAAAGCACCAACAATTTGATCGACATTAATCAATGTTGCACCCAAAGCAGCAATAAACACAACCAACAAAACAAATAAAAATTGATTACTTTCTTGATTAGTCGTGCGCCGGAAAAATTGTTTACCCAGCCATTGAAAACCCCAAAGAATTATTGCTGAATATATCGCCAAACTTCCCAATTGAATTCCTAAACTAATCGCCGAAAAATTACCAGCATTAATCGACACACAAATTGCCAATACTAATAAAGCAGCAATATCAGTAAATATTGTCGCCCCAATAGTAACAGTAATCGCTTGATTTCCCACTACACCCAACTGCTGAACAATGGGATAACCTAAGAGAGTATGAGAAGCCAGTAAAGAACCTGTTAAAATTGCACCATTCCAACCCAAACCAAATATTTTGGCAATTAATGTTCCAGTAATAAGTGGGAATAAAAATGTGGCAATGCCAAAACCAAGAGAACGGTCTTGATTTTTTTTAAACTCTATTAAATCAATTTCTAATCCCGCGACAAACATCAGATAAACTTTTCCAATATCTGATAATAATTTCATCGTTTCTGTTTCGGGATCGAGTAATTTTAATCCATCTCCACCTAAAATAATTCCTGCCACTAATAAACCCACTAATCCAGGTAGTTTGAGACGTTCAAATAGAGGTGGAAGAGTGAGAATTACTAATAAAAGAATCGTAAATGTAACAATCGGATTTTGTAAAATCAACTTTGTTATCCCCTAATAAAAAAATATCCTATTACCTCTACTGTATAGTAAGAAGTAACAATTGAAGAAGGAAGAATAAAAAAGTAAGCATTCAACTATCAGCTATTGCTTTTAGTTCTAGATAAAAGCTTTACTAATTGTTGAAATCTCCTTTGTTTGTAGTAGGGCTTTAGCCCATTAAATATTGATTTTATTTCTCAAGTCCTACTACTAACTGGATACTGATAACTGATAACTGATAACTGATAACTGATAACTGAAAAAAGGGGGGTTGACAAAAAAACTTGACATGATATTATAAATATAATCGAGAAAGTGCGCTCATATATACTCAAATAAATTAGGCCAAAAAAACAATATTTCCCTAATTTAATAGCAAAATTAACTAGCTATCAGCTTTTATCAAAATAATTGGGTCGCACAACCCCGCCTTTTAAGGCGATATGTTTTTGGTTGGAGGCTTGCTCAAATCCCCTACTTCTCCTCCTGGGAGGGGTTAGGGGTGGGTTGGGAGGGGGAGGGGCGAGGGGTGGATTAACTTCTGACTTCTGACTTCTGACTTCGTTAAAGCTCTGGGTAAAAATCCCCGGCAACTTAATTCCTAACAGAATGCTCCGAAACGAGGGTGTCTCACAAAAAGTATGCTGAAAGCTGACTGCTGACTGCTTCTTTGAAATTACACAGCTTGGAACAATTTTGAAACAAAGCCAGGCAGTTTACAAATAAATTTGATAACTGATAACTGAATAACTGATAACTGAAAAGTCATGATACAGTCTGGAAAAATCCTGAGACAACGATACAAAATAATAGACATTCTAGGAAGTGGAGGATTCGGAGATACCTACTTAGCTGAAGATTTAGACTTACCAGGCAAACCAAAATGCGTAGTCAAACATCTACCACCTAGAAGCTCAGATCCAGAAACATTAACCACTGCCCAAAGATTATTTGAGAGAGAAGGAGAAACCCTATATAAACTAGGCAAAGACTCAGACCAAATACCAAAATTATTTGCTTATTTCCAAGAAGGAACAGAATTTTACCTAGTACAAGAATATATAGAAGGGCACGATATAAGCAAAGAACTAACACCAGGAAAAAAATTAAGCGAGTCTTATACCGTTACCCTACTAAAAGGAATATTAGAAGCATTAGAAAAAGCTCATCAAAACAATATAATTCACCGAGACATCAAACCACAAAATTTGATGCGTCGTTACTCAGACAAAAAAATAGTATTGATAGACTTTGGCGCAGTAAAAGAAATAAGTGTGTTGACTACCAACCAACCCGGAACAACAACTTTAACTGTACCAGTCGGAACACCAGGTTATATGCCAAACGAACAAAGTAACGGCAAACCAAGACTAAGTAGCGATATATATGCAGTGGGAATCTTAGGAATAAAGGCGCTAACAGGACAACACCCAAGGAGTTTCTCCAGAAATAAAAATACAGGAAATATTATCTGGAGGAATGAGGCACAAGTGAGCAATCGCCTGGCAAATATATTAGATAAAATGGCCCGGGAAGATTTTCGAGACCGTTATCAAAATGCTATGGAAGTATTAGAGGTTTTAGAAGAAACTACACCAGTACCACCACCCATACCACCCATACCATCAGGAAATATACCAAGATATAGAAGAGAAATATTGATAGCTATGAGTGGGTTTGCAGCAGCAATATTAACTAGAGACTTGTGGAATAGATTTATCGAAAAAAAAACATACCCATCTCCCCCACTAACAAAGACTTCAATTCAGGAGTTTGAGACAGTGACAGTTAATGCAAAAGGAAAAACAATAAGTCGTCCTCAACATCAAGCAGAAGTAATCATAGAAAACCTCGGTAATGGAGTCATCCTGGAAATGGTAAAAATTCCCGCAGGTAGATTTCTCATGGGTTCTCCAGATGAGGAAATAGGGAGACATGAGGAGAATGAAGGTCCCCAACATAATGTAGATGTACCAGAATTTTTCATGGGAAAGTATCCAGTCACTCAAGCGCAATGGCAAGCAGTTATGGGTAATAATCCTTCTAAATTTAAAAGTGAAAACCACCCTGTCGAAACAGTAAATTGGTACAAAGCTATAGAGTTTTGTCAGAAGGTTTCACAAATAACAGGTAAAAACTATCGCTTACCCAGTGAGAGTCAGTGGGAATATGCGCGCCCGTGCAGGAACAACCACACCTTTTTATTTTGGCGAAACTATAACGACTGAGTTGGCGAACTACAATGGTGGCGAAACTTATGCTTCTGCACCGAAAGGAATAAATCGTGGAAAAACAACAAATGTAGACAAATTTCCTCCTAATGCTTTTGGTTTGTACGATATGCACGGGAATGTTTGGGAATGGTGCGCTGATGAATGGCACAATAATTATACTGGTGCGCCTACTGATGGCAGTGCTTGGTTAGGTGGAAATAACGATCGTTCTCCACTGCGAGGAGGTTCGTGGAGCAACCCTCCTATTCGCTGTCGTTCCGCTATGCGCCTCACCATCAATTGGCGGAATTCTGCCTATGATTATGGTTTTCGTATTGTTGTGTGATGATGGGAGAACTCTTTCACTCTTTTCTCCTTTCCCCTTTTCCCTCTTTCCTGCATCCATCCGTACATCCGTGGCCAAATCTGTGTCTGCTTTCTTTTCTCTCTTCCCTCCCGCAAATTAATCCGTATATCCGTGCCATAATCCCTGTGAGCACATCCGTGCCATAATCCCTGTGAGCACATCCGTGCCATAATCCCTGTGAGCGGAGAAGTCAGGGCAAGACAAGGATTTTGCCACGGATGCCAAGACAAGGATTTTGCCACGGATATACGGATTAATTTGAGTTTGCATTCTGTGAAGCACCAAAAAAATTGGCAGGATGTTACCCTTGCATCCCTAAAAAATTCATGATAGTATATAATCATTGGGTGTTACTCGCACCTACGCATGACTTTTTATTCAACGCAAAAACAGGATTTTACAAGTAAGCATATATAGAGACTCAAAAGCGATCGCTAACAACAACATCAGGATAGTAATGGCATACAAGAAAGGGATACTTGGCACGGGAGCAAGATGCTCCCACTGCCGTACCTCATAACAAAAATAATGCAATGCACGACTATTACAATCCACCACCAACATCAGAAAAAAAAATTATTCTGTGAAGCACCTACAAAATATTTGGCATTGCTGAAGGGCTGGATGAATATAAGTGGTAAGTTAAGTGGGAGCAGGCATCCTGCCTGTTTCCATCCTGTCTGTCCCTGCCAAGGAGTGATATCAAATCCGTTTAATTCGGTATAAAAAAATATTCCATCTTCACCCAGAGTGGAAATAGTTCTGAGTTCTCTTCCCTTCTAAATTCTGGATTCTAAATTCTGGATTGCAGAATTGCTGGATTCTGGATTCTGAATTCACTATCTTATTACACCGATGCTACCGGATTTGATATCAG
>NZ_JAAHHG010000488.1 GCF_010692555.1 Okeania sp. SIO3B5 | reverse complement strand
TAAAAAAATTCTCCAATCGTCATAACTACGCTCATCTTTGTAATTCTCTCTCCTCCTGACTCCTGACTCCTGACTCCTGACTCCTCCTGGCTTAACCATTCTATGGCTGTTTAACCGGATTTGATATTATAGTGATTTTCACAAAAGTAGATTACAAAACTTCTGCCTTCTGCCCTCTTCCTTCTGCCTTTAAGTCAAAATCTTTGTATTCTATGAAACATGAAAACTGCTATAAAATATTACAATTTATCTCCGGATATTTCTCCTTTCAGATAGAAAGCAATCAATAGACATCTCCAGAAAAGAGGGAACAGGGAACACCGGAGCTGGGAACAGGGAAGAACAATTGATAATTTCTGGATAAGAATTGATTGTCTTTTTGATTTTTGGAGATGTCTAATAGACTAATTTTATTTTCAATAAAAAAATTAGGTCTCAAGTTTCCCATTTTAAGGGGATAAAAAAGAATTGGTTATTGACTAACAGTAAAAAGTCCGGCAAACCTTCTTACCTATTGCCAGATGAGCTGTTGCCTAAAAGCGACCAGGTTTTTTACGCAACTCAAATGAAATTACTATAACTGAATTGACTTATGCAAATTTATAAATTTATTTCATTCAAACAACCACTAATTCAGCAACATAATTGGGTGCATCTCATATTTGCAAAAATACTTTTTTCCTATATATTCCCTATTCTCTATTCCCTGTTGCCTGTTGCCTGTTTCCTATTGCCTAAAAGCCATAAATTTTTTGCTTTATTCAAAATTGAGATGCACCCACATAACTTCTTTAATCGCGATAAAATCTCAAAAATTATCACAGTTATAATTTTTAGCCTCTTAACCTTTATTCTGATAATTAATCAAACCCTCTTAGCATTAGGCCAGACTTCAGAAACATTAGAGAATAGTAATATTGAAAATATTACTCAACTTCAATCATTAACACCTATCAGTAATATAGTTTATAAACCAATCAAAATCGACAGCAGAGAAATTTTCAAAGTAGCGGCAGTAGCAGGACAAGAAATTCAAGGAAATAGCAATACATCTCCCCTCAATATTCGAGTTAGACTGTATGAAAATAATCTTAAACAAACAATTAAAAATTGCTTTGATGCTGATACTTTAAAATTAACTGTTGAAACCCTAGAAAATCAGACTTTAGTATTTGCCTCAGATGCAGAAGAACTAAAAAATCAATTTCTGATTGCCATCACAGATTTAGATGCTCAAATTCATGGCATATCTAGAGAAGATTTAACTAATCAGATTATTGGTTTTTTGCAGGATGCCTTAATTAGAGCACAGATAGAGCGACAACCAGACTATTTGATCGGACAGTCTTTAATTTCTTTCGGAATAATATTAGTTTTGATTCTATTGAGCTTTCTCATATCAATTTGGCAAAAGTACTGCTTAAGAAAGTACCAAAAAATCCAAAAATCTATAGAAAATTTAAAAGTATCTCGCCCACAGATAGATGAATTGAGAAACTATCAAGAATTAACAACAGCAAAAACAGAATTAGCTTTAGGGCAAAAACAACAGTTAATCTGGGAGCAACAACAACATAAAAATTCTTTTTTTAGAAGTTTTCTGCAAGTAAATCATTTGATTTTATGGTTGTGTGGCATTATTTGGATTTTAGGTAATTTTCCTTATAGTCGTTGGCTACAAATTTTCTTAGTTTCTCATGTAATAGTTTTAATTATTATAGCTGGTACTTATTTAGCAATTAAAGGTAGTCCGGCGATCGTCAACTGGTTCGCTATAAATAGTTTTAAAAGATTAGAAAATCAAAATTATAGTCATAGAAAAATACCACAGGCAATTACTTTTTCTCATACATTGAAAGGAATTGTAATGTTTGTATTAGGTTGTATTGGTATGCTGGGGATATTTCAAAATTTCAATGTTTCTATAACCATAATATTATTAGGTTTAGGTATTATTAGTTTGACAGTTTCTTTAGGTGGTCATAATCTAGTTAAAGATATCATCAGTGGAATTTTAATATTGCTAGAAGACCGATATGCAATTGGAGATTTGATTGACCTAGATTTTACTATGGGTTATGTAGAAGATATGAGTTTTCGTGTAACACAATTACGCGATGCAGGAGGACGTTTAAGTTCAATTCCTAATAGCAAAATTTATACAGTACATAATTTGACTAAAGATTGGGCAAGTATTGATTTAAGAATAAAAGTCAATTTAGATTCTAATTTAAGTCAAGCAGTACAAATAGTTAAACAACTTGCTAATGAGTTAAAAAATGATGCCGAGTGGGGAGATAAAATTTTAGATGCTGGCAGTATTTTAGGTGTAAATAGTATTTCTCAAACTGAAGTAGAACTTATGATTAGAATGAAAAGTATACCAAGAGAACAATGGAATGTAGCTCGTGAGTTTTGCTACAGGTTGAAACAAATTTTTGAGTTGAAAAAGATTGTCTTTAATGCCACAATATCTTCAAAATATAGATAATATTAAATCCGATAGCATCGGTGTAATAAGATAGTGAATCAGAATCCAGAATTCAGCAATCCTGCAATTCAGAAGGGAAAAGAACTCAGAATTCTTTCCGCTCTAGGTGAAGATGGAATATTTTTTTATACCGAATTAAAAGGATTTGATATAATATAGCAATCCCATTTTATTTATGTATAAAAATCTTACCGCTTTTAGGGAACAGGGAACAGGGAACAGGGAACAGGGAACAGGTAGGAATTTCAGTTTTTTTTATCTACTTTTTAATTTGTCACAACTTATTTAGGATTGCTATATTATGTCTGAATAATCAGTGATAAAAAAACCTTCTCCCTTTGAAGCTTTCTTTCCCTTCTACCGTCTGTCCTCTTTCTTCTGCCTTCCTTCCACCAAAGTCTAATTATTCAACCAGATGATATAAGTCCCTTCAGTTTCCAGTAAAATAATACAAGTACCTAACTTCATACCCAAAAGTCAAAATAATATAACCCTTAACAACTTTCGCCCAATTAAAAATGATACTAAATAAAAAAATCTCAAAATTACTGATATTAAAAGGATTTGCCCTAATCATACCTTTGGCTGTAAATTCTGTAACATATCCTACATCTGCCCAAATTAACCCTAACCCACCCCCACAAAACTCCCCAAGCCGTACTATGACTGTTCGCTCCGACATTCAAGAAGCAGACTCTCGAACAGGAGTTGTTACAGCTCGTGGTAATGTCCAAATTAACTATCCAGCTCGCAAAATTCAAGCAACAGCAGCTCAAGCCCAATACTTTAGTAGAGAACGTCGAATTGTCCTCAGTGGAGATGTATTTATCCTACAGGAAGGCAATACAATTCGTGGAGAAACAGTTACCTATCTTATAGATGAAGGACGCTTCATTGCTCTACCTCAATCTCAAGGGCAAGTAGAATCTGTATATTTGGTCCCCACAGAGCAAGATACAGGTGGGGGCAATGATGTTACTGCTCCATTCAATCCAAAACCCGCCTTTAAAAGTCCAATCAGTCCCTAATTAGGGTTGGCTGAAATTGGTTGGTGGGGGTAGGACACGGGGACGCGGGGACGCGGAGACGCGGAGACGCGGGGATACGGAGATGGGGGGAACAGGCAGCGGTTTCGGCCATTTTATGTGAAGAAATTTTCTTGAATTTCAGCAGAAAATTTCAGTATTTTGAGGCAAATAAAAAGGAGATAAACTGAATAAAAAAAAAGCTCCATTACCAATGGACAATTGATAATTGATAATTGATAATTAATCCCCATTCAGTTTAAAGCCACACCTTTAATATGAAAATTGTTCTTGAGAATATTCACAAAAACTATGGTAAACGTGCCATAGTTAGTCGAGTTAATCTATTCATTGCCCAAGGAGAAATTGTTGGCCTCCTTGGTCCTAATGGTGCAGGTAAAACCACTACATTCTATATCGCTACAGGTATAGAAAAACCTTCCCTTGGCACTGTCTTTTTAAATGATTTAGATATTACAACTCTACCAATTCACAAGAGAGCAAAACTGGGTATTGGCTATCTAGCTCAGGAACCAAGCATTTTTCGCAACCTTAGTGTTAGAGATAATATTCTCCTAGTCTTGGAACAAACAAAAATTCCTCGTCGCCAGTGGAAAAAGTTATTAGATTCTCTATTGTATGAGTTTCGTTTAGAAAAAGTTGCTTCTACTTTAGGTTCACAAGTTTCTGGTGGAGAACGGAGGCGAACAGAACTAGCAAGAGCTTTGGCCTCTAGCAAAGATGGACTAAAATTTTTGTTTTTAGATGAACCATTTGCTGGAGTAGATCCTATTGCCGTTTCTGAAATTCAAAAGATTGTTGCCAAATTAAGAGAGCGAGAAATGGGCATTCTGATTACTGACCATAATGTTAGAGAAACTCTAGAAATTACTGATCGAGCCTATATTATGCGCGATGGACAAATCTTGGCATCTGGAACAGCAGAAGAACTTTATAATAATCCATTAGTACGTCAGTATTATTTGGGTGATAAATTTAGGTTTTGAATTACAGAGGAAGAAGGAAGAAGGAAGAGGGAAGAGGGAAGAAGGAAGAAGGAAGAAGGAAGAAGGAAGAAGTAAGAAGGAAGAGGGAAGAAAGAAGAAGGCTTATAGCAGTTTTCATCTGTCCTAACCTTATAATTAAAAAGAGCCGAGTAATTTTTTTGCTAATTAGCAGCTCAGTTAATGTTAATTATTCTGATGCTTACTTCCCCTCCTGGGAGGGGTTAGGGGTGGGTTCCCTCCCTGTACGGACGTTGCATGCAACGTCCCTACCTACTCCCCCACTCCCCCACTCCCGTACTCCCCCACTCCCCCACTCCCCTACTCCTCCACTCCCCCACTCCCCCACTCCCAACAACTCTAACCGGAAATAATATTACACTTTGCCAACAACAAAGTTAAATCATCATCAGTTCTACCTGTAACTTTAGGCGATCGCAAAAACTCCTCCAATTGTTCAGTCGCCTCTTGTTCATCTGTCACCACAGTCATAAACTTAAATAATGGTGCAAAAAACGGAAAATGAGGCAACCCCCTTGGCATATTCAAAGCCAGCATCTGCAACCCATCCGAAAAAATTGCCAAATGAACTGGTTTTCCTTGCCAAATCTTCACTTGAGCAGCTTCCACACCTTGCTCTGAAATCAAAAAAGTTGTCTCATTAATATATTCTCCACTTTGAGGAGCAGTCAGCGGAAAAATATTTTCCTCACTATCTCCCACCACAACCGCACCATCTCCTACCTGAGCAGCAATAGCAAACTCTGGTGTCGCCACCACCAAAATCAAAGTTGCAGCAAACTCCCGTGCTTCAACCTTCCTCACTTGAGACTCAGCAAAAATTGCTGTCCTCGCAGCTCTCAAAGCATCAATTAACTTATACTGCCAATCAACATTATTATCTTGAGACAACAAATGTTGTTGAGAAATAGTTTTTACGGCAGCACTGACAGCAATTTTTGCTCCTACTTCCCCAAAATTGGATGAACCAGCACCATCAGCAACTGCTGCAACTAAAATACCTCCCGGCAAAATCTCCCAATGATTTGCATCCTGACATGGTTGTCCGCGTTTTTCGTGACTTGTACCTGCCACTGACGCCGATACCACTCGCCAATGACTTTGTTCTTCTGTTAACATAACCTCATTTTTGATAACTTTCTTTCATTTGTTCAAGATATGGTGTTGCACTATCTGCTTTAGTTACTAATTGCAATAACACCTTCTTCTATAATTACAGCACTTTTGAGGATGGTGAGGTACAGTTGAAGATTAATCTCTATCTTTGTAAGGCTTCTAGCCTGTAACAAGCAGGATTACTAAATTTGCAGTTCAGGCTTCTAGCCTGTAACAAGCAGGATGCTTGAACTGCCAAAATTACTAAATAAAATTTTGTACCTCACTAACTCCGAAATTGCTGTAATTTGCTATCAGCGCTTCAGCTTTTATCAAAATAATTGGGTCTAAAACCCCGCCTAGATTGGCAAAATATTTTTGGAGATTTGCTCAAACCCCACAAAAACAACTTCTGACTTCTGACTTCTAACTTCTGACTTAAAAGGCTGAGGAGGAGCTGAAATGCTGAAAGCTGACTGCTGAAGTGCTTCTTTAAAAAGCATTGCATAATTGCGGGATGATTTTGTCACCAGAGCAGAAACCATAATCCCCGCGTCCCCGTGTCCCCGTGTCTCCGTGTCTCCGTGTCCCCGCGTCCCCGCGTCCCCGTGTCCCCGTGTCTCCGTGTCTCCGTGTCTCCGTGTCCCCGCGTCCCCGTGTCCCCGTGTCTCCGTGTCTCCGTGTCCCCGTGTCTCCGTGTCCCCGTGTCCCCGTGTCCCCGTGTCAGCCGAAATCATCTCAGTATTCAGCAACGCTCTTCACACTGTTCCCCATCCGGGAGGAGGTAGCGCAACTTGTTCGTCAACTTTAGAATGGGAAACCTGCTGCATACTGGCAGATAACCAAATAAACATTTCCCGAAAGTCAAGTCCTCTTAGTTTTAGTGGTGTTCTGAGTACAATTTCTCCAAGCTTATCCATATTCGCCCCTTCCACACCCACGGCAAAAAAGGCAACGTGTTTGTTATCTTCTTCTTGCCTAATACGATCTGCTGCTTCCTTTACAACTTTTTCTGACTCTCCTTGAGGTTCACCATCAGTAATCAAAAAAATCCAAGGTCGATAATAAGTTATGCCATTATTCCGATATTCTAACTTCCGAGCTGCAATCATATCCAGCGCTTTATTAATAGCTGTACCCATATAAGTTTGTCCTTGGGCTGTTAATACCGGGTTTTCAAATTGGTCTGCAGTGATAAACTCTTGCACAACTTTTATTTGGTTGTCAAAGGAAATAATTGCCACCTCTACTCGTTTTTTGGCTAAGCCATCAGTAATTAAATTATCTCTAAAAGTTTCTAAACCGTCATTCAAAGCTTGGATAGGTGTACCTGTCATTGATGCGGAGGTGTCCAATAGCAGGACACAAGGACAGCGGGGTTCAGGGTTTTCTGCAAATTCTACTGCTTCATCAAGTCTCATAGTATTTTTTTGGCCTTATATTATATTAGCAATCTATATTTTGACATCTTCAGGGGTTAAAATACCCTGACTGGATTTGGGCGTGGATGTGCGTAGCGGGCTAAACCCAGGCTATGCAATGCTTACGATATGTTTTAGTTAGGAAGTTCCTATATTGTCAAAGTTTTTAGTATATCAAATTTAACTTCTGGCTTCTGTACGGGTGATTCGCGAATCACCCCTACTTCTGACTTCCGTGAAACGGTATAGCGCTTCTGTAATTTATGAGATATAGTTTTAGATTCTCTCTGCCCCCAGATACCCCCTAACCCCCCTTAATAAGGGCAGGGCTGTTTCATTCTCGATAGACACGGAGACACACCAGACACACCAGACACGGGGATAGAGGCTTTTAAACGGCGTTGAACCAAATATTCTCTCAGAGCTTAAAGACGCGTACTTTGCGCT
>NZ_JAAHHG010000487.1 GCF_010692555.1 Okeania sp. SIO3B5 | reverse complement strand
CTAATTTATACTTTTCTTGGCAGCAAGCTAGACTATCATTCCAAACAACACGTTCACGAAGTGTTGCGCCAGCAAACACAACCAAATAGCTTGGCCAATCGGTGTTTTTGTCCTGATGTTGGATATATACGATACTTAAATCTAGATTTCATAACCAACCGAAAGAAATTAACAATATGATAACATATTTTCTATACTTAAATCTAGATTTCATAACCTGATGAAAGAAACTAACAATATGATAACATATTTTCTATAGACAAAAATCAACTAAAAAGTCGCCCTAGAAGGGCGAGGCTTGAAACCCAATTTTTCGGTCAATGGGAGAAACAGAACCATCAATTTTTACATATACATCTGTAGATAATAGCTCGAAAATAATTATCGCAGAAAACGATGCTAGCAATTTTTGGAACCCGGGAAAATTCAGCCAGTTTAACTGGACATATTCTGATAATGCTCTCTGGTATTGTCAACAGGTTTTCGACGCAGACACTGCAGAGGAAGCTGTTTCTCACGAAGCTGCAGATCCTAGCGAACCATCTAATGGAGGTTGTGGTATTCCGGATAATAATTTTCCTTGGAGTCAATTGATACCCCAATGGTAGGTTGGGTTGAGCAAGGGCGAAACCTAACATCAATGCCAGTTTGACAGATGCTCAAACCCTGATTTTTCTGTTAGCACACTAAAAAACTCGGTTTTTATTGAACTGATGTTAACATCAACACCCAAGTCTCGCCCTTGCAAAAACAAAGCCCCTAGAGATATGCCTCTAGGGGTTTCTTGTTGGTTTAGCCATCTCTGAGTTCTCTGAATCAAATTTAGTCTCTAGGTTTTTTCACAATGGCATTACAATGCTTTAGCTGCTGTAGCCTATCTATGCAAAAACCGCTATAATTGCAAACCACAAAAACTATTTTTTAACTGGGAGTTTCACAGTAAATATACTGCCTTTATCTAACTTTGAATAAACTTGAATAGTTCCTCCCATTCCTTCTACCAAAGTTTTAACAATAGATAAACCTAAACCAGCTCCACCAGAACGATTTCTAGCTTCATCCACTCGATAAAAACGTTCAAAAATCTTAGCTTGTTGTGATAAAGAAATACCCTGACCTTTATCACATACCTGAATTATTGCTTCACTATTTTCTTGAGACAAATTTAAAATAATGGGAGAATCTTCACCCGAATATTTAACAGCATTATCAATTAAATTTAGTAAAACCTGTTTCAAGCGATTGCGGTCTACCATGACTTCAATCAAAGATAAGTTTAAAGTTTTATCAATCTGATATTGTGATTTTCCGGTCGTATTTTTTGATTTAAAACTAAATTTACTCGCAGTATAATTACGGTATATATTATCCTCTGAAGTTAGTTGTTCAGGTTTGTCCATATGTGTAGAGACTAGATATTTTTTTTCTGTAATAATTGAATTTTTACTACCACTAAATACTTGCTCTAGATTAACAAAAATATTTCCATTACCAAACCTCAAAATAATTTCTCGATCGCTAAATTGTTTAGCCATTTCTACTACTTCTGTCACCAAATCATTCAATACCACCGCTTCTAAATTAAAATGAATTTCTCCACTATCTGCTCTAGCTAACTCCAGTAAATCTTTCAATAATTCAATAGTACGTTGTGCTTCCCCAGAAGCTATCGAAATAGCTTCTTTCTGAGTCTCTGTTAAATTATTACCTCTTCTCAAAAGACTCTGAAGATAACCAGAAACAATAGTCAAAGGAGTTCTTAACTCATGAGAAACATTACTCACAAACTGCCTTTGCTGTTCCCAAGAATTAGACAACCGAGCCAACATAGTATCCAAAGTTCTCGCCAACTCCTTAACTTCACTAGGAGCGCGTTCCAAAGAAACCGTTGCTCGATCCAGAATATCAGCATTAACATGATCGGCAAGTTGACTAACATGACGCAGAGGCATCAGAGAACGTTGAATATAGACAGTTATAGCCAGTGTTACTCCAATTATTGCCAAAATACTTGCCACACTCAAACTCATTACCATCGTCACTAGCATCTTTTGATCGCGGGAAATATCTAGAGCAATATAGAGTTTACCAATATTCATCCCATTAACTGTTAACGGACCACCACATAATACAAAATAACGTTCGTTGATTGGATATACTAAGGGTTTGGAGGGCATTTCAGCTAAAGACTTTAAAACAAAGTGGTCACTGTCACTCTGGAAATTTTGTGATTGAACTATCACAGTTCCTTCTTGATTTTTGACCCAAATAAATACATTGGCCAATGTTAAATTATCAATAGCTTTTTGTAAACTTTTGTTTACATACCACATCTCACTGTACATTTCAACATCTCTGGGAAAACGTTCAGCTATCTGCTCAATGTTATGCTTATGAGTAACTATCAACAATTGCTGCATCTTCCAACTTGTCCACAAAGCTACACTCCCCAGTCCTAATACTGAAAATAATGCAATACCCAATGTTAGGCGTGTTTGCAAAGAAGATGGATCGAGTTTCCAAGGCTGTAATCTGAGATTTTTAGGCCATTTAACGATAAAATTCATTTTAAATAACTATGCGTAAAAAACATTTAAACTACAATTGTCATTAACTTAGCTACAGATCCTGAGAAAACCCTGATAATTTTATGGAGAAATTCATACCTTACTGCTATTTGAAATTGCTACGCTGTAATGAGGGTTTGCTGAAAAAGTCTTATGGGTGAGGGTAGTAGGCAGGAGACAGGAGTTAGGGGCAGGACTGTTTCATTCTCGATAGACACGGGGACACACCAGACACGGAGACACGGGGATGGAGGCTTTTAATTTATGATTAAATTGACTTTTCACCATTTTAGTCAGAGCAAAAGGGACGTTATTGGCGCTCAAAATCAGCCAATTTTGGTAAATTTTGCTATTCTTTGATCCCCATTACTCCTATTCTCCCGCTCATCGTTAACTTGCGATACTTTGAAATAGCCCTGCTCCCAGGAGGGGAGGGGAAGACAAGAGAAATGGGTATTGAGAGGAGGTAGGAGTAAGAATTGTAAGAATGATTTTTCTGCCCAACTATGCGCCAAAATACGCTCCTTTTTAAGGGTTTTAGACGTTATACCAGGCACTTTTTTTGACCCCAAAAAGACACTTACCTTTATCTGTAAATACTTTTAGATTTAATCAGCAAGCCCTAATTAGGAAACTATTTCTAGGAAAGAAGATTTCAAGAACACTTTTAGATACAATTACGTCTAGGGCTAGTAAGCATCAGAGAAAAGCAAATCACTAATTTATAATTATGATACTTCAACCAGAGTCATGAGAATTTGTAGTAATTTGCGACATAGGAGCAATAGGGAAAAACCTGATGAAACTTTGTCAAAAAACATTAATAGTTATTAGTACAGCGATCGCTAGTTTGATAGTTGTATTGTGTATTACAGCATCAATGATGTTGTTTTATGGCTTCCAAAATTTGGCAGTAGATTACGTTTGTCTAGATGTAACAAGGACATTAAATAGAGATGAGATATCTAATTTATCTGTAGGGGCAAAACAGGAGAGGATATTTGCTTTATCAACTAACTTTTTTGATAAGAATAAACTAGAATATAATGCTATGAACGAAGGCAGAAGGCAGGGAGCAGATGGCAAAGGGAACAATTGGATGGAGTATAAAACCCCATCCAATTGTAGACACTATGTAGACGATGGGGTTTTATACCCTTATTCCCTTCCCTCATGGGTAGAGGGCAGGAGCCAGAATTCCCTTCTGCCTGTCAGATATGCGTCTTACATTCAGAGGTCTCCTCAGAATTACGCACTCGCTTCTGCCTCCTGCCTTCTGCATTTCCTGATTATGCGCCACCACAGTCGAGTATTTTGGGGTTACTTTATTCTTTCATCGGTAATAGTAGGTCTAGTTTTTGGGATCGTTATGCTGGCACTCAGAGCCAAATTGTTAGTCTCCCGTATTTCACAGTTAAACAAAATCGTCAATAAAATAGCTTCTAGTGGAGACCTTTCAACGCACGTACCAATGCCAGGGGATGATGAGTTGTCAAGCCTAGCTCAGACTATGAATAAAATGCTAGAAGCCTTACAACATTCTCAACTTGAATGCCAATACAGCGAAGAACGCTATAGACTAATGGCAGAGAACTCCACTGATATGATTTCTCGTCACTCTCCAGATGGAGTTTTCCTTTATGTATCCCCTGCTTGTCGCAGCCTGATGGGATATTCTCCATTAGAAATTATTGGTACTCATCCAGAAGAGTTTTTTGCTCCTGAAGATATTAAAGTAATTGTCACAGCTTATCAAACTATTATTAACAATCCCGTAACTTACACTATTGCCTACCGCGTTCTTTGTCAAGAAGGTAAATATATTTGGTTTGAAACCACTGCTCGTACAATTCGCGATCCTGAAACAGGGAAAGTACAAGAAATCATTGCAGTTTCTCGTGATATTTCTGATCGTAAACAAAGAGAACAAGAATTACAAGAAAGTGAAGCTGCTATTCGGAGATTGTATGAAATAACTTCTACCCCTTGTGAAAACACAAATACTCTTTGTCAAGGTACAAATCAAAATAATTATATTATCTTCTGTTTCAAAGATCGCCTCCAAAAATTATTAGAAATGGGCTGTAAAAAGTTCGGCTTGGAAATAGGAGTATTGTCGAAAATTGAAGATAATAAATATACTATTATTGCAGCTAAAACTCCAGATAATTCTATTTTGGAAGGAGAAGAATTTGACTTAGAAAAAACATTTATTTTTACAGAAATAGCAGAAGAACCAATATGCTTTGAATCTATTAAATATTCAGGTTTCTCTACCACGGCAGATATGGCTTTTCAAATCGAAGCTTATATGGGAACGTCAGTTATAGTAGGAGGCTCAGTTTATGGTACTCTCAATTTCTGGAGTCCTCAAGCACTAGATGAACCTTTGAAAGCCGTAGATAAAGAGTTATTAAAACTAATGGCTCAGTGGATAGGTGGAGAATTAGAACGTCAACAAACCTCTAATGATTTAGCAAAAGCTAGAGATGAAGCACTCGCTGCAACTAGAGCAAAAAGTGAATTTTTAGCGACTATGAGCCATGAAATTAGAACCCCGATGAATGCAGTTATTGGCATGACTGGCTTACTATTAGATACTCCTCTCAAAACAGATCAAAAAGATTTTGTTGAGACTATTCGTAGTAGTGGTGAGACTTTACTTACACTCATTAATGATATACTTGATTTCTCAAAAATAGAGTCTGAAAAACTAGATTTAGAAGCAAATCCTTTTGATTTACAAAATTGTCTAGAAGAATCTATTAACTTGTTAGCAGCAAAAGCTAACGAAAAGAATTTAGAACTTGTCTATTTCATTGCTCCAGAAACTCCAACTACTATTATTGGAGATATTACTAGGGTACGTCAAATTTTAGTTAATCTCTTGAGTAATGCTGTTAAATTTACCTCTCATGGTGAGGTATTAGTTTCTGTTAGTGGCAGAAGACTAGAAATACTTGAAGAAGGAAGAAGGAAGAGGGAAGAAGGAAGAGGGAAGGAGGAAGAAGGAGAAAAGAAGGAGGAAAGAAGGAAGAAGGAGGAAGAAGGAGAAATAAGGAATAAGTTGATGGGGACTCAAACCTCAGTCAATTTTCAACACCCTGTAGACGGCAAGGTATTAAATTCAAAAGAAAAAGATAATTTAAGAACAAAAAATAACTCAGAATTTAATAATTGTGATATTTTTCCCGTATATGAAATACAATTTTCAGTCAGAGATACAGGTATTGGTATTCCTGCTAGTCGCATGGATCGTTTATTTAAATCTTTTAGTCAAGTTGATTCTTCTACCAGTCGGGAATATGGGGGTACAGGTTTAGGATTAGTTATTAGTAAAAGATTAGCTGAAATGATGGGTGGTCAGATGTGGGTTGAAAGTATGGGTGGAGTTGCAGGTAATCCCCCAGCAGGCTATAAACTTGATGAAAAATTAGAGTATGTCAACGAAAGATCGGGTTCAAGTTTTAATTTTACAATAGTCACAGAATGTAGCGTTCAAACTGTCAAAGATAAATTAATTACAACTAATTATTTAGATAATAATCAATATAACTTAATAGATAAAAGAATACTAATAGTTGATGATAATACTACAAATAGAAAAATTTTATTGAAACAAACTGAATCCTGGGGGATGGTAGTTAGCACTGCTGAAAATGCTACTCGTGCTTTAGATTTAATAGCTAAAAATTACAAATTCGATCTAGCAATTATAGATATGCAGATGCCAAAAATTGATGGTTTAACTTTGGCAAATAAAATTCGTCAAAATCCAACTTATCGGGATTTACCTCTAGTAATTTTGACTTCTTTTGGTAGGCAAGAAATTAATATTTCTCATCAATTATTTGCAGCTATTATTAATAAACCTGTTAAACAATCTCAGCTTTATGAAGCCTTACTAAATGTTTTTTCTGGTAAAGGTATTGAAGTTAGAGTTACAAGTAATAATCAATGGAATTCTCCAACTATTCCTTTATTAGCAGAGCAATTACCGCTGCGAATATTATTAGCAGATGACCATTTAGTTAATCAAAAAGTAGCTTTGCAAATTTTACAACGCATGGGATATCGTGCTGATGTTGCTAGTAATGGTTTAGAAGTTTTAGAAGCTGTATTTAGTGTGCCTTATGATGTGATTTTGATGGATGTACAGATGCCTTTGATGGATGGCCTAAACGCTACTCGTCGCATTCGGCAAGAATATGAAAATGTCACAGAAGATCCTGAAAAAGTTTCTCAACCAAGACCTCGAATTATTGCTATGACAGCTAATGCTATGCAGGGCGATCGCGAAGAATGTATAGCTGCGGGAATGGATGATTATATTAGTAAACCAATAAAAATGGAGCAACTTGTAGAAGCTCTAAGTAAAGCCAAGTCTGTTGTGTCAGAAGGAAAGGAAAAATTGACTTTCCCACAATCAAATTTATCTCCAGCAACCGATCCAGAAGATAATCACATTTTTACAGAACAGACTATTCTTGAGAGTAAGGTAATAGAAGGGTTGAGAGAAGTAGAAGCTCTAGATGAAGTCATAGATATTTATTTAGACACTTCTCCCGAACTTCTAGAGAATATCAATATTGCCATTAATCAAGCTGATCCACTTATACTTAAAAATGCTGCTCATTCTCTCAAATCTATTAGTGGTACTCTGGGAGCAATGATTCTTTATAAAGTTTGTCAAGAATTAGAAATTATGGCTCGTTTAGCTGATGAGTCAGGAAATTCTACTCCAGGGGAAGCAATAGAGATTTTTGCTAAGGTGAAAATTGAGTATGAAAAAGTTATTGCTGCCTTGAAAATAGAGCGACAGACTGGGGTAGGGGAGTAGGGGAGTGGGGGAGTGAGGGAGTGGGGGAGCCATCAATTTTGAGAGCAAGGTAGCGAGTGTAATTTCTTCAGAGATGGCTCTGGAGGCTTTGAACGCAGATG
>NZ_JAAHHG010000486.1 GCF_010692555.1 Okeania sp. SIO3B5 | reverse complement strand
GCTAAGTTCCATGCTAAACTGAAAGATACACTCGTCAGATTTTCTACATAAATTATCTACTGAAATAATTCGTGAAAACCAAACAGTTGTTTTAGAAGTATAACAACGTTTCTGGAATGGTTAAAAACCGTAAATTATCCAGAGCAATTTCAGATTTAGGTTGGAGAAAATTCAGGACTTTTTTAGATGGAATTGCTGAAAAATATGGTCGCGATTTCAGAGTAATTAGTCGCCCTTGAACCAACATCCCAAGTTTGCTCAAATTGTGGCTTTAAAGGTGGGAAGCTAGACCTGAAGGTGCGAGAATGGGAGTGTCTCAACTGTGGTGCAAAACATGTTCTTAGACGAGAATGCAGCAATAAATATATTAGTCGCGGGCGGGCAGTCCGAGACATTAAACGGACGTGGAGGCGAGCGTAAGACTACTGCAAAAGTAGCAGCAGCCTGTGAAACGTCAACTCGCCGAGGAGCTTAGGCTCGGTAGGAATCCCCGCGCCTTTAGGCCGGGGAGGATGTCAATCTCCTCTTTATGCCTTCTTTCTCAACGTTTCTGAAGGCAACTCCCCAAACATGGCTTTGTAATCTCTAGAAAAATGACTGGGACTGTAGAACCCAAATTCACTAGCAAGGAAGAAGATGGTACAATTTTCAGGTTCGCTTGCCTTCAGGCGTTGTCGCACTGCATTAAGTCGTCGTACTTTAAGATAACGCATGGGACTGATGCCAAATAAGTCCTGAAAACCATACAATAACGCAGAACTGCTAGACCCTAAATTTTCAGCTAGTTGTTTTAAGGTCAGAGGTTTTTCTAAGTTGGCTAACATTTTTCTCTCTGCTTGGGAAATCAACTTTGCTCTTCGAGAAGGTTTGACGAAGCACTTAGAATTTAACTTAATGGGAATATTACTAATCAACAAAGGTAAGAAATCATCAGTAACGAGTTTCTCAATATGAGGGTTTTGAAACCAATTTGGTTTGTGTGCTCCTAACCAAATCAATTGTTTCAGATAATCTTTAATTTCTTTCATCCCAGTTAGAACCAAATTCACATGATTTTTACTCCGGAAATTATCGTCTAGATCGTGGCGTTGTAGTTGGTTTGCATAAGCATGAAAAGTTTTAGCAGGCATAAAAATTTGTGTCAATGCTCCACCTTGAGGAAATACTACGTGTGCTTCGGTGTTATTGAAACCAAAAACAGTCCTTTGAGGTTTGACAGGGTGACGGAAGGAGTAATATTCCCTTTCATTCTCAGACCAAACTATCGCAAAAGAGATGCATCCCTTTGTACCATCACCTGAAAATTGAAACCCTTGGTTCACCTGATTACATATGAAAAATATGTCACCAATCTGAATCGACAAAAACTCAGCTTGAAGAGAACCGGGAGTGAGTTGTATTATTTCCTTATTTTTATACTTAAAAAACTCTTTGAAATTATCCACATCTGTAAAGGATTTGGAGATAATCTTCGGATTGCTTATCCCCTGCTCATCTTTAGCTTGGGTAGTTTGACTATTGTTTGCATCCATCAATAAACTCATTTTGGCAGCACTCTCTCAAAAAAATAATCCTATTGGGCATAAAGAAAAGTAATACTTATCTCTATATAAATATTAAATTTCTATGGTTAAAAAAGTTGGGATTTTTGATCATTCAGACAGATAGCTGACCACTAAACTAACCTTTAAGTCTTGAGATTACTCCATAGCACAACAGGGTGGCCATTACTGAGTGAAAGTGTCCAGAATGCTATTCATCTCTTGGGATAGTAGAGATACCAACAGGCCACAAAAGTCATTAGTCAAGTAGTGGCAAATGGCCATTTGCTCCTACCGCTCGTTACTACACGGGAAAGACCAAGAGCGTGGTAGCCCCATAATTTCGATCCAGGGTGGAAACACGACAGGTCATCTGTAGGGTAGGTATAGCGCTGTGCGCAGGCAACAGGCAACAGGCAACAGGCAACAGGGGGAATGAATTGCTGATAATATAAGACTTTTAGCTATTTGGCCCTTCCTGCAATTTGTAAATATACCAGCGCTCATTGCTATAATACCCACCCTAATGAGATTGATTGACCTGGAAAACTGATAACACCAATTGATTGATGAACTTTTGCGTCTGTAATTCAGCCAAGTGTAGGGTTCAGGTCGAGGGATCGGGACTTTAAAGCCTATCCCAAGGCTATCCATGTTGTGTTTTGGGATGCCTGAGATTGTGTTAACCCCTTTTACGAAGTTTTATCTATGTTTTTCAACGGTCTTTTGCACCGGATAAAAAGAGGAGTAATGTTGGCGATCGCTACTTTCCTCTTCTTCACCAAACTATCGCGTTTACTGTCAACAAAAAGACAACAGGCAATTATCGCCCTAACGATGGTTTGTTTGTTTCTCTCAATGCCATCCTTAGCACTAGCTGAAGAAATCTGCACCAATGCAGAAATTCAGTACACCGATCAACCCTGGGAGGGAGAAATTCGCTACAAAGCAGAAAATTCTACCCCAGACTATTTTGAAGCCCCAAAACCTCAGTCCGGAGCTCCCAATATCTTGACTATTGTTATTGATGATGCGGGTTTTGCTGGATTAGGTTCCTATGGGGGTCGTATTCAAACCCCTCACTTGGATCACCTTGCCAATAATGGTTTGCGCTATAACAACTTTCATGTCACTCCAGTGTGTTCCCCGACTCGTGCGGCTTTATTGACAGGACGTAATCCTCATACAGTAGGTATGGCAGGGATTCCAGAAATTTCCAATGGCTATCCGAATAAGAGTGGTTCCATTCCTTCGAGTGCAGCCATGCTACCAGCATTGTTGAAACCCCAAGGATATACCACATTTGCCCTCGGTAAATGGCATTTGACCCCAACTTGGGCGGTGAATCCGGCGACGGGACACTTTGACCAATGGCCTACAGGTAAAGGATTTGACCATTTCTACGGCTTTCTCGGTGGTGAAACCAATCAGTATTACCCGGAACTCTATCGAGACACCACTCGCGTACAAGCACCTAAGTCTCCCGAAGAAGGCTATCACCTGAGTGAAGATTTAGTAGATAACGCCATTGGTTATATCAAAGACCTAGAGTCCAGCGATCCAGAACGCCCCTATTTTATGTATCTTGCCTTTGGTGCAGTGCATGCTCCCCATCATACTCCTGAATTTTATCGGGATATGTATAAGTACCACTTCGATGAAGGGTATGATGTAGAACGGGATGAAATTCTCAAAAAACAGAAAGAATTGGGCATTGTTCCAGAAGATACTCAACTCACAAAAAGACATCCAGAAAATCCAAGGTGGCTTTTATTGGATGAGGATGAAAAGCAGTTGTTTACCACTTTCATGGAAAACTACGCGGGTTTTATGACCCATGTTGATGCTCAAGTGGGACGTTTAGTTGACTATCTTGACTCTATCGATCAACTTGATAACACATTAATCATGGTTCTTTCCGATAACGGTGCGAGTGCAGAAGGAAGTGAAAACGGCACACTCAACGAAATGACCTATTTCAATGGAGTTCCCACCGACATTGATTACAACATAGAACATCAAGATGAGATTGGCACTGTCCATAGTGAACCCCATGTACCTTGGGGCTGGTCATTAGCTTATGATACTCCCTTCCAATGGGCGAAACGTTTTGTCCATGAAGGCGGTATCCACGTTCCCTTTATTGTCCATTGGCCTGCCGAGATTCCCGATCCAGGCGCGATTCGTCCTCAATGGCAATACGTGACCGATATTGTACCAACGGTGCTCGATATTCTTAATGTTGAGTTGCCCAAAACCGTTAATGAATATGTACAGCAACCTCTAGCTGGGGAGAGCTTTTATAAGTCTTTCAAAAATGCTGATGCTGATAGTACCCATACCGTTCAGTATTGGGAAAACAAAGCAAACCGAGCTGTTTATCAAGATGGTTGGAAAGCTGTAACTGCACATACTACCCTACTTGGCAGTATACCTGATGGACATAAAGGGAAGTTTGGCAAAGATACTTGGGAGCTTTATAACTTGGCAGAAGACTTCTCAGAATCCCATGATTTGGCAACCAAAAACCCCAAGAAGTTGCAACAGATGAAAGCTCTATTTGTGAAACAAGCCAAAAAATACAACGTTTATCCCTTAGACGATCGGGAAACCGCCGAACTTATTGATCTTCAGAATAAGGAATTAGGTGCAGAAAAAACTGACTTTACTTTCTATCAAGGGATGTCACCTCTCCATCAAGCCCTTGCCCCGAATACTTTTGGTAGTTCCTATACCATTGATGTTTATCTAGATCGGGAGCATCCTGATTCCGAGGGGGTACTGGTTGCTCAAGGAGGCTCCGGAGGAGGTTACACTCTATACATCAATGAAAATAATAAGTTGGCGTATGAGTACAACTACTTAGGTTTTGAACGATTCAAGATTAACCCCGATCTTTTGGTTCCCACCGGAAAATCCAAAGTAACCTACAAGTTTACTCAAACTGGCATCGATCCAGACCGAGAATATTATATCGGTAATGGACAACTGTTTCTTAATGATGAACCTATTAGCGAGCAAGTAGAAATTCATACTGTTCCTGCTTCCTTTGGTCTTGAGTTTTTTGATATCGGTCAAGATACTCAATCTCCTGTCTCAGAAGCTTACAAGCCAACCTTTACTTTTAATGACTCCATTGAAAAGGTAACGGTTCATATTCAGCCAGAAGGAAAGCTAGGAAAGGTGAAAAAAATGGTCCAAAATTATTTCGACTAAAACCCGAATGAAGTTGTATCAAACTCTGAACAGTCAGATTAACTTACTAACCTAAGTTCGACTGAACCTCCCGGCTGACTATGCCGGGAGCTTTTACCCCTCATATTCAATAAATGAGATTTCTCTATTCAAAGCTATTCTCCACCTCGGTGAAATAATTCTGCGACTCAAATGATGAATAATTCTCAAAATTATATTCAAAAGCTCCTAATTGTTCTCAGTGTTTTTATTCTGAGTGTTACTATTTTTAGTCCGAGTGCGTTTGCCTCCCCCTCTTCAACTTGTCCCGAAAATATGGAATTCATTCCAGGAGGAGATTTCAAAATGGGGTCGGATAAACCAGAATTTATCGAAGAACTACCTGTTGAAGATGTTACTGTCAGTTCATTTTGCATTGACTCCCACGAAATTACCAACGCCCAATTTACCAAATTTGTTGAAGATACAGGTTACGTTACCATAGCCGAACGTCCTCTATCAAAATCACAATTTCCTGACTTACCTTTCGGACAGCGATCGCCTGGTTCCCTTGTTTTTGAACCTCCCACAGAAGGCATTCAACAAGTCGCTTATCTGAGTTGGTGGCATTGGGTTGTGGGCGCAAACTGGCAACATCCCTACGGTCCCGATAGTAATATTAGCGGCAAAGAAAACCATCCCGTTGTTCATATTGCCTACGAAGACGCCTTAGCTTACGCCAAGTGGGCAGGAAAACAACTTCCCACGGAAGCTCAATGGGAATATGCTGCCAGAGGTGGTTTAAAAGAATCTACCTACACATGGGGTAAACAATATTCTGCCAAAAAAGCCAACACCTGGCAAGGATTTTTTCCCTTTCTCAATACCAAAGCGGATGGCTACTTGGGAACTGCTCCCGTTGGTTCGTTTTCAGCAAATGGTTACGGTTTGTATGACATGACGGGTAATGTTTGGGAATGGACTGCCGACTGGTATCGGGTTGAACGAAAGAACATGGCTCATAGTGTTAATCCAGAAGGCCCCAGGCAAGCCGAAAGTTTTGACCCCAAAAAACCTGCCGAGGGTGCGGTACACGTCATTAAAGGTGGTTCACACCTCTGTGCGCCCAACTATTGCAGTCGATACCGTCCGGCTGCACGAGAGTCTCAGTCACCGGATACAGGAACCACTCACATTGGTTTTCGCCTCGTCAAAAATTTGGGCAAATTAAATAATTAATAATTAATAATTAATAATTAATAATTAATAATTAGGGTTTGCTGAAAAAGTCTTATGGGTGAGGGTAGGAGTCAACCCACCCCTAGCCCCTCCCAGGAGGGGAGGGGAAGTCAGGAGGACCGAGTCAGGAGAAATGGGGAATTTACAGGAGGTAGAAGTAAGAATTGTCCCTCAATTTTTCTGTTCTTAGTTTGCCTTTTATGCTAACTTTTTGAGGGTTTTAGACTAAAAAAAGCGCACTTTTTAGGAATCCCAGAAGGCTCAAACCTTTACTTTTCAATGGTTTTAGAATTAATCAGCAAGCCCTAATTAAACGATTTAGCTCGGATAGTCCAGTAGTTGACTGTTTCATCTAAACTCGCAAGGCATTGAAGCGACTCTGGAAACGCCGTCGTGACAAAAAGTGTGATTCTTGAGCGTAATCACAGTTAGATTTTGATAGTGTGAATCGTTCTCAATTGACTTTTGAGTTTCACCTAGCGGTATAGTGTAGTGATCGCTCTCTCAACTTCAAAAATGAAAAACACCAGGTAGTAAAACCTATCTGGGGTAATTAACAGCTTGACATAATCTATGATTATCTGGTATTATCTATGATAATCTATATTTGATTTTATGATACTAGGATTCAAAACTGAGTTGGAACCCACAAATCAGCAAAAAACATTACTGGCTAAACACGCGCTTTGTAGCCCGTCATGCTTGGAATTGGGGATTATGGCTGACTAGAAATATCCGTATAGCACAATTCTAATAATCCTGATGGTAAACTTAAATTTCCTACTGCAATCGACCTGCATAAACTTTTAGTCGCAATGGTTAAACCAAATAATTATTGGTACTATGAAGTATCTTGAGTCTGCGCCTCAATATGCTTTAAGGTATTTGTCACTCTTCTTGGAAGCGTTGCTTCACCAAAGTGTCGGGAGTGCCTAAATTTAAGAAAAAAGGTAGGGATGATAGTTTTACTTTAGATGGTTCAATTACAGTGGGTTTTAATCAGATCAAACTACCTCGAATAGGATGGGTCAAAACTTATGAAATATTACAAGACTTTGTTATTCCCAAGTCTGTAACTGTTAGCAAAAAAGCAGATAGATGGTTTATTAGTTTCAAGGTAGAAACAGCAACTATAATTACTGAGAAATCAGTAGATGTAGTTGGTGTAGACTTAGGAGTTAAAACTTTGGCAACATTGTCAACAGGTGAAGTATTCGATGGTGCTAAACATATGCAAAAATTTAGAATCCAAACTATCACGATTGCAATACCGCTCGCAGACATAAAACCAAGTTTTCGTCTAATTGGAAAAAAGCACAGCTAAAAATAGCGAGACTACACAAAAAAATAGCTGACATCAGGAAAGATACGTTGCATAAACTGACTACCTATTTGGCTAAAAACCACAGTCAAATAGTAATAGAAGACCTTAATGTATCAGGAATGATGGCAAATCATAAGTTGGCTAAGGCTATTGCGGATATGGGTTTTTATGAGTTTCGCAGACAGGCGCGAGTACAAGTGTGAGTTATATGGTTCTAAGTTAATCATTGTTGATAGATGGTTTCCTAG
>NZ_JAAHHG010000485.1 GCF_010692555.1 Okeania sp. SIO3B5 | reverse complement strand
CTTCACTGGTGTGGGCGATCCTCTTGGTTTCAACGTTACACCTACTGAAGATAGCGATCGGGCTACTGCTCAAGGTAATACCTTTAGTGCGGGAACTGTTAATGTACAAATTGGTACTACTGCTGGTGACGCTGTGGTTGAAGCTCCATAGTGGAAAAATACTCCAATAGCACGGGAGCAGAATGCTCCTACTATACTTCATCTTCTATCTCTCTTTTTAAAGCAATTTTTTCCATCTACATCTATTTAGATATCTCCAATAATAAAAACAGGACTTATTTCATGTCCAGTTGAATACTTACACTTTAGAGGAAAGAAGGCAGAAAGCAGAAGGGAATATTGGTTCAAATTCTTTTCTTCTTTCTTCTCTCCTGAATTCTGTTTGCGGAGCATTCCGTAGGAAATTCTGAATTCTGAGTAGTTTATTTATAACTGTTCAACCGGACATGATATTACCGACGTTGTATGCAACGTTCCTACCTCCCTCTTTTCTTAAATTTTTTTAGATGAATCAAATGAATAGTAACAACAAAACTTTTAATCAAACCTCTACTCTAGTTTTTATTGATGCCGGAGTTGATAACTATCAACAATTATTTGATGGTGTGGTTGCCGAAGCTCAACCTTTTGTTATTGATACTGCCACTGATGGTATCCAACAAATTAGCCAAATTTTACAACAATATCCAGAACAAAAAACTGTTCATATTATTTCCCATGGTTCCCCCGGATGTTTGTATTTGGGAAATAGTCAACTGAGTTTAGATAGTATTAAACCCTATCAACTCCAACTGCAACAATGGCAACTCGACAACCTCCTCCTCTACGGCTGTAACGTTGCCGCCGGGGATGCAGGGGAAGAGTTTATTGAGAAATTACAACAACTGACAGGGGCTGAGATTGCCGCTTCGACTAACAAAGTTGGCAGCTCTGCATTAGGCGGCAATTGGCATTTGAACTTTTCCATGGGCTCTATAGCATCGTTTTTCGCACTCACACCAGAAGCGATGCAAAGTTATAGCGGTGTCTTCAACCAAGCCCCAAGTGTTGGAACTGTCAATATCCTGCCAGGCAACAGTCTCAATAACGGACTCGGTGGTGTCCAAGGCTTTGGGGAAAATGAACTTCCTGCACAGGATGATGGATTCGTTCAGGTAGATGTTTCTGCAGTATTTGAAAACGGCTTTCGGTATTTTGACAATACTTGGAATGCTGCCACCGAGTTCTTTATTAGTTACAACGGCTATGTTACTTTCGGCCAGGGTTTGGGTGCTTATGACCCAGCAGGTATTGCAGGTTCCACTCTACCGATGATCGCCGCCCACTATACTGACGTTGATACAGGAAACCCTGCAATCGCCTTCGATCCCGCCGGGAATTCCACGGGAAGTAACAGAATCTACTACGACATAGACCCGGTAAACGATGTCGTCACCATCACTTTTGATGACGTAGTACCATATAGCAATCCCCCTGGTTTGACCAACGCTAATGCTTATCAGATCAGGTTGTGGGACTTAGGTGATGGGGACTTTGGTATTGAAATACGTTATGAAGATTTGGCTTGGGGACAGTCTGGCACTAGCAATTACGGTACCGCAGGCTGGACTGCGGGAGACCAGACTAACTACGATGAATTACCTGGATCGGGAACCAGCGATATTGAGAACATAGAGTCACAATCGAATATCAACCAGCCTGGGGTTTTCTTTTGGGAGGTACAAGATGGCGGTGTACCTTCGGAACCAGTTGGGTTAGCGGCGATCGATATTAACGAAACTGACCCTCCTGGAGTCAGCGTCTCCGATCCAGCTTTCACCCAATTTCTTGCTGATTCTGATGGAGATGCTTTAGGAATTGCCGTTGTTGAAGTAGACAATACCAATGGCTCCTGGCAATATTCTACTGATGGGGGCAATAGCTGGAATGACTTTGGCAGCCCCTCTGATGCCAATGCTCGACTATTGGCTGGTACCGCCAACAACCAAATCCGCTTTGTTCCCAATCCAGACTACGAAGGTAATGCTGGTAACATCTTCTTTCGCGCCTGGGATCAAACTACTGGCACCAATGGCGGAACTGCTGACACTAGCACCAATGGGGGAACGACTGCCTTCAGTTCCGGCAGGCTTTCTACTACCCTCAACGTTGTCCCCATAAACGACCAACCTACTTTCACGGCAGCCGATCCACCAGTAGTCAATGGCTCTTCAGCACAAACAATCAATGGTTGGGCAACCTTCAATCCAGGTCCTACAGATGAAGCTAGCCAAACTGCTACCTACAACGTCAGTAACATCAGCAACCCAAGTTTGTTTGCCGTCGCTCCGACTATAGATTCTTCAGGCAACCTGACTTACACTCCTGCCCCAAGCGCTAGTGGCACATCTACCTTTGATGTAGTAGTGCAAGACAGTGGTGGCACTCTTGACGGTGGTGTCGATACCTCTGATAGTCAAACTTTCAGCATTGCTGTTAATTCTCTTCCTACTATCAATTCCAACAACTCTGCTAGCATCCCCGAAAACACCACGGCAGCTATTACAGTTACAGCTACAGATTCCGATGGCGACCCCATCAACTATCGTATTAGTGGTGGAGAAGACCAAGCATTATTTGACATAGATTCCTTAAGTGGTGCAGTCAGCTTTAACAATGCCCCCGACTTTGAAAACCCTGGGGATAACAACGGTGACAATAACTATCTTATAGAAGTAACCGCCAATGATGGCACAGTGGACAGCAGCCCTCAAGCTATTACTATTAGCGTGACTGATGTCAACGAAAATGTGGCCCCTTCTATCAATTCCAACAACTCTGCTAGCGTCCTCGAAAATACCACAGCAGCTATTACGGTGACAGCAACAGATGATGATGGCGACCCCATTACTTATAGTATTACTGGTGGAGAAGACCAAGCATTATTTGGTATAGACTCAGTAACTGGTGCAGTCAGCTTTAACAGCGCCCCTGACTTTGAAATTCCTGGGGATAGCGACGGTGACAATAACTACCTCATAGAAGTAACTGCCAATGATGGTACAGTGGACAGCACCCCTCAAGCTATTACTATTAGTGTTAGTGATGTCAACGAAGTTCCTACTATCAACTCCAGCAACTCTGCTACTGTCGCCGAAAATACCATAGAAGCTATTACAGTGGCAGCAACGGACGAGGATGGCGACACCATTGAATACAGTATCAGTGGTGGAGAAGACCAAGCATTATTTGGTATAGACTCCTTAAGTGGTGCAGTCAGCTTTAACAGTACCCCTGACTTTGAAATTCCTGGGGATAGCGACGGTGACAATAACTACCTCATAGAAGTAACCGCTAATGATGGTACAGTGGACAGCACCCCTCAAGCTATTACTATTGGTGTGACTGATGCCAACGACCCCCCTGCTATTGCCCCCAGCAACTTTGCTAGCCTCCTCGAAAACACCACGGCAGCTATTACGGTGACAGCGACAGACCCCGATAGCGACCTCCTGAACTACCGTATTAGTGGTGGAGAAGACCAAGCATTATTTGGTATAGACTCAGTAACTGGTGCAGTCAGCTTTAACAGTGCCCCTGACTTTGAAATTCCTGGGGATAGCGACAGTGACAATAACTACCTCATAGAAGTAACCGCCAATGATGGTACAGTGGACAGCACCCCTCAAGCTATTACTATTAGTGTGACTGATGTGGTGGAAGGAACTCCTGGTAAGGATATACTCCGAGGCGCAAACACTGCAGAACATTACTTAGCATTAGGAGACAATGATAGAGTTTACGGTTACGGTGGTGCTGACAACATTGACGGCGGTGATGGCAACGACATAATTTATGGCGGTAACGATAACGACACCCTAGACGGAGGTTTGCATCACGATCGACTTTACGGAGACAACGGTAACGACCTACTCCTGGGTAACGATGGTAACGACATCCTCTACGGTCGTGCAGGAGATGATACCTTGAATGGAGGTCTGGGCAACGACAGGTATAATGGTGGCGCAGGAGCGGATACATTCATTATTGGTCCAGGATTGGGTGTAGATATGATTCAACGGTTTGAGGATGGTACGGATATAATTGAATTACAAGGCATAGGTTTTGATGATTTAGATATTGTCAAGAGTGGCAGTTCGACTTCGATTAAGGTGGCTGCGACTGGAGAAACTTTGGCTACTTTGTCGGGTATTAATGTTAGTTTGGTTGGTGCCGATGATTTTAGTATTGGTTAGGATATAACGGGACTTACGCAGAAACCAGGTTTATGAAGGAAATGTCAATGTTGTGGTTTTAACAAGAATAACCAGGGCAATAAACTCGGTTTGTTGTTTGCTTTGCACAAGTCCTGTTATGATCCGAGATGTCTAATGTAGGGACGTTGTATGCAACGTCCCTACAGAAGTAAAATGCGAAAAACCAGGTTTTTGGGTTCGGCGTGCGTAATATCATGTTCGGTTGAATACTTACACTTTGGAGAAAGGAAGGCAGAAGGCAACCCACCCCTCGCCCCTCCCCCTCCCAGGAGGGGGAGGCAGAAGGGAAGAAAAGATTAAAAGGGATAAAGTTTTTTTATAACTGATTATCCGAACATGATATAAGTCCTGACTGTAAAAATCTGGCATCACAAAGATCGGGATATGGGTTTCTCTTGCAGTATCAATAAACAGACTCGAACCTAAATTCACGGTATCCAGAACAATGAGTGACTTTTTCCAATTTATCCCTACCCTCACCAAAAATTTTGCTGTCATTTCCACCATTCTGACTACAGCATACTCAAACCCAGTATTAGCAGAAATTCCCAAATGGTCTACCTCAGCAACAGACCTCAAATCCCCATCACAAAATTTAGCATCCCAACCCAACCCCACAGCACCTTCATTGCAAAAAAAGCCAAAACCAGACCCAGATTATATTATGCCGCCACGCATTGCTGCTGATGAAAAAATTAGCCCCTTTACCACAAGTTTACCCCTCAACAATACTCCCATCAGTCACCTCACGAAATGGCAGTTTAGTAGTTCCCAAACTTTTGCCAACACTGCCAACAGCAACACTTTTTTAAACAGTATCCTCAAACTTAACGGTAGAGTCATCGAAAGTTTAACCCGCAATAACATCTTTACCGTAGACCAAAAAGGCACTTATTTCCAACTGCGAAGCGTTCCCCTAGACAGAAAAGTTACCACCAGAACAATTGAACCCCAAACCTTAACAGGGTTAGAAATTTCCATGAGTTTAACAGCAGATTGCGTTTTTCCAGGTACTCCCAACAACCAAAAATGTACTTATACCCCTAGTATAGCTACAGATCGCAACAGCATAGACCCAGATTTTTTAGCACCCACTCGTGTCTTGCAAACTTCTCAACCAGGGGAAGTTGTGCGACCAGAAACCTTAGCTTTTATGGAACTTCCTGGTTTTCAAGGAGGAACTAGCAGTCAACCCATAGGACTAGAATTGTATTTTCCCAATTCCGGTGCTTTTCCCGGAAACACCCAATCTCAAGAAAGCAAAGTCGAGCGAGAGGAAGAAAATAACTATACGATTTCTACCACATTGTCACGAGTTCGTCAAGTTGTCAAAGCTAATGATACAGAAGCAGTTATGGGGCGTACAATTCATGGTTTTACCGTATTTTTTGATGATGAAAACCGGGGGTTAAATACAGCTATTCAAGCAGGGGCGCAATTTTTACCTGATGTCATTCCTGAGTTGAAGGGTAGCGAAAATGCTGTAAACTCCAATATCAACCGCCATTTATTTTTAGCTGCTAATAATACTCGTTTACCCAGCAGCAGTTTTACTATTTATTCTGCTGGAGTCGGGAGAGCAAAAAGTTTAACACCCGATGTCACCAGTTTAAGTCAAGTTCCTAAAGGAAGTTATCATAGTATTTGGTTGGGTCTCTCTCCCATCATTGACCGTAGTATTAACGAAGGTCGCACATTCTATAAACCCACAGGTCCCCAATTAGTGACTTCTAAGTCTGGCGGTGAAGGTGGTCAAAATAGTAACATAGAGTTAGACTCAGCAGTTAATCAAGACACATTTTCTACTGGCAACCTCCAGAATTTTTATGCCCAAGTTTACCTCAGCTTTTTACAACAAGAGGCTAACTTTGTGAGAGAAAGTATCTATCGGGAAGAAATCAGTTATTATCCTCATCTGAGCTTTACCGGAAATTGGACAGGTCCTCAAGATGTTTGGCGTTATTATGCTGGTGTCATTACCTCTGAAAAAGTCAATTTCTACCTAGGTGGTGACTACACCATCAGCACAAACGGTTGGAGTTTTCGCGCTGGTGCCATCGGTTATACTAATCCAGATCGGGATTATTATAGCCAAATTTTTGGGAATGCTGCTAAAAGATTTCGGATTAGTAAAAATGCTAATTTCACCCTGTCAACATTCTTCAATTATGCTATTGATCGGGAGACTAGAATTGGAGATATTGTTAATAATTCACCTGCAAGCGAACTTGCTGCCAGTGCTCGTTTAAATTGGAGAATAGTTTCTATTGGAGTGACCTACTATTTTGGCGATATTCTACCCAATTCTTTTGAAGACCGCTTATTGCTAGAGTTTAGTATTCGTCCCCTCCAGACAGTTAGTTTTTCTGGCTATATTGCACCAGTCGATCAAACTTCTAGTCGTTCTCTCTACGGTGCCAGTGTAACTTGGCAACTGAACAATAAACATAATAGCCCGACCCTATCTTTGAGTTGGAAAAATCAGGAATATGATTATGGTAATGACCCTTTTGAAAATCATCTCATAGTAACTGATAATATTTTTACAGTCCTATTTCGCCTTGGTAAGTAGGGTTTGCTGAAAAAGTCTTATGGGTGAGGGTAGGAGACAGGAGACAGGAGACAGGAGACAGGAGACAGGAGACAGGAGACAGGAGACAGGAGACAGGAGACAGGAGACAGGAGAAAAGGGAATTTATAGGAGGTAGGAGCGGGCGTTTTGTCCCAAGATTGTTCTGCAATTATTCTGCCTTTTATCCTAACTTTTTGGTCGCTCAAGCTGAAAAAGTTGCACTTTTTTTCGCTCCTTAAAGGCTAAAACCTTTATCTGTAAATGCTTTTAGATTTAATCAGCAAGCCCTAAGTAGGGTTTGCTGAAAAAGTCTTTTTAGTAGGGGTAGGAGTCAGTAGGAAGAATCGTCCCTTAACTTTTCTGCTCTTGTCTGCCCAAGATACTAAATTTTTGAACCTGAGAGACCTAAAAGCTTGCACTTTTTTGGGTTCCCTAAAAGAGAAAGGGGCGATCGCTCTCTCCATTCTTTAGCAATAATATTCATCCCATCAATAGCTCTAGCTTTGATAGGGGATAATACTAAATCTCGGTTCATGGGAGAGATGAAACTTGTTCGGTAGTCCTGCATGGTAATGGTGAAGATATATATTTTTTAATTTCTCCCACACTCCCACACTCCCACACTCCCACACTCCCAATCTCCCAATCTCCCCATCCCCCAATCTCCCAATCTCCCAATCTCCCCATCCCCCCATCTCCCCATCCCCCCATCTCCCAATCTCCCCATCC
>NZ_JAAHHG010000484.1 GCF_010692555.1 Okeania sp. SIO3B5 | reverse complement strand
TTTAAAGTAAGCGTGAGTCTCCTGCTCCAAAGTTGAAAGGAGCTGACCGCACCAAAAAGAATTCAGACAAAAACCATGGGCGCAATATCCCGCAAATTCTTGATTTCCAACTTCTAGACCACTTGTATAACCCTCTTGCAGTAACGGTAGCGTTTCTTTAATATGAGATTTGCTGTGTAAGATCAATGTCCCCACCACGAATAATACCTCTGCCTTGATAGCTTTAGCATCAAGTTGAAAGACGACTTGAACTGCCAATTGACCAAACTTTACTCCTGTCTCCACATCTTGCTGCATATTACAAGTGGTGTTGCCATGACTGACATAAGCACTGGCTGAAACTTCAGTATTTCCATATTGAATTGAGAGCTTAACTGATAAGCTTGCCAGTAATGGATATAACAGAGAACCCGAAAGGTAAGCGGCAGGTAGAATGTTGTTGGCAATCTGCAAAATAGCAATTTTCTCCCCATCTGTCATTATTGGTAAGTCAGCCAAGTCTTCAATTTTCCGGTTTCCCATTAGTTTTTTAATGTCCGCAACTGCCTGTTGAACATCATTTTGTGTGGGTGTTTCGGGAAAGGTAATACCCAACTGTTGCAAGAATTGTTTGCCAATGGTTATAGCTTGGGTTAGTTTATTCTGAACAGTATTTGATTGAATTCTAAGTCCGTAAACATTAACTTTTTCTAGTAAAGACTGTGCCTGTGCGATGACCGTTTCAATGTACTGTTCCGTTCCCTCAAAGTCACCACAAAGTGAAGCTAATTCCGCAGCCAATTCATGGAACTCTAAACTCATTTCATATTGTCGTAGCCAAGCTTTTTCACCAAGCAAAAATAAGCCAATGTCTGCATATTCACGACCCGCTTGATAAGCAGTAGAACTTCTGGCTTTACGACAGGCAATTAAATTCAGTTGAGCAAGTTCATCTCTTTCTTGTTGTGCTGCAATCAATTCCACACCATAATTCAATTGATTGACAATCTCAAAAATTCTTTCTTCTCGTTCATCTTCTGGTGTATTTGTTAATAACAATTGACCAATTTTGAAATGTGTTTCTTTCTTTTTTTCTTCAGGTATCAGAGAATAAGCTGCTTGTTGTACACGGTCATGTAAAAACTTATAACTGGCAGAAATATGACTGCCTTGAACTGGATTTATTTCTGTTGTTGTATCTGTATAAAACTTATAAATTTCTGTTGTTGGTAAAATTAATCCTTCTTTGAGTGCAACCCATAAATCTGTAGCGGTTTCTAACTCAGAAGTCTGTCTGACAATTGCCAGGGTTTCTAAATCAAATTGGTTGCCAATACAAGCAGCAAGTTTGAGGCAATCCTGAGTTACAGAATTTAATTTTTGCAACCGTTTGCTCACAAACTTAACCACATCTTCACTCACTGCTGCCAGTCTAACTTGAGCTAAATCGCATTGCCAAAACCCTTCTTCAGAATTAAAATAAATCAGTCTATCTTGATATAATGCTTTCAGAAACTGCGTGGCAAAGAAAGGATTTCCTTGAGTTTTTTGATAAACTGCTTGAGTTAATGGTAAGGCTTTTTGTAAAGAACAATATAAGGTATCTGCTACTAATTGATTCAAATCATCTTGTCGCAATGGTGCTAATGTAATTGTATTAACAATTCCTTGATTTTTCTGAATTTCATCTAATGTCAACATCAATGGATGAGCCGGATTAACTTCATTATCTCGATAAGCTCCAATTAACAATAAATATTGACTATTAGCATCACTCATCAACAGCTTAATTAAGCTCAATGAAGCTGAATCTGCCCATTGTAAATCATCTAAGAAAATGACTAATAGATGGTCTTTTGTGGTAAAAACCTGAATAAATTTTTGAAACAGTAAATTAAACCGATTTTGTGCCGCAGTTCCCGATAATTCAGTAACAGCAGGTTGAGAACCAATAATCTTTTTCAATTCGGGAATAACTTCAATAATAACCTGTCCATTTTCCCCAACCGCAGCTAATATTTGCTCTTTCCATTGTTGCAGTTTGACATCATTTTTACTTAATAATTGCCCCATTAAATCTCGCAGTGCTTGGACAAAAGCACTGAAAGGAATATTACGTTGAAACTGGTCATATTTTCCCTTAATAAAGTAACCCCTTTGCCGGACAATGGGTTTATGAACTTCATTGACAACCGCTGTTTTTCCCACCCCTGAATATCCTGCCACTAACATCATTTCTGAACCTCCCCCCAAGAGCGATCCCTCTTCCGTCTCCTTTACCAAGAGCGAGCTCCCTTCCGTTCCCCTTGCCAAGAGCGATCCCCCTTTCGTCCCCCTTACTAAGGGGGAGACCAGCAGATGCTTCGCTTTTGTTTCTCCCTTTTGAAAAGAAGGCTGAGAGGAGATAGGATTAGCAACACGCTCAAAGGCATCTAATAATTGTTCAACTTGTTGCTGTCGTCCATAGAGTTTTTCGGGAATAATAAAATGGTCGCAAATATCTCGTTTGCAAATTTCAAAGAATTCAATTTTCCCAGTGTTTTCTAATTGTTTTAAACAAGTTTCTAAATCTTTTTGAATTCCCCAAGCACTCTGGTAACGCTCTTCGGCATTTTTCGCCATCAACTTCATCACAATCTTAGATACCACTTCCGGTATTTCTTCCCTATCCCCTAGTACTGGTGGTACTTTAGCAATATGACAATGAACTAATTCCATGGCATCAGTGGTTTCAAAGGGCAGTTTTCCACTTAATAATTCATAGAAAGTCACACCAAAAGAATAAAAATCAGTTCGATAATCAATTCCTCGATTCATTCGTCCGGTTTGTTCTGGAGAAATATAAGCTAGAGTTCCTTCCAGGATATTAGGATTTTTCAGAACTTGGGTTTCTTTTGGCAGGACTGAAGCAATACTAAAGTCAATTAGTTGAATTTCAAAAGTTGCCGGATGAATTAAAATATTTGCGGGTTTAATATCTTTATGAATAATACGATGATGATAGAGTCCGGCTAAAATTTCAGCTAGTTGAATTCCAATAGTTAGACATTGACTCAAACTTAAAGAATTATCTTGAGTATACTCGTCAAGAGAAATATAACCTTCATCCGCCATAACTAAGATTAAACTATTCCGATAGTTTTCCAGAGCAAGTGGTTGAACAACTCCAGATAAATTCAGATTCTTTGTGATGGTGTATTGATGACGAAATTGGACAAGTTCATGAAAACTGGGATATTCACTGCGTAATAATTTCAGGATAACAGGTTGGTTATTTGAAATGTTTTGAGCGCGATAAACTAGAGATTTTTTGCCTTGATGAATACATTCAATAGTCTGATAATTTTGAAAGTTTAAAGTCTGATGATTGTTCATGGTTATGCTCCTCTCCCTGTCTATATTTTAATTCATGTTTTCATATAGTGAGTTATATCTTGTGAGCCATCTATTGATAGCAATTGAGCAATAACATAATAGATAGGTTATCTCCAAGTTGAGTTTTTTATTGACATAAATCTAGTTTAAATCAAAAACTATTGGAAAAACTCAGTGCTGCTACTGATGTTATAAATATTTAAGAAGTAGGGAGTAGGGAGTAGGGAGTAGGGAACCCACCCCTCGCCCCTCCCCCTCCGGTGGAGGGGAAGAATTGATAATTTCTTTGGGATAATTAATTTTATTTTTTATTATTGGAGATGTCTATTAATAAAGCTTTATCCTAAGCTAAAAGCAATAACTGATGGCTATTAGCAGTCAGTTAGCCTCCTCCGGAGGAACTACGTTAACAGCAAGCCCTAATTATTCATTACTTCTGAGGTTTAGGAAGGAGACTTTAATAGTAACTTTTATTCTGTTTCAATTTCTTAATTATTTTACCTTCCCAAAAATTAATATAGCAATCCTATTTTATTTGTTTATAAAAATCTTACTGTTTTTAGGGAACAGGGAACAGGGAACAGGGAACAGGGAAGAACAATTGATAATTTCTGGATAATAATTGATTGTCTTTTTGATTTTTGGAGATGTCTATTCCAAAAAAAAGGCGTTGCTGAGTGGTAATGATTTTTAGATTAAGTATCAACGAAAAACATAAGTTTTCCAATTTTACTAGGACTTACGCATGAACTCTATTGGTAGGGTGTGTTTTGCTGTCGCATAACTCCGTTAACGCTCCGCGACATGAAAAGCGCTAGCGTAACTGAGCAAGACTCTATATATAGTGCCTTTGCGTAAGTCCTGTTTACTTTCAGCTACTTACCATTACATTTCAGCAATGCCATAAGTTTTAGTTGTAATACCAATTCACTTAAAAAATGTCACAAATAGTTGGTAACTGGTGAAGTAAAATAATAAGCTGAAATTACTGTAGAGTAGAGGTTTTAAGTACCTAAAAAATCACTTCATACTTCTGAGTTCAGACTTTAGTGAAACGGGTGCATCTCATAGCAAGCAAAAATACTTTTTTCCTATATATTCCCTGTTCCCTGTTCCCAGTTAAGTGTTCCCTAAAAGCGATAAATTTTTGGCTTTATTCTTGCATTAAGATGCACCCAGTGAAAAGGTATTAAAGGAACACTGAATCTGGGAACTTCGAGAGTAAGTCAATAGTAATTCACTTAAGTTTTGCTGACCCAAAAGTCACATCAAACTTTTCACACCAGACCACAACATTTGGATAATTTTGCCAATTTATTCCTTCTGGAATGTCATAAACTTGTTCTCCTGTAAAACTTTTTAAATCTCCTAAACGCACATAATTTTCTGCTGTATAACTTCCCGGACGATTTTCTTTATGTAATAACAATCTTACTGCCGGGCCTTCAATAGCAGAAAAGTTTTCCGCTAACCGCACTTTAGTTTTACCACCTGCTTGAATAATTTCTGCCGTACCTTCCGTATCTTCTCCCGGAGTAATAGTTACAAATTCTCCAGAAGCTAGAACAGTATTTGTCTGGGCTAAAGTTGGATAATTAGAAATAGAAGCAACCAGAATTTCTGGGGATAAAGTTTGAGATTGTGCATCTGGACAAACTTGTTTTTCCCAATCACATTTATACAAATGTTTTTCTTGCCAACTCAGAGAAATTTCTAACAAATCCCGACTTCCTGTTATTCCTTGTCCTAAAAATACTAGAATTGCCAAACAGTTTAAAGCAGTATGAATTTTGCGCCATTTGTGAGTTCTATCTTTATATATTTCTGGCACAATAGCTAAAGAAAAAATCATCAACATTGAAGCTATTAAACCATAATAAAAATGAGAAACCTGCCATTCAAAATCCCGCCGATAAACACCATCTTGAAAACCTAAAATTACGATACCTGCTCCCGTTAAAGTAGCAAATATTCCTCGCCATAATTTAGCTTTAGCGCGATACAAAAATACTAGAGAACCAACTGTAACAATAAATATCATTACGATTAATATTGCTAAAGTCATATTTTCACTTTTAAAATCTTTAAAAATGCCTTTAAAATATATGGAATAAGCAATAGCAACTAAAGTTATTCCGACAACAGAACCAGTCAACCAATTACCTATTTTCCTATGTTCTGGTCCTACCACTGGAGGGATTTTACTTTTACCTTTATCCGCAGTTTGTAGCCTTCGTTGACGAGCTTGCCAAGCCAAGTTGACAACTATACCAATAATTGGAAAAACCACCACAACTGCTAATGTTGGATGTATCAATCCCGCAATATCCTTTGCATTCATAATTTATCTCTCAGATAGAACTTTACATATTATATCTAAGCAGGTTGAGTGTCATTTCAGTTATCAGTTATCAGTATTGAAATATTGAACTTGATTTTTTTTCATTATCTTGCTTTAAGTTTAGCAAGAATGAAACAAATAGTCCTCTGAATAGAGCTTTTCAATTTACTGTAATATTGTAAGCATTCAGCCATCAGCTATTAGCCATCAGCTAATTTTTGAGAAGGTCATTTCCGCTATCAGTACCTCTCGTTAAGGAAAAGGAGAAAGTTTGTTTGATTGCTGGCGCACAACTGCGTTAACACGTCAGCGGAACGGAATTCTATCGCGCTTTTATCCAGGCATGAGGCGTTGCTGAATACTGGGATGATTGAGGCTGAAACGGAGACACGGGGACACGGGGACACGGGGACACGGGGACACGGAGACACGGAGACACGGGGACACGGGGATTATCAAAATAATATGTGTCTAAAACCCCAACTTTCAAGGCGTAATATTCTTGGAGCGGGGCTTAAATCCCCGTTACAAAAATAACTTCTGACTGTCAGATGTGTGTCTTACATTCTGAGTTCCCCTCAGAATTACACACTCGCTTCTGACTTATGACTTCTGACTTCGTTAAAGTTGATTCTCTCTGATAAAATCATCCCGCAATTATGCAATGCCAGGCATGATATAATAGATAAAATTCTGCAAGTAAGTCTATCCGGACTTAGGCAAATACGCTAACTGTTCCGAAATGAAAACTGCTTGCATAATTTTAGTTAAAACAGTCTATTACTGATTGCTGAGTACTAAACGCTAATATCATGTCCGGTTGAATACTTACACTTTGGAGGAGGTAAGGCAGAAGGCAGGAGGCAGGAGGCAGAAGGAAAGAAAAGGTGAGAAGAGAAAAGGTTTTTTATCAATAATTATCCGGACATGATATAACCGCTTCTTTAAGCAATTTGAAAAAAGTCATACTCTTGACTTCCGACTTCTGACTTCCGACTTCTGACTTCTGACTTCTAAAAAAGGGGTTGACAATTTGTATGCCTAACGTTAAAATTAAAAGTAAGGGTATTGGTATAAAGAACCTCGACAAATGAATAGCGGTAGCTTTTTAATCATTTCTAGTTTTTAAAGAGTGGTTAAGAGGTTATTTTTCATCTTTGCATGGTACCCCATCGACGCACCTCGCAGAATCGCTGAAAGGCTGATTCTCTCGTTGAACTGCGTCGATGCCATGCTAGGAGCGGGTTTGAGGGTCGTCATTTTGACAAAAATTGCCTTGTTGATTTTTTTATCAAAGGGGTGCGTCGATTTGGGGGTCTCAAAGCCTTACTCTGTCGTTGTTCCAAAACGTAGCTCCCCCCCGCTTGGGTTAATGCGGATTAGTTGGAAACTATACGGGATTCTCGGTTTTTTCTGTTGCGGAGGTTCTGCCCCCCCGCTTGGGTTAATGCGGATTAGTTGGAAACTCTCAAATTATCTGCCCGATCTTCAGCTTTTTCCCCCCCCGCTTGGGTTAATGCGGATTAGTTGGAAACTTGTAGGGGCGATTCGCGAATCGCCCCTACTAGCCCCCCCGCTTGGGTTAATGCGGATTAGTTGGAAACACCTTTATGCCATCAACTGATGGCCTTTTTTATTTATAGCGGTTTTCACAAAGGTAGACTACAAAACTTCATGCCAACGAGTAGTTTACCGAAAAATTGGGTTTAAAGCCTCGCCCATAAGCGGGCGACTTTTTATTTGCAAGTAAATTGAATATATGCTACAGTATTAAAAGTTGCCGGGGGGCACTCGGAAACTCTAAACGGACGTGG
>NZ_JAAHHG010000483.1 GCF_010692555.1 Okeania sp. SIO3B5 | reverse complement strand
AATATCATGTCCGGTTGAATACTTATTATTAAGGTAGTAGGGGAGTAGGGGAGTAGGGGAGTAGGGGAGTAGGGGAGTAGGGAAAATAGAAAGATTTACTGTTTAAGCACTCATGATAAGTTTTTTCATCACTGATTATCCGGACATGATATAACCCCCCTTGAAAAGGGGGGAACTGGAAGTCCCCCTTTTTAAGGGCAGGGGGGATCATTGATGTACTGCACGCCTTATGAAAACTATTATATTGATGAGGAACAAGTTTTTTTATCACGCTATTATCCGGACATGATATTAGTAGTGACTTAATTTTAAGATAATATAATTATCGAATAGGAAGAAAGCAAAATTATGTCTGATGTTACAGTCAAAGATTTAGAAATAGTACAAAAAACTCTTTTACAAGCAGGTTTAGACTATCAATTAGAATTAGAAGACGGAAAAATATCAGTCATGGAACCATCAGATATTGTATCCAGCGAAATTACTGCAGAATTGTTGAGACTTTTGGGTAATTGGGTTAAACCTCGTCGTTTAGGACGTTTATTTGATTCTAGTGGTGGTTTTATTTTGCCTGATAGTAATCTTAAAGCACCAGATGTATCTTTTGTAAGTGCAGAACGTTTACCACGGAGTGTTCGTTACTTTGGGGAAATGATGCCTGAGTTAGTAGTAGAAATAAAATCTCAAAGCGACAGGATAAAGTCTCTACAAAAAAAGCTGGAAAAGTATATAAAACTGGGAGCAAAAGTAGGAATTTTAATCGATCCAGATGAGGAAACAGTAAAAGTTTATCGCCCCACAGGTAAACCTATTGAACTTACTAATAATGACATATTGACTATTCCCGAATTATTTCCTGGTTGGGAGATATCAATTTCAGAACTATGGCCACCAATATTTGATGAGTCAGAGTAATATTAAATTTCAAACAATGATAATGCTTATGAATCTGTGATTTCTGTCTACTGCCCAAAACTTGAAAACTATTATCAAAATTAAACCTTTTTCATCACTTTTTCAGGTTATTTGATTGTTTGGTTTTTTCCCAGTTAAGTCTTCCTTATTGGCTTCTGATATAATTGAAAGTTATAGTAAAACTAAAAGTAAAATAATTTATCTAAATTATGCCACCAACTAAATTCTATCCTACCGAACCTGTTCCTCCAGATAAGTTTGTCGGTAGAATGTCTGAACTATACACAATTTTTGACCAAATTAATAATCGCGGTCACGTCGCTATTGATGGTATTTATGGCATGGGTAAATCATCCTTACTTAAATATATCAAATCTTCTAATTTTTGGGAAGAAAAAGGATTAAATTTTTCAGAAGCTTTGATTGTTTATTACGACTGTAGCGTTATTTCATTTACGCCAAATAGTTTTTGGCAAGAAGTGTTAAAAGATTTAAGAAATGAAGCTGAAGGTGATGCAGATTTACAGGGTAAGATTGATAATTTATTAAAAGAAGAAAAAACAATAGAAATAAGAGATATAAGGAAAATTCTTCAAGAAATTGGGAAAAGAGAGAAATTTTTCTTATTACTATTAGATGACTATCATGGAATACTTCGTACACCAGAAGACTATATTAATAACCTGGAAAAATCTAGAGAAATGCAGACGTTTTTAAGTGGGTTGCGTAACTTAGCAGTTCATAGCACAGAAGGTCAATATTTCTCAACGGTTGTTGCTGCATTCCGAAGATTGGATAGGTTAGGCCCAGAGCTTCCTCCTGGTGGTTCTCCTTGGTATAATCATTATCTATATGTAGATTTAAAACCTTTTAGTCAGGAAGATATTGATAATTATTTTTTTAACTCGAAGCACTTCTTAATTTCAATTCTCGACAATATTCAGAAAGAAAAAGTGTTAGAAATTACTGGTGGATGTCCAATTTTACTTCAACACGCAGGTTATATATTTTCCCAATCTGAGCAAGATATTGATATTAATACTTTTAAAGCAAAATTTAAAAATCAAACCGAACAGATATTTAAGGATATATGGAGAGATTTGACTGCGGATGAACAAAACCTTTTACTGGGTATTGTAATTGATAACTTAAATGGAGAGGTCGGTGGAAAACGTTATTCTGTTGATGGTATAAATAAAGTATTTGAGAGAAATAGGTATACGCTGACAACTTTACAGCAAAAAGGTGTTATCTATCAGAACTCAGAGCAGGATAAATATAATTTTTATTCTTCTTTAATGGAAGATTTGGTTGTTCAAAAGTTTGATGAAAAGATTTCAGACCCTCGAGAAGATAAAATATTGTTTGAAAAATTTGGTATAAAGTTGACTGAAAAACAAGCAAAAGCAGTTAAAAAAAATGCACCGCTTATTAATAAAATTTTAGGCACTCTTATCAAAGTTGTACCAGGAATTAACCTTTTCAATAAATCAGACGAAAAATAGTATTGCAAACCTAATCGAATATAGTTATTAAAATGCAAAATACAATGGCTTTGATTAAAAATCCTTACATTATTGGTCGGCCAATTTACGATCCAGAATACTTATTTGGACGAGAAACAATTGTAAGTTTTATTCAAGATCGACTTACTTCTAGAGCAAAGGTAATTGTATTGCACGGACAAAGACGTATTGGCATAACTTCCTGCATGAATTATATTTCTCGGTATGTTAGTGTAGATGGGTTTGTTTTTTTTCCACTTTCTCTAGAAGATAAACATCATTATTCTTTGGATGAAATATTGTATGACTTTGCTAGGGATATAGTTGATTGGTTGGGAATATCGGGAAGCACGATAACTATTCCTAGTCGGCAGGATTTAAAAGTAGATGCACAAGAGTTTTTTGGGATTTTTTTACAACATATTTACGATAGGTTAGAGGGAAAAAATATAGTTCTGCTTGTAGATGAGTTTGATGTTCTGTGGGACGATGAGAGTACGAAAAAAAACCCGTTGATCAACTTCTTAACTTCAATAATTAATAGAGATAAAAAAATATTTATTATTCTGTTTGTAGGAAGACAAGGAAATAGTCTGGAATTTGTCAATTATTTATTTGGAGAAGTACCTCACCAAGAATTGGGATTACTTAATAAGTCTGATACTGAAAAGTTAATTACTGAGGTTGCTGAGGGAATTCTTGACTATGAATCTGAAGCAATTGACGAAATTTGGGAATTGGCAGGGGGACATCCTTACTATACTCAACTACTATGTTTTAGTTTATTTCAACAGGCTAGAAATCTAAACCGATGGAATGTAACTCGTCAGGATGTAGAGGGCATTATAGATGAATCTTTAGTAAAAGGTGAAGCTGCTTTTGTATCTCCTCTAGGAATTTTATCTCCTAGGGAAAAATTAATTTTATCCGCAGTAGCTGAAGCTCAAGAAATAGCTACAGAATACTCTGAATCAAATATCTTTAATTCATTAGTAATATTAGAAAGGCATCATGGAAAGCTTACAAAAAAAATGAAAGAAGAATTAACTAAAGCAGCAGAACATTTAGTTTATTTGGGATTCTTGCAGAAAATAGGAGAACAAGAATTAGGAAAAAAAATCGTCCCTGTTTATAAAGTAAAAATTGAATTACTTCGGCGTTGGTTATTGAAACCAGATTCGTTAAAAATAGAAATAGAGAAAATAAAAGAATTATTTCCTCAGAAATCTTTGATCGAAAAAATTTGGTATAGTGGCCTTTTTAATTGGGGGCGATCGCATAATAATTAAATCACAAGAAATATCTAATTAATAAAGTTATAATCACGGTGTAGTTTAGCTATAAATGTCATAAGATGACCTATTTTTCAGGGATAAAATAGTGTTTGTCATTATCATCTATGTTTTTGAAAGACTGTAATCTATTACTCAATAAAGCAGAGGCATGAAGGGTTTTCGGTCAGGATAAATCATGTATAGCTTTAATTTTCTATTTCATGCTTGTTTGGATTAATGGTCTATAAATAAAATTGTATATAAATTTTTGATTTTCAATGAATACAAGCCATAACTTCACAACAAATCCTTATATTTTTGGTACACCAATTTATAAAAAAGAGCAGCTATATGGCAGAGAAGAAACTACTATTAAACAAATAAAAAATCATTTCAAAGCTGATATCCAGATAACTTTATTGCACGTCCAACGACGTATTGGTAAAACTTCATTGATAACTTGTCTGCCTCAATATTTCACTGAGGAGCAAAATGATTTTAAGTTTGTTACTTTTTCATTTCAAAGCTACAAAGATAAGTCAAGAACTGAAATACTAGATCATCTTGCCGATGATATTGCTGGTACTATTTATAAACTTCCTAAAGAAGTAAGAGCACTAGCGGATAATCCGTATAACTTTTTTCAACTTTTTTTGCCAAGAATTATTAATGAATATTTATCAGGTAAAAAATTAGTTCTTCTTCTAGATGAGTTTGATGTTTTAGGAGAAGACTCAACAATATCTACTCCTGGAGAATACTTATTTGACTGGTTAGAACAAGTTGTTAAGCAAGAAAAAAAACTATTTGCTATTCTGGTTTTTGGTAGGCCAGTACAAGATATGACTTATCTGAAAAACTTCTTAAAAAAACAAACTCCAATAGAAGTTGGTTTACTGGATAAGGAAAGTACGCAAAACTTGATTGTTGAACCAGCTAGGGGAAAATTAGAATATGAATCAGATGCAATTAATGCTATTTGGCAACTATCCGCAGGTCATCCTTCTTTAACACAACTACTATGCTTTTATATCTTTAAGAATTGCAGGGAACAAGGAATAAAAAAGGTAGTTCATACTAATGTAGAGTCTCATGTAGAGTTAATTTTAGATGAGGCAATGGAAGGAGGCGGGGCTGTATTAAATGGCTTTCTGGATGCTTTGAATAACCCTGAAAAGTTGTTTTTTCGTGTAGTAGCAGCTAGTCAAAATGAAGTTGGAGAAAACCGACTAAAGACCTATATAAAAAATTGGCACTTTGTAGGAAAACGTTTAGTTAAAGAATATAGCTTTTTAGAAGAAAAAAAAGATGGAACAGGTTATAAAATCAAAGTTGAATTAGTCCGACTTTGGCTGGTAAAAAAATATCCCTTATCTGATGAGGAAAAACTGCAAATGGGGAAAATTCCTGAAAAAAATCAAAATCTACCTGAAATAAATAACAATCACAAAACGCCTGTACCAGAGCAAAACGATAATCCTCAAGGACCTAATCAAATAGCAAAGTTTTTATCTTTGTTAATGGTAGTTTCTGTTATACTAGCTCCTATAATGTTCACAGTTTACCGGATTATGAGTTCGGGGAATTCTCAAGTTGTTCAAAATGATGGCTGTGATTTGTTATGGGAGAAAATAGATAGATATTTGAAAGATGAAATAGACAAAGAAGAGCGATCGCAAGTTATAGAAAAAATTAACTCTGAATGGTATAGGGAAGAACAAAGTTTAGACGAACAATGTCCTAATATTGATGGATTGGATGAAAAATATAACCAATTATTATGGAAATCTAGTCTGGATAAAATAGGTTCTCAAAAATATGAAGAAGCCACAAAAACTTTGTGCAAGATTACTAATAAATATGGAGATTTTAGTGAGGTTGAAAATACACTAGAAGAATGGATATTCAATAATACTCTGTCTAATGAAAATAAAGAAAAGGTAATTGAAACATTGATTAAACAAAATCAATCACCTAATGATTGTCCAGCTTATTCATTCAAGAACGAGCAAAACGAAAATCTACTATCCCAGCAAAAAAATCTACTATCCCAGCAAAAAAATCTACTATCCCAGCAAAAAAATCTACTGTCCGAGCAAAAAAATTTACAGTCCGAGCAAAAAAATTTACAGTATGACCAGGAAGCCAAAAATCATGTTGACAATGATAAAAATTATAGGTATGAAAAGGCTGTCGAATCATACTGTAAAATTACAGAGAGCTATGCTTCCTTTAACAATACAAGAAAGCAGCTAGAAGAATGGTTTTTTGGAGAAAATTATACAGTTCATTTCACTCTTGAGGATCAACAGATAGTAAGGGAGAAACTGAAAGAATTAAAAGGTCAATGTCCAGCATCTCCACTTAAATAGACATCTCCGAAAATTACACTGATCGATCATTTTTTGTGTTTTTTTTTCAGAAATTTTTTCTCTATTTCCTCTTCCCTACTTCTGCAAAAAGTCTATTCTTTTTCGGAGATGCCTCATGATTAATTAATGCTACTCAGGTTTAGGATTTTGCCAAAAACCATCACTTCCTTCTATTTCTTCTTTTGGCGTTACTCTAATTCCTTGTCTAGCTATCCTATGAATTCTCACCCATAAATTTCCTGTTTTAGATAACTTTCTTTGATTGCCAATTATCATATCAAAACTGTATAAAATTCCCCCAATAATTACCCAGACTATCCAACTTAAAATCAAGACAAAAACAAAAACAGTTAACCATCCTAATATTTGAGACCCTAGCTGAACTAAAACATTATTATTATCCTGATATACTTCAGTACCTTTGAGACTCCAAGATACCGCTATAGTACCCCAACATCCACAAAAAAGATGAACAGGAATAGCTCCTACCGGATCGTCAATTTTCCATAACTTTAATAGTAAGTTACCAAAAGTAACAATTACTCCACTAACAGCACCTATGAGAATAGCAATAGGAACATCAACATAAGCAGAGGAAGCGGTTACTCCAACTAACCCACCTAAGATACCATTAATAAGTGATGAAAGTTCGGGTTTTCCAGTTTCTGGATTATTTTCAAATATTTTAGACCATAAGGCAGTTATAGGAGTAGAAAGTATGGCAACTATACCTCCTGTTGCTGCGGACATAATAGTAGTGATAACGATATGACCGACATTTTGTAGCTCGAGTGTGGAACCACCATTAAAACCTAGCCAACCTAACCAAAGTATGAGACATCCCAGAAGCGATCGCTACTATAAGCTTCGGACAGTGCAGCAGTATCTTCAAACATTTTATAAGAAGTTATTAGTCCATTTTTTGTCGTACAAACTAGAGCATATTCACACTTAAAAATTCGCTCTGTTTTTTTAACTCGATGCTGCATATAACCATGGGCAAAAATATAATTATCTACAGCGACTAATTTGTAAATTTCAAAAGCTTCAGTATTACAGCAGTTTTTAAATGGGTAAACCACAGTTAAAAAGTTAGGTAGTAGGTGGTAGGTGTTAGGTGGTAAGCGAAACGAGGGTTGTGAATTCCACAATAGATGGCTGACTTTGTGGTCTACTCGAGTGAAAAGCGCTGTAAAAAGTTCGCCGAGAATAGAAAGAAATTCGACAACACCTTTTTTGCCAATAAATCTACCATAAATAGGAACAGTATTTGGTCCTTGTGCTTTAAAAACCACATCCTCAGCAACTACACTTAAAGCGCTATCGAGGTTCTTATCTTTTAAAGCAGCGAAAAATTTTGCTACAGGATTATCCATAATACATTCCATTGACATCCTCCCCGGCCTAAAGGCACGGGGATTCCTACTGAGCCTAAGCTCCTCGGCGGGTTGACGCTTTGCTTCGCATAGCTGTCGCTAACACAGGGTGCTGCTTCCTTGGCGGTAGTCTAACGCTTCCCTCCACGTCCGCGCACGAGTTTCCGAGTGCCCCCCGGCAACTA
>NZ_JAAHHG010000482.1 GCF_010692555.1 Okeania sp. SIO3B5 | reverse complement strand
GAATTGATGAATAACAGTGCAATAAAAGAGCATGATTTTTGATTGTTGGAGATATCTATCTATAGTAATTAAATATCAATATCCTCACTTCTTGGCCTAAAAACCCAACATTAGCAAAGATACGATCGGGGCTTCTATATTACAGAGCTTTTCCTTTTTGTCAACCCCTATACCTGAAAGTTTAAGTCTTTCTTGTTAACAAAGTAAGTATTTCTATGGATGTAGTAAATAGTTCAATAATTGATAATTGATAATGGATAATTGATAATGGATAATTGATAATTACCTCTCCCTAAAAAAAAGAGGATTGAATAAAAGGAAAATTTTTTCTTGTTTCTCCTTTACCTTTAAAGGAGAGACTTTAAACCAGCCATCAGCCATCAGCTATTGCTTTTAATTTTAGATAAAAGCTTTACTAATTGAGTCAGAATTTATACTTACTATAAAAGCTGCCTGAAACAGTCTATATTCATTAAAATCCTCTTTTTTTTGCTGTTTGCGCAGCATTCCGCAGGAAAAGCTGACTGCTAATAGCTGTTTGCGCAGCATTCCGCAGGAAATGCTTACATAATTACCAATAAGTATAATTAAGAAATAGAAATAATTACTAATGATGAAAATTTTAGTTTTAAACGCAGGTTCTAGTTCTCAAAAAAGTTGCTTGTATGAAATTACTGGGGAAAAATTACCAGAAAATCCACCAAAACCAATTTGGGAAGCAGCAATTGACTGGACAGCTAATGATAATTATGGTCTGATGGAAATAGCAGCAAATGGAGTGAAAAAGGAGATAAAACTTGACCCAGAAAAACGCTTAGAAAGCATTGCTAAAATGTTAGAAACTCTGAGGAAAGGAGAAACTAAAGTTATAGAAAAACTATCCGATATAGATGTAGTTGGTCATCGAGTAGTTCATGGCGGTTCAGATTATTCAGAGGCAACATTTATTACAGATAAAGTCAAGGCAACAATCAAAAATCTTATTCCTTTAGCACCTACTCATAATCCCAATCATTTAGAAGGAATTGAAGCTATTGAACAAACATTAGGAAATGTAGCTCAAATAGCAGTATTCGATACAGCATTTCATAGCAAAATGCCAAAAAAAGCTGCTATTTATCCAATTCCTTATGAATGGTTTGAAAAAGGAATTAGACGTTATGGATTTCATGGCACAAGTCATAAATATTGTGCTCAAAAAACAGCAAAAATATTAGGAAAATCACTAGAATCTTTGCGACTAATTACTTGTCATTTAGGTAATGGAGCCTCTCTAGCAGCAGTTCGTAATGGAATTAGTATTAATACTACTATGGGATTTACTCCATTAGAAGGATTAATGATGGGAACTCGTAGTGGCTCAATTGACCCGGCAATTCTCATTTATTTAATGCGAGAATATGGTTTAGATGCAGAAAAACTAAATATAATGCTCAACAAAGAATCAGGGTTAAAAGGAATATCTGGAAAATCTGGAGATATGCGTTACATAGATACAGCCATGCAAGAAGGAGATGAACGTGCTCAATTAGCATTCGATATTTATATTCATCAACTTTGTTGTTGTATTGGAAAAATGCTCGCTTCTCTTGGTGGTATAGACGTTTTAGTATTTACTGCTGGAATAGGAGAACGTTCAGCAATTGTCAGAGAAAAAACTTGTGAAAATTTTGAATTTTTAGGATTAAAAATAGACCGGGAAAAAAATATTAAACCAGGGATAGATACCGAGATTTCTACCTCAAATTCAAAAGTACAAGTGTTGGTAGTACATACAGAAGAAGATTGGGCGATCGCTTGTGAATGTTGGCAGAAAATGAATCAAGCTTAGGTGATATTTGGACTAAAAACTTTTAAAAATAGTTAATTGATTTTTAATTAGTTCTGTCATAGTACTAATAGACATCTCCAAAAATCAAAAAGACAATCAATTCTTATCCAGAAATTATCAATTGTTCTTCCCTGTTCCCTGTTCCCTCTTTTCTGGAGATGTCTAATACAATTTCACAAAAGAAAGTAAAAAATTATAAAGTACATAAGTACAGTAAAATTACAGTTATGGACAATGAAGACCTCAATCAACTCAATATTCAGCCAATGGCAGAAAGTCCTTTAGATCATTTAGGAGAAGAACCCCCAAAACCAGATCCGGAGGAAATGTTACCATTGCTAATTTCTGTAGAACCCTCCCAAAGGATGATTGCAGCGCGAGCTTTCTGTGAACTCCAGGAAAAACGGGCTATTACTCCATTAATTAAATTATTAGAGGATGATTGTCCATTAATACGAGTGAGTGCTGCTTATGCTTTGGGCCGTAATCCTAGCCCAGATGCAGTAGAACCTCTAATTACACAATTGAATAAGGACTTCAACGGCTATGTCCGTAAAGGAGTGGTTTGGGCCTTGGGAAATTGTCGCGATCGCCGTGCTTTGGAGCCTTTAGTTGATGTCCTCAGAACCGATATCTCTGCTGTGCGTCTATGGGCAGCAAGTTCCCTTGGTCAGATGGCCAAAGTAAGTTATGAAGTGGTAGTAGGAGCAATACCACCATTAATTGAAGGTTTACGACGAGACTCAATGCCAGCAGTTAGGAGTAATTGTGCATGGGCCATTGGTCAATTATGTAGAGAATTACCTTCTAATGTGGTCTATGCAGGTGGCATTGATGCCTTAATTGAAGCATTAGAAGAGGAGCAAGATATGGGAGTGCGGGAAGATGCTAAATCATCTTTGTTACGAGTAGGAGACCCCAGAGGTTTGCAAGTTATTGAAGATTTAGCAATGGAAGGGCTATAATTTAGAATTTAGAATTTAGAATTTAGAATTTAGAATTTAGAATTTAGAATTTAGAATTTAGAATTTAGAATTTAGAATTAATTTTGAGCTTTGGTATTTTTTGAGAATGCAGGGCGTTTTGCTTCGGGGTAATATCAAATCCGGTTGAATACTTATTGTATAGTTGAAGGAGATGGGGATATGGTAGAGCTAATTCATTGTCACCGGAGAAAAATTTTATCCTTTGAAATCTCGTATATTTTGCCAAAGTTACTTAATGGAAAATATAGGGTGACAAATATTCTCTGACCACAATGAATTAGCCCTGTGGGGAGATGGGGAGATTGAATATTGAAGTATATATAGTCATTCTGAATAAGACTGGAACACTTTTTCAGCTGAAACTCTTTCAAGGCAAGAAACCCTTATCTCAATCTTAACTGGAATGACTATAGATAGAATTATAAACATATATGGTTGGTGTTTTCCTTGGGGAGTCGTTGCTGTGGGTGGTACTCATGTTTGTCTCCGAAAATTTTACCCCAGTACAGTAATTTCATTAATCATGGATGAGGGAGTGACTAACTTCTGTGCTTCTCCCACAATATTAATAATGCTTACCAAGGAGGATCAAGTAATCAATAAATTACAACTTTCCCATACCGTTACAGTTGTTACTGGAGGTGCACCACCTTCTCCAACTCTGATTCAGAAAATGGAAGAGTTGGGAATTGAATTGATTCATGGTTACGGTTTAACTGAAACTTATGGCCCTCATTCTATCTGTGAATGGCAAGCACCATGGAATGAGTTATCACTTGCCGAGCGCGCTCGTTTGAAAGCTAGACAGGGAGTTGCTTGTATTTATTCTGCTCAGATGCGAGTAGTAGACAAAGATATGCAGGATGTACCTGCTGATGGGGAAACTATGGGAGAAGTGGTGATGCGTGGCAATAATGTCATGCAGGGATATTTTAACGATCCTGAGGCGACTGAGTTGGCGTTTCGGGGTGGTTGGTTTCATAGTGGAGATTTGGCGGTGATGTATCCTGATGGTTATATGGAATTACGCGATCGCGCTAAGGATATTATTATTAGTAGCGGTACAAATATTTCGACTATCGAAGTGGAGAGAGTTATTTATAAACATCCAGCAGTTTTGGAAGTGGCGGTTATTGCTATCCCGGATGAGAAACGAGGTGAGGTGCCGAAAGCTTTTGTGACTTTGAAACCTGATGAAAGTTTTACAGGAGCAGAAATTATTGATTTTTGTCGGCAGAATTTAGCACAGTTTAAGGTGCCGAAAGCGTTTTAGTTTATAGAGTTGCCAAAGACTGCTACGGGGAAAGTGCAGAAATATTTGTTGCGGGAAAAAGAGTGGGTTGGTTATGAAAAAAGGATTCACTGATACTGTTTCATCTAAGTCAGAAGTTAAAAGTAATGTTATTTTAGCTGAAAACTTGAAATTGAAAAAAATGGGATACAAGTTCGATACCCCACTTGTAGACTAAAAGTTAATATTTTTGTTAGGAATTTTCTGCTAACATGGCAGCAAATATTGAAACATCCCAAGACTTTTTATCTGATACCTGACCATCCCCAATTTCCACAAGACGTATATTTCCGTCAATGTTTTGAATGGTATCTATTGAATAGAATGGTGCCATGACAATTGCTGCAATACTTGCAACAACTTGGGGGACGACACTGTTAGGAGAATATACTTTCCCATTCATAACAAAATATCGAATTTCTGATTCCTTGATGTATTCTTCTACTCGACGGATAGCCACACCACCCTCTATTCCACCTCTAAATTTTTTAATCAATTCGACTATATTAATTGCCTCAGCAACTGTTGTAGCTAGAGAACCAACTTCAGTTGAGTTTGATTTGACGTAATCTTTGACAAAGAAGGCTTCCCAGTATAATGAAGCTATATTAGCCTCAAGTTTATCGTCATCTGGGAAAAAAACAGTTTCAGCAGTATATTCTTTACATTCATCATACCATCCTGGAAGATGGTGGCACTTGAGGTAATTGCTTAAGGATGTCAAAGGTGAACCACCTCTATTTACAATAAACTTAGTAAGCAATTCATATAGCTCGGGTTTGAGCATCCAGCCACGGTATAAAATAATTTCTCCTGGCTCAATTTTTGGTTCTGGCCTAAATTCTTCAAATTCAAGCATATCGAAATCAAATAAGGAGCAACTAACACCTAGAGCCTTAACTGCTAAGTATTCTTCTTGATATGGCTCGTCAGCTTCCTTTGTGTTTAGTGGGTTAAATGGATAAAGTATTCTCATTTTAATGTACACATCATTTCTGTAAACTAAACTATAAGAATTATATTCAAAAACCTAATGCGCTATTTGAGTTGTGTCTGTCCAATACATCCTTTGCACACTTTTACAAAATTTCTGATCTTAGATTTGGTTGTAATTTTTCCATCTCCCCACCACAAAAATATATAACAAACTTTTTAAGAAATGGTATTAGTTGTGCCATGCTACTACTAACCATTACTTGACAATAATCACGAATAATTTAATAATTTCTCTATAATAGCCTACGCAAAGAAACCCGGTTTCTAGGAGAAAGTATTGGTTTGAGCAATAGAAATCTAGGAAAAAACTGAGTTTCTAGGTTCGCGTGGGTAAGTCCTCTTTATAATACCACAAAGGAGCATCCTGAATGTCAAACCATAAAATTTCCTCTCAGTTTCTTACTCCCCAAAGTTTCCTAGAACGTAGTGTAGCAGCATTTGCTAACAAAGAGGCTATAGTTTACCGTTCCTCTCGATGGACTTATGCTGAGTTTGCCGCAAGAGTAAATCAACTAGCAAACGCCCTCAAAAACTGGGGTTTACAAAAAGGCGATCGCGTAGCTTTCCTTTGCCCGAATATTCCACCAATGTTAGAAGCACATTTTGGCGTTCCCTTAGCAGGAGGAGTTTTAGTCGCTATCAATATTCGATTAGCTGCTAAAGATATTTGCTATATCCTGAATAACTGTGGAGCGCGTCTACTATTTGTGGATACAGAATTATCTCACCTGATAGCATCAGTGCGGGATGATTTGGAAACTGTAGAAGAAATTATCAATATAGTAGACAGTCAAATAGAGATAACAGGAGAAAAATTACCAGGAACAGATTATGAAACATTTTTAACCACAGGCAGTTCAGACCCCATATCATCCTCACTCACAGACGAAAACGAACCAATTTCGATCAACTATACCAGTGGCACCAGTGGTCAACCAAAGGGCGTAGTATATACCCACCGTGGTGCTTATCTCAATGCTTTGGGCGAAGCATTAGAACTAGGAATGAATAATCGCAGCATTTATTTATGGACGTTACCGATGTTTCACTGCAATGGTTGGTGTTTTACCTGGGGAGTTGTTGCTGTGGGTGGTACTCATATCTGTATGCGGAAATTTTTCCCCAATACTGTAGTTTCGTTAATTATGGATGAGGGAGTCACTCACTTCTGTGGTTCTCCTACAATATTAATTGCTCTTGCTAACGATCGCGCCATCAAAAAATTGCAACTTTCTCATACTCTTCGAGTTGCTACTGCTGGTGCACCACCTTCTCCCACTATTATTCAGACGATGGAAGAGTTGGGAGTTGATATTACTCATGTTTATGGTTTAACAGAAACTTACGGGCCTCATAGTGTCTGTGAATGGCAAGCACCTTGGGATGATTTACCAATGGCAGAAAGAGCAAAGTTGAAAGCTCGACAAGGAGTGCCTTATATTCATGCTGTTCAGATGCGGGTTGTAGATCGAGATATGCAGGATATACCTGCTGATGGAGAAACAATGGGAGAAGTGGTGATGCGTGGCAATAATGTGATGCAGGGATATTTTAATGATCCAGAGGCGACTGAGTGGGCGTTTCGCGGTGGTTGGTTTCATAGTGGAGATTTGGCAGTGAGCTATCCAGATGGTTATATTGAGTTACGCGATCGCGCTAAGGATATTATTATTAGTAGTGGCACAAATATTTCGACTATTGAGGTGGAGAGGGTTATTTATAAACATCCAGCAGTTTTGGAAGTTGCGGTGATAGCTATTCCAGATGCGAAACGAGGTGAAGTGCCGAAAGCTTTTGTGACTCTCAAGTCTGATGTTAGTGTGAAGGAGCAGGAAATTATTGATTTTTGTCGTCAGCATTTAGCGGTTTTTAAGATTCCGAAAGCGGTTGAATTTATAGAGTTGCCAAAGACTGCTACGGGTAAGGTTCAGAAATATTTGTTGCGGGAGAAAGAGTGGGTTGGTTATGAAAAAAGGATTCACTAAAAGAAGAAGGAGTCAGGAGACAGGAGACAGGAGACAGAATTTTAGAAGAAAATCATAGCTGCCGTGATTGAGTAATTAATCAAGTAAATATTTATGCTGAATTATTTACTAGGAATTTGATCGACGAAAAAAGTAATTGAGATAATTCGCATAGTATAAATATCTACCAAGCTACAGATTTATATACTACTTTTAATGATACAAATCGAAGTACAGAATGTAGGTCATAACAACGGGAAGCGCTGTAATAGTAGGGGGTTAACGGCCGTTAACCCCTACAAATGATATATCATATAGAATCCGGATAATTGCTATAGGCAAGTCATTGCGACTGGAACGGAGTGGAAGGAAGCAATCTCAGGGGTGCGCGGAGATTGCTTCCTATCGTCGCAATGACGACTGTTTAATCGCATTCTATAATCAGAGCGTATACGTGCGTAATATCATGTCCGGTTGAACAGTGATAAATAAATAACTACGGAGGAGTCAGGAGTCAGGAGTCAGGAGTCAGGAGGAAAGAGGGAAGAAAGAAGAAGAACTGGAGTTGAAGGAGAAAGTTTTTTTATC
>NZ_JAAHHG010000481.1 GCF_010692555.1 Okeania sp. SIO3B5 | reverse complement strand
TAATAAATAACTACGTAGGAGTCAGGAGTCAGTCCTCAGGAGTCAGGAGTAAAGAGGGAAGAAAGAAGAAGAACTGGAGTTGAAGGAGAAAGTTTTTTTATAACTAATTATCCGGACATGATATGACTATTCAACCTACATTCCGCACTTCAATTTGTAACATGAAAATTAGTATAAAATTATGAGATTGTTTAAGTATTTATACTATATAAATCATCTTCATTTACCTCGATCAAGAGTCAAATTCTCAGTTAAATATTAAGCACAAATACTTATTGAATTGTTAACTCCTATTGACCACTATAAATTTCTTCTTAATGCATGACTTTTGACTTTTGACTTAGATTTTTATGCTACATTTTGTCGTGCGGAATGTGGGATTTAATTAATGGCAAATACATGAATTTTCTGTTTTGTCAATTAGTCAAATCACAAATTTCTATTTCTATTCAATTTGTCAAGCTTTTGTAGAAAATAACTTTCTCGATATCCCCCCAATTGTCTCGATAATTCTAAACCTCTTTGAAAAGATGACATTGCTAAAGGAAAAGCCTTTAATTGTGCATAAACTTGCCCCATACGATCATAAGTTTCCATCATGCCATAAACATTAACAAACTGTTGATCCATCAATAATTGCACTTTATATATTTCAATTGCTGCCTCTTTTTCATCCTGAGAAAGATAGAGCGCTGCCAATTTTTCTAAAGCATCACTAGCACTTATAAACCGTTGAATTGATTGAGCAATATCATAAGCTTCTTGATAGTATTGACTGGCAAGACTAAGTTTTCCAAGTTCCTCATAATCTCCAGCAATAGATATTTTTATATCTGGAACTTCTGTGAGAATTTGTTGATCTTCGTAAAAATTGACCAATCTTTCTTTTGCTGCAATTGCTTGTAGAGGTTTTCCCGCTTGATTATAAATGAAAGCTAATTTTTCGATAGTATCTACTTTTTCAAAATTAGTAGTTAAAGAAGGATCTGTTATTTCTTCATTAGTAGATGTTTCTAACTCACTCTGTTGCTGAACCTCCAATAATTCTTCATAAGCGATCGCTGCATTATCATAATCTAGCCAATTTAAGTATATTTCCCCCATAGCTGTCAAAGCTTGTTTGAGGGTAGCAACATCCTCTAGCTCTCTAGCTTCAGCAATAACTTGTTGATAAACTTGAACTGCTGGATCTTTTGCTCTAACAGTATTAAATGCAGAACCTAACGCTTGCAACAATTCTATATTCACTGGTTCTTGTTCTTGAATCTCTGGTTGTACGGTTTCCAGTCGTTTTGTAATCCACTGCACTTGTAATTTTTGACTATTATTCCATGCTATTTCTGCTACTCGTTCCAAAGCTGCTAATTCTTCTGCTTGACCTAGATAGCGTCGCAAGCGGAGTTCTCTATTCCAGGTATCAAAAGCTTTAGTTGTTTCTCCCGCTGCCAATAATGCTGCTGCTTCAACATTAAGTTGGTCGAGTTCTTGAGAAAGTTCTTCTCGTTTGTCCCCGGTAACGGTTCCTGTAGTAGGGGGTTCTGGTAAAAGTGGGTCTGGTTCAGTGCTTTCTAAAGGATTAGGGGAAAATTGATTTGGAGATTCTAATTTTGACTCTTCTTCTGTTTGACGTTGAGAGATAATATTTACAGCATTTTTTCTGACAGTATATTCGGAAAATTCAGGAGTTTTTGCTAAACAAGAGCTTGAAAAAAAGAGGTAAAAACAACTGCTAGTTAGAACTAAGTTTTGAATTTTGAGCATTTTAATTAGATTGTAAATGGTTTACCGAAAAATTGGGTTTAAAGCCTCGCCCATAAGCGGGCGACTTTTTATTTGCAAGTAAATTGAATATATGCTAAAGTATTAAAAGTTGCCGGGGGGCACTCGGAAACTCTAAACGGACGTGGAGGCAAGCATAAGACTACTGTCAAAGTAGCAGCAGCCTAAGAAGCGTCAACCCGCCGAAGAGCTAGGGCTCAGTAGGAATATCCGTGCCTTTAGGCCGGAGAGGATGTCAATTTGATAATAATTTTAGGTCTTAGGTGTGTGGAATGGGCATCTTGCCCGTTCCGTTCCGTTCCGTTCCGCTGCCTCTAAATATTAGAGAATGGGATTGTCCTGAATGTACAGCTCACCATGACAGGGACATAAACGCTTCGGTAAATATTTTGCGGATTGGAACCCCCGTCGGAGTCAGACGCAAGGGAACGCCCACCAAGAAGCCTGCGGGACTCGCAGTGTCATTCTGTGGAGCAACCATAAGACCCGAAGGGAGTAAATCCCGGAAGGCGTGTGCTAAGAAACAGAAAGCCCTTATAGAAGCCCTGATCGTATCTTTGCTAATGTTGGGTTTTTCGGCCAAGAAGTGAGGATATTGATATTTAATTACTATAGATAGATATCTCCAACAATCAAAAATCATGCTCTTTTATTGCACTGTTATTCATCAATTCTTTCCCCCTACTCCCTACTCCCTACTCCCTATGCGTGGAGGAGATGCTTAATGGATCCGTTTAGGGGTTCTATAAGAAACAGAAAGCCCCTAACAGTGATTTTAAGGAATCCCGCGCTGTCTAGTGAGAGCAGCGTCGGGAGGATGTCAATCAACAACCCCCCTATTTAAAATAATAAATTAAATTATCAATTATTCTCATCTTCAGAAGATCTAAAAAAAATTGCTAGGGAAATAGTTGCATTCAAACAAAAACTCTGATATTCTAAAGATTATAAGATGTATAAGGAGTTTTTCGCCCCTACGCATGATTTTTTATTCAACACAATATAGAAGCTGATTCGCCTTCAAAAGCTCTAGAAAAAATTGCCAGGGAATATAGTTGCATTCAAACAAAAACTCTGATATTCTAAAGATTATAAGATGTATAAGGAGTTGTTCGCCCCTACGCATGATTTTTTATTCAACGCAGAAAATAATAAATTCATAGAATCTAATTTGCCTCTTCGCATAATATGACCAAAAAATAATGGTAGTCCTGCATAGTCATGGTACACAAGAAACAAGGGATGCTTGGCACGGGAGCAAGATGCTCCCACTGCCGTACCTCCTAAAAAAAATAATGCAACGCACGACCATTACAATGCACCACCACCAAAATAATTAGGTTTCAAACCTTCTACTCAAGTAGAAGGTACTGATAACTGATAACTGATAACTGATAACTGAAATGACCATCACCCTCAAACTATTCGCAGCCTACCAAGAAGCCTATGGAGTCTCCGAACTCCAACTCACCCTTTCTCCAGGAACTACCGCCTCCCAACTTTTAGAACAGATCGTTACCCAACATCCTGAATTAGAGCAGTGGCGAAAAGTAACCAAATTTGGTATTAACTTCAACTTTGCTCCACCCGAAACCGTCCTTCAAGACGGCGATGAAGTAGTCCTCATTCCTCCAGTTAGTGGGGGAGTAGGGGATTCAACAATTAATAATTAATAATTAATAATTAATAATTAGGGCTTGCTGATTAAATATCAAACCATTGACAGGTAAAAGTTTTAGCTTTCTTGGATTCCCAAAAAGTGCGCTTGTTTTAGTCTAATATCATGTTCGGATAATCAGTTATAAAAAACCTTCTGCCTTTTAACCTTGCTCTTTCCCTTCTGCCTTCTGCCCTCTGCCTCCTGCCTTCGATCCACAGATATTATAAGTATTCAACCGAACATGATATAAAACCCTCAAAAGTTAGCATAAAAGGCAAACTAAGGAAAGAAAAATTGAGGGACAATTCTTACTCCTATCTCCTCTAAATCCCCCATTTATCCTAACTTCTGACTCCTGAATCCTGACTTCTGCCCTCACTCATAAGACTTTTTCAGCAAACCCTAGATAATTTGTCCCAAATTTCATCAATACCATTACGGTTGCAGGACTGCCAATCATTTTAGATTTTAGATATTTTTTTTAGAAAATATAATTTCTTTGGTATATGGTATTAAACCACTTACCTCTAGAAGCCTTTTCACTATGAAATGCTACATTTATTTAGGGCTTGCTGAAAAAGTCTTATGGGTGAAGGTAGGAGACAGAAGACAGGAGACAAGAGACAGGAGAAATGGGAATTTGGAGGAGGTAGGAGTAAGAATTTTCCCAAGATTGTTCTGCCCAACTCTTGAGCAAAATCCGCTCTTTTTTGAACCATTACCACCTAAAACTTCGCACTTTTTGATACTTAAAAAGGCACTTATCTTTATCTGTAAAGACTTTTAGATTTAATCAGCAAGCCCTATTTAAAAAAATCCAATATAGCAGAAGGAAGAAGGAAGAAGGAAGAAGGAAAAGTATTACCTTGTCTGAGTTTTAAGCCCTTGATCTGTCTCCGCCTTTTGCTTCCATTGCTATAACATTATTCACATTTAATACTAAATTAAATGTAAGCATTCAGCTATTAGCAGTCAGCTATCAGCAACCAGACTTTCTATTTAAGGACAGTGTTTAAATTAACAACTAACTTTAAGAGCAAGGGAACCAACTTTTGTAGTAAGGCAATTAAATATTGCTTTTAATTTAGGATAAAAGCAATAGCTGATAGCTGATGGCTGACGGCTGAATGCTTACAATTAAATAGAAAAAATATGACAGAATAAATTTGTTTTTATTCTGAAAGTTAGTAATATAGGGTTTTTCAGTAAGCGTGAGGTACACCTATTTTTATTTGTCTTCTGTTCCCTTTTCTCTAACACCAACCAATTTTGTACCTCACCAGCATGGAAATTTCTATATTGACAAATAAAATATTAGTAAATATTGGCTTCAAAACTATAATAAATTCAAACCAAATAGCTATAAAAATTATTAATTTTCAGTTTAATTATAATAAATAAGCTACTTATATTACTCCTCCAATAGCTACATTAAAATCAACCACTAAATTAGTAAAATTACCTGCCAAAATAGATAATTTATCTGTTGCAATTAATAATGGAAAAATACAAGAAAATTAATCCCGACTATTTTTGTCGGGTATGGTTGACGGTGATTTTTACCCATGCTACTATTTCAAAAAGTGCAGAATAATTCTTTGTTAGAAGTAGGGAGTAAAGAATATGACCCAGGCCACAAAAACTGAAAATCAAATCCATAGTCAAAATACAGCAATAGAAACACTCAAGTGCAAAGAATGTGGTGAAGAATACCCACTAGAAGCCAAACATATATGCGAAGATGTCTGCTTTGGCCCTCTAGAAGTAAAGTACGACTATGAAAAGATCCGTCAAACAGTGAGCCGGGCCACAATCGAAGCAGGTCCCAATTCTATATGGCGTTATCGTCAATTCCTACCCGTAAAAACAGATAACGTAATAGATGTAGGAACAGGTATGACCCCCCTACTAAAATCAGAACGTTTAGCCCGTCGCCTGGGTCTAAAAAATCTCTACATCAAAAATGACGCTGTAAATATGCCTACCCTCAGCTTCAAAGATAGGGTAGTATCAGTCGCCCTCAGTCGGGCCAGAGAATTAGGTTTCTCCACAGTATCCTGCGCCAGTACAGGTAACCTCGCAAACTCCACCGCAGCGATCGCAGCCAAAGCAGGATTAGAGTGTTGTGTATTTATCCCCGCTGACTTAGAAGCAGGCAAAATTCTCGGCACCCTAATTTACAATCCAACAGTTATGGCAGTTAAAGGCAACTACGACCAAGTAAACCGTCTCTGTTGCGAAGTGGCCAATACCTACGGTTGGGGATTTGTAAATATTAACCTCCGTCCCTACTACTCAGAAGGTTCAAAAACTCTTGGCTTTGAAGTCGCCGAGCAACTAGGATGGCAACTACCAGACCATATCGTTGCACCCATCGCCTCCGGTTCCCTCTACACAAAAATTTATAAAGGATTCCAAGAGTTTGTTAAAGTAGGTTTAGTAGAAGATAAAGCAGTTCGTTTTAGTGGAGCGCAAGCTGAAGGTTGTTCTCCAGTAGCTCAAGCATTCAGAGAAGGTCGTGATTTTATCACCCCAGTTAAACCAAATACTATTGCCAAATCAATTGCGATCGGCAACCCTGCAGATGGTATCTACGCATTAGAAGTAGCTCGCAAAACAAACGGTAATATCGAATCTGTCACCGATACTGAAGTTATTGAAGGCATGAAGTTATTGGCAGAAACAGAAGGCATCTTCACTGAAACAGCAGGTGGTACAACTATTGCAGTGTTGAAAAAATTAGCAGAAGCAGGCAAAATTGATCCTGAAGAAACTACCGTTGCTTACATTACAGGTAATGGTTTAAAGACACAAGAAGCAGTACAAGGTTATATCGGCGAACCTCTCACAATAGATGCCAAGTTAGACAGTTTCGAGAGAGCTTGGGAACGCGCTCAAACATTAGAGCGTCTTGATTGGCAGCAAGTTTTAGTTTAACTCACCTAACCCAAAAAATTTCTATATACAGCAGATTCGGTGGTATATAAAGTAAAGATACTAACATTTAAATGTTCCCAGTGCTTGTATCTTGTCCACGATGAATATACCTCAGCAAGGTGGAATCTGCTGTATCTTTCAAAGAGTAATAGTAGGTTAGGAAAAATAATTTTTTTCTTAAAAATCAAAAGTTTTTCTTAGCCCAGCATTACAATAAAAATTTGCCAAGAGCAACTAAAGTATTATCTATAAATAATCTAGATTAATCAATTATGGCAGTTACAGTTTTAATTCCTACCCCACTGCAGAAATTTACCGAAAATAAAGCAAAAGATAAAGCAAAAATTGAAATTGAATGTGGCGGTGGCAATATTTCCGAACTAATAAATTCTCTAGAAACAGACTATCCTGGAATCAAAAAAAGTCTCTGTGATGATCAAGGAGAACCCCGAAGATTTTTAAATTTCTACGTTAACAGCGAAGATATCCGATTTTTAGAAGGAACAAAAACATCTCTACAGGATGGAGATGAAGTGAGTATTGTTCCTGCTGTTGCTGGTGGTTAAAGTCGCGATATAGCTGATGACACGCTCTGCGATCGCATTCACAAAAAAAATCTCTCAAATTCAGCTTCTAGCTAGATTGTTTTTGCCAAAAAATTTTGGTCCAAATTTTCCCTTCTTAAGCTATCCCTAGCTATCCCTTATAAGGAACTCTTGAAAAACTTGTGGGGATAAAGTGAGAAGGGAGAAATAGTCAGTTTAGCTAGGCAAAACTACTTGATTTGTCCAAATTAATGTGCTTCTAAGTACATTTTTTCTCAGGAATAAAGCCTTTTACTTTCCTACGGAATGCTGCGCAAACAGCTAGACTTGCTGATAACTGATAACTGATAACTGATAACTGATAACTGATATGACTCAATCCAGGTTGTGAGATAATATTTCTAATTATAGAAATAACTTGGAGATTTAATATGGTGCAGGGTAATATATGGATTCCAATTGCAGTTGTTGTGGTGGGCTTTATTGCAGCAGTTAGTATAGGTTCTATTGCTTGGTATAATTCTAAGCGTCCTCCTGGTTGGGAAGATGCACAACGTCCAGACTATGTTCCTAAAGTTAATGAGGATAAAGATAGCTAAAAGCATAACAATTTACCGAAAAATTGGGTTTAAAGCCTCGCCCTTGTAGGGCGACTTTTTATTTTAGTATGCAAGTGAATTGAATATATGCTACAGTGTTATTAGTTGCCGGGGGGCACTCGGAAACTCGTGCGCGGA
>NZ_JAAHHG010000480.1 GCF_010692555.1 Okeania sp. SIO3B5 | reverse complement strand
TCAATATTCTTTCAATTCCTCTTTAGTAAACACAGGAGAAAGACTAACTTTCACCCTTTGAATATTTCTTTGCTCAACATCAGCACCAACCTTTGCTCCACCAATACCAAGTACATCTATTTTTAAACCTGTTTTAGCATCTTTTCTCACAACTACTTGCAATTCTAATTCCACATTATCAACAAATAAAAAACGAGGATTTTTAGCAGGATTAAGCAACTCAGCCTTAACTTTTTCGATTAACTCTGCTAACCCAATAGATTCATTATCCATAAATTTATAGATGACTAAAAATTACCTTACTCAATCAATTATAGTTCATAAAAATATAGTCAAATATGACATATCCTTATTTTGCAGGTTTTATCCTGACTGGGTGTTAGCGCAGCTCCTCCGGAGGAGGCACTACAACACCCTCGCTTCCCATAGTCAAAGACATTTGGGACTGCTTTTTTCATAATGTTCAAAGAACCGTTCACGTAACTCATTGATTAATCTTTTACTGGCGGTACGATACAAACCTCTTTTTATTCTTTTTCCAGAAAAGGTGACTTGATTTTTCTCACCTTCCTTGTACACTGGAATCAAATCATTATCTATAAAACTTGCTTTTGATGTATAAGATTCTTCTGTAATTATTACATCTATTCCTACCATCTTGGCTTTATAAGATAACATTTCGATTAACCTGTTATAGGGCACACATACAAAATTTTGATTATTTCTTTTCCCTAAATTTATCTTCTGCTTCCACTCTTGATTGTGCCCGATTATCAATGTTCCTATTTTCTGATTAATCAGGGTATTAATAATCAAACGAGATGATTTATGAAGATAATCATTGATTTTAAATTCTCTTTTATTGCAAAGCTTTTTCAGTCTCTGGCTTGATTGATTTTCCCGGAGTTGAGACTGTAGGAAACTTTTAACTTTATTATAGTATTGATTGATAGATTTTAACGGTCTGCCATTGATCAAGAGCGGTTTGATTCCGGCTTGGTTAAAGGTTAATGTAGCTAAGTTGTTTAATCCTATATCAATACTGGCACAACGATTTTTCTCTAGCTCGTATTGTTTTTCGCATTTCTCATAAATTACCTCTATTACATAATGATTAAGTCTTGGAATGAGACGAACTTGTTTAATTTGTGAAGTACGTACTAATGTTTTTAGATAAATCCCGGTTTTAGAAGGATTAATAATTCCTTGTTTTAATTGTCTCTTGCTGATGGCTTGTGTGGTATAAACTACAATATTTCTTCCCTTTACTTTATTTTTATATCTAGGAAGACGAGGACGAGATTTAAACTTTGATGGGTTCTGTTTATAAACTTCATTCGCTGCTAAAAAACTCTTCCAGTTTCTATCTAGTATCATCAAGATTTGTTGAGATACTTTAGCTGGCATTGCTTGATATTCTGATTGAGTAGAGAGTGTTTTTTGCAGGTCGTAATAGTGACGATAAGTATTTTCAAATATGAAAGATTGACGAACTAAATAATTAGCATAGTTATAAAGATTTTTCGACAAGAAACAAAGCCTGTCAATTTCATCATAAAACCGATGATTTGTCTGAATAATATGTCTCTCAACTAATTTCATAAATCCAGGAGTTAAAATTATATTAGGATTCGAGGATTTCGGAATTTTGATGATTATTTAGTCTGGAACTAAGCGTGCCAATTTCATTATACTATTAAACAGATGGCCTTTGAGTTATTAAATTTTGTCAAATATTTAGTAGCTCTTTTGCACAAATCAACGAAGATATTTGACATTATTTGACTATATATGACTATATTTACATATAACTTTTATCTCAACGTTGGTTGAAGACCCGCGCTCTCCCGAAGGGGAGCGTCGCATGGGAAAACCAATCAATCTTGCGGTTCTTACAGTAGTGTGCTATCCTCAATACAATAAGGCTGCTGGGCTAGCAGTGTCAGTCTGTGGAGCGACCGTAAGACCGAAAAGAGGTTCGGCCTCGGAGGCAGGTGCTACGTTAGCGCAGCTCCTCTGTCAAGAGGAAGCAAAAAGTCCCTATCAGTGATGTTAGGGAATCCCGCGCTGTCTCGTAGAGCAGCGTCGGGAGGATGTCAATATACTCAATTTCAATCTTAGCATTTAGCTATTAGCAGTCAGCTAGTCTCCTCCGGAGGAACTGCGTTAACAGCAACAAGACTTTCTCTTTAAGAACAGTGTTTACAGTGGTTTTTATTTGGGTAGACCACAGTAGGGATGTTCCATGGAACGTCCCTACAAGGTTTGATGTGTGAAGATGTGGTTCATCAATTTGAAAAGCGCTGTAAATTAACAACTGACTTTAAGGTCATTAGCCAGTAAGCTCTATTTATTCCTATATTCCCTGTTGCCTGTTGCCTGTTGCCTGTTGCCTAAAGCAATAAAACTTTGTACCTCATCAACTAGAAAACTGCTGTTGACTTTTAACTTAATTGATAATCCCCAGACTTACCCCCACTCTTACTCAACAGACGAATCAACTCAATAGAAATAGACTTTTCCAAAGCCTTAGCCATATCATACAAAGTCAAAGCCGCCACAGAAACCGCCGTCAAAGCCTCCATCTCCACCCCAGTTTCCGCCTTAGTTTTCACCATGGCCCGAATCTGATACCCAGGCAGTTGTGGATCGGCAATTAACCGAACATCTATTTTTTGCAACGGCAAAGGATGACACAAAGGAATAAGTTGAGCCGTTTGCTTGGCCGCCATAATACCAGCCAACTTAGCAGTCCCCAAAACATCACCTTTTGGCGCATTACCAGCTTGAATAACCTCAAATGTTTCTCTTGACATCCGCACTTGTCCACCAGCCTCAGCTTGGCGCACAGTAGGCACTTTAGCAGATACATCAACCATTTGAGCTTCCCCCTCTTCATCCAGATGAGTCAAACTTTGCTCAAATTTAAAAAAATCTCTTGTCATTTTGTTCAAATATGCTATTATTAATTATTAGTGCGGAAGAAAAGCTGTTTAATTAAGCTTAGTCCAAAACTAAACCTAACGGGGGCCTGTAGCTTAGTGGATAGAGTGCGTGGCTACGGACCATGAGGTCGGGGGTTCGAATCCCTCCAGGCCCGTATTAAGAATTAATGGCATAAGTATCTTGTCCCTGACCACAAGCAAATCTGATGGAATGGGACAAGTCTTTGTTTGACATGGTGATAAATGTAGCTAGTGCTAAACAAACAAGACAAGCATCCAGAGCAAACATACTTCTATAACTAAAACTAAACTGCTCTGCCACTAGACCAAAACAAGGACCAGCTAAAGCCAAACCTAAATCAAACCCACCAATACAAAAAGAGAAAAACTTACCTCTTTGACTAGGAGGACATCGGTCTGTCATTAAAGTAATCATCATAGGAAGAACCAAGCCAGCAGAAGTCCCTCCGAGAATAGCTGCGAGTAAAATAGTGTTGCTGCTATTTGCTGTCCATAAAGTTAACATACTCAACAAACTACAGGCGAGACCTCCACTGATAAAAATGCCACGACCAAATCTATCTGAAGCTCGTCCAGTAAAAAAGCGGATGATAAAACTAGCGATCGCTCTAACTGTATAAAAAAGTCCTGCGTTAAGAGCAATTCCACTTTCTTGAATAAAAAGTGGCAGAAAAGTGATTGTTGTGCCAAATACTAAACCCACCATAAACATCACAAAACTCGGAACTAATACTCTACGACTTCTTAATATTTGCCAGAACTTTTGTTGCTGTAACTCATTGAAAACAGGATTTAGATCGGCTTGATTTTTTCCTACTGTAGTGTTTTGTTCCCTAACAAAAGAACCACATAATAAACTCATAACTCCCAGAGCAGAACAAACGATAAATAAAGCTACATAACCACTCGCCTCTGCTAAAAAACCTCCTATTGCTGGGCCAATTCCCATACCTACAGGAGTTGCTAAACTCATATAACCAATTAATTCTCCCCTACGACCGGGAGGAGACAAGTCAGCCACTAAAGCACTATAGCCAATAGTAACTCCAGCAATACTAATACCGTGAAAAGCACGAACCCCCATTAGTAAAGGAAAAGACTTTAGTAGTAAGTAACCGAGTGGGGCGATCGCTGCTACACTTGTGCCAACTATCAGGACTAACTTCCGACTTCTCATATCAGCTAATGGTCCTAGAACAAATCGTGATAATAATAGTCCTAAAGCAAAGCAACCCATTACCAGGCCAATTTGTTGTTTTGTACCCCCAATAAAACTTATGTAAAGAGGTAAGGTGGGTAGTAAGGTAGTTATACTTGACCAAAATAATAAGCCTGCAATGAACAACATCATTAGACTGCGCTGGTTTTGAGGCTCAAGTGTTCGGAATACTTTCACAGTTAATTGACCCTGACCTAAATAACTTGTATTCCTATATTCTGTAACAGATTGTTAAAATTTGCCTGTCTAAACCTTTAAAACTACCATTGTGGTTATATTTTTGTCAATTACTGGTTAAGGAGGGTGGTCAACGAAGTCAGAAGTCAGAAGTCAGAAGTCAGAAGTTATTTTTGTCAAGGGGATTTTGAGCAACCCTCCTTGTTAGAAGTCAGAAGTTAGAACTCAGAAGTCAGAAGTTATTTTTGTCAAGGGGGATTTTGAGCAACCCTCCTTGTGAGAAGTCAGAAGTTAGAACTCAGAAGTCAGAAGTTATTTTTGTCAAGGGGATTTTGAGCAACCCTCCTTGAATATTTCTGCAATACACTATCGTTATATATTTGTCAATTACTGGTTAAGGAGGGTGGAGAAAATTAGTTTGCTGTGCTATGAAAAATTAAGGGCGATCGCTACAGAAATAACGGCATAATAGGCATTTGCAGCTTTGTTTTGCTATTAAGTCATAAATAGCTCCAGATTTTACTATTATCGATAATATCACAAAATTGAGAAAAAGCTCTGAAAGTGTTTAAATTTCGTGAATGAATTCAAGAATTTTTTGATGTTTTTTGATAGAAGATTGATGACAAAATTTTAATTTTTTAAATTAAAAGCTGAAACCTATAATTAAAACTTTTCAGATATCTATTCTAGGGCTTACTAATTAGGGTTTGCTGAAAAAGTCTTTTTGTGGAGGTAGGGAGTAGGAACCCACCCCTCGCCCCTCCCCCTCCCAGGAGGGGAAAAAGGGAGTAGGGAGTAGTTAGGAGTTAAGAGAGATAGGAGTTACAGAGGAGTTGGCCACAAAAATAGTAAAAGTGATTTTTCTATTATCATAGAGCCAAAAATGCTCAATTTTTGAACCTCAGTAGCCTAAAAGTTCGCACTTTTTGATATCATGTCCGGTAGCATCGGAGCGTGTATAAAATGTTCAAAAAGTCAGTATTTTAGGCCAGAATTGGGCAAAAAATCTTGTTACTCTTTTTCCACTAAATTTCGGTTTTTTATCTCCATATTTTGATAAATTATCCACATCTAAACAGCTCAATTGAGATGTATAAAATTCTTCTTGAATTATTACTTTGATTCCTCTTAATTTGGCTTTATATATTAACATCTCTATTAACTTATAATGAGGAATATTTACAAATTGTTGATTATTCTTTTTACCTAATTTTATTTCTTGTTTCCAAGTCTCATTATACCCCATAATTAATCTGCCTATTTCATGGTTTACACACCAGTCTATTACTCTTTTATTTGCTGTATGCAGATAATTTTCTACTCGACAATTTCGTTTCGGCTAAGAGCCGACATGAATGTGAGTTAATTTTTTTCACCTATGAGAATTACTTTTATTGTGGTTAGTTTTTAATTGAGATTGTAAATAAGAGCGCTGTTTATTATAAAATGTATTAATTGCTTTTAACCCACATTCCGCACTTCTAATTTGTATCATTAAAAGTAGTATATAAATCCGTAACTTGGTAGATATTTATACTATGCAAATCATATTAATTAGGGCTTGCTGATTAATTCTAAAAGTATTGATTGATATTGGTTTTAGCGTTTTAGAGTTGAAAAAAGTGCGCCTGTTTTCGGCGGAAAAAGCTCATGCATGCTAGTATTTTGGGACGATTATGGCAGAAAAATTGAAAGACAATTCTTACTTCTACCTCCTCTACATTCCCATTTCTCCTGTCTCCTGTCTCCTGTCTCCTGTCTCCTACAAAGAGCAAAAAGACTTTTTCAGCAAACCCTAATTACTTTTTTCGTTCATCAAATTCCGAGTAAAAAATTTACGCATAAATACTTGCTAGATATGATTACTCAATCACGGCAGCTATGATTTTCTTCTAAAATTCTGTCTCCTGTCTTCCCCTCTTGGGAGCAGGGCTAATTCATTGTCGCGCCTAGAATATTTACAACTGTATATTTTTGGTTAACCCACTCTAGCAAGATGTACAAAATTTCAAAATTTCAAAGGATACAACTTTTCTCTCTTGACGATAAATTGACCTTGCTCCCCCACTCCCCCACTCCCCCACTTCTTTTTTCTCTCGTGACAATAAATAGACCCTGCCTCCTGGGAGGGGTTAGGAGTGGGTTGTCTCCTGACTCCTTCTTCGGTTGCTACATTTTGTCGTGCGAATGTAGGTTGATACGTCTTTGTGGATATTAGCTACTCTTCAAACCTAAAACTTTTCCTTTACTTCAAAAAACGACTTGCCATCCCCATCATATCTGAAATATCAACATCCCCATCTCCATCAGCATCCAAAAAGCCATTTAAAACATTATTAGATGCCTGATTAGGATTTTGAGTGTCATTACCAGTTTTCAATAAGTTCAGAATTAGTGGTACTAAAATAGGCAATAAATTCTGGATTTGTGATAAATCAAAACCTGTTTTTTCAGATATACTCTGAACAATTTCACTGATTTGATTAGCTGAAAATAGAGATGTAACAGCTTGGGGGTTAGGATTTGTACCTGCAAACTGATTGACAATTGCTTGAACTGCTCCATTGCCAGACTCTTCCCGCTTCTGCTGTAAAGCTGAACGTACATGACCACCCAAAATTGACATAGCAGCTTGAGTTGCACCAGAATCTCCTCCGAGATTGCCACTTAGTTGCTGCACTGTACCAAGAATACTACTCAATTGATTCGTACTAGCTTCTTGATTAGGGTTATTAATAGCACCAACAATTTGATCGAAAAGTCCCATGATTTTTAAACTGTAATAATTGAGTTAACAACGAGCTTAAGAAAGGCCAATAACCTCTTAGAAAAAATATACTTAAAACGAGTAATTGTATCCATCTCGTCTATGGACAGGTTGGATATGGTTTCGAGACACAGACAAGATTTTATCCCCATGTCGGATATCAAAGTTGCCTTTGCTTCTAATTCAGCGCGTCATAAGGTACAAATATATTATAAAAGCTTTGTCGCTTTGTAGCACAGCCTTCTAGGCTGTTACAGTCGTACCTCACCGATAAGAAATCCGCTTTATTAACTATTAATTAATAATCAGAAAACTCTTTAATTATCTCAACGTTGGTTGAAGACCCGCGCTCTCCCGAAGGGGAGCGTCGTATGGGAAAACCAATCAATTTTGCGGTGTATGTCAATAGTGTGTTAGACTTAAGACTTGGCTGCTGGGCTAGCAGTGTCAGTCTGTGGAGCGCGCCTTTAGACCGAAAAGAGGCTTGACCTTGGAGGCTGGTGCATTGTTAGCGCAGCTCCTCTGCAAGAGGCAGCAGAAAGACCTAAGAG
>NZ_JAAHHG010000048.1:31918-38298 GCF_010692555.1 Okeania sp. SIO3B5 | reverse complement strand
CAAGAAACGGACGTGGAGGCAAGCGTCAGACTACTGCCAAAGTAGCAGCAGCCTGTGAGACGTCAACCCACCGAGGAGCTAAGGCTCGGTAGGAATCCCCGTGCCTTTAGGCCGGGGAGGATGTCAAACTACAAATTTTCTCCCCCTGGGGTGACATAATTTTTTACCATTTCCTTTTGTTGATGTTTTCATCTTCATACTATTGCACTATTTGCAGGAAATTAACAGGGTTTCTAAAATAAGCGTCAATGCACCTAAAACCTAAAACCTAATTTTTTTATAGATATGAATCAATCAACATCGCTAGATATTTCAGCCATTCGAGTTGGCAAAATTAAACTTTTAGCAAATGCTCATCTGCCTGGTGTAGATTTAGCAGGAACCCAGCTTTCAGAAGCAGACTTCTACCAAGCTAACTTGATTGGAGTTAATTTTGCTGGAGCTAATCTACAGAAAGCACAATTGAGAGCTAACCTGCGTGGGGCAGACTTCACTGGTGCAGATTTGAGAGAGGCAGACTTTCGTAATGCTGACCTACGGGGTGCTCTTTTTATGGATGCCCAAGTTAGAGGAGCTAGCTTTGCAGGTGCTTTCTTAAATGGGGCTGTATTGAATAGTTTAGAATTAAGTGGGGCTGATTTTCGTGGGGCCGACTTACGAGGTGTGAATTTCACTAGAACTATTTTATTTCAAGCAGAATTTAGTAGTGCCAATCTAGCTGGTGCAGATTTATCCCAAGCAGATTTAGAAGAAGCTAATTTTACTGGTGCTATACTCCGGGGCACAAATTTACAACGGGCTAATTTGCTCTGTGCTATTGTCGATCAGGCTGACTTCAATGGTGCTCTACTCACGGATGCTTGTCTGCAAGGTACACCCCTTGATTCAGTCAATTCCTAAAAGTTTGATTTGCGTAGGCTATGTATTTTATAAAATTGATAAGTAGATGCAAAGTAATGCTTATTAAGTACATAAGTACAAGTAAACTTTACAATTCTTCATGAAACTGTTAGTATATCAATGAAGGCAAACATTGAAAAATTATGGTGACCGCATTGTTTACCAATGTACCAATGCAAAATCAAAGTGGCGATCGCCTAGTGAGCAAGGCAGTAGGAGCTGCTATTGCAGCCCTGTTTAAAAGCTCTGATAAAGTCGAAGCCAACGTCCGTGCCGAGCCAGTGGCCAAACTCTTACAAGGTAGTCTGGATGGGTTTGATTTCATCGGCAAAGGAATGCGGATGTACAATGGCCTTCGGATTGAAGTTATGGAGCTTTACCTACAAGCTGTCTCAATAGACTTTAGTGCCATTTTTACTGGTAAAGTCAAATTAAGGCAGCCGATCCAGGCTACTATGAGGACTGTATTAACCGAGTCAGACTTGACCACTTCTTTCAATACCCCATTTGTGGTAGAGAAACTGCAAAGGCTCAAATATCAAGGACAACCCCTACATTTCCAAAATACTCAAATGACTATCACTGAAGATCGAGCCCTCAGACTTAAAACTCAAATCGGTGTAGGAAGCCCAAATCAAACTATAGAAGTTGATTTCACTGCTAACGTCGAAGTGGAAGATAGACGTAAAATCAAATTTGTCAATGTTAAATATAATGGTAATCAAGAGTCAGTAGATTTAGGTAAATCTCTAATAGACCATGTAAATAATTTACTAGACCTAGATAAATTTGCCTTAGAAAATACTCAACTTAGAGTAGATCGACTACGGGTAGGAAGAGATGATATTACATTCTATGGTATAGCTAAGATTGACCAGTTTCCTAGTGGGAAGAAAAATAAATAGCTATTGCTGCTACGCGGAAGTCAAAAGTCAAAAGTCAAAAGCGAGTGCGTAATTCTGAGGGAACCTCAGAATGTAAGACGCACTCAAGACAGTCAAAAGTATTAACTGGTAAGCTTTTTAGGATTTTGTAACTGGTTAGTTATTTCTGCCATCCTGCACTATTAATCTTTAAAATCTATCTCGTGCAAGAGCAAAATCGATGAAGAGAGATTAATAATAAAGCAGGAACTGACTACAAGTATACAGTTTCCTTGACAACTCTGGCTTCTTTCTCAAACAAGCTCAGAAATGAAATAATACTGAGGTTAGACAAAAGCTACTCTAAAAAATAATCTCTTCCTAGTTAGAGTAGCTTCTAATCTTCATTGACATCCTCTCCGGCCTGAAGGCGCGGAGATTCCTACTGAGCCGTAGCTTCTCGGCGGGTTGACGTTTTGCTTCGCATAGCTGTCGCTAACACAGGGTGCTGCTTCCTTGGCGGTAGTCTAACGCTTCCCTCCACGTCCGCGCACGAGTTTCCGAGTGCCCCCCGGCAACTAATAACACTGTAGCATATATTCAATTCACTTGCATACTAAAATAAAAAGTCGCCCTACAAGGGCGAGGCTTTAAACCCAATTTTTCGGTAAAAAGTACCCTTTTCCACCCTAATATAATTTTATAAATACAGATTTAGCAGTTGCTTCATCTAAACCAATAGCTAGGCAAAATTGTATACAACAGATTCCTCGCATAAGAAGTACAGAAATGAACAATTAAATGTTTATAGTGCGGGCATCTTGCCCGCGATGGGTATACCTCACTAAAGTAGAATCTGCTGTATATTCAGATTGAAAAATAGTTCCATAATTATTAGCATCAAGGGCACTTAAAATAGCATTAGCTTTGGTAACATGGGATTCCTAAATTTATCGTGAATTAGAAAAATTATCAACATATACTTTAACAACTTTTCAGTATTCTTGAAGACTTACTTTTCTATCACGATTAATATCAGCAGGTTGCCAGTATCGTCATTGATCGAGATTTTTAGCCTACTTTTGCAAGTCTACTATTTCTATATAAGTACTACTATATTGAGCAAGATTTTTAGCCTACCTTTGCAAGTCTACTATTTTTATATAAGTACTACTATCAGTGTCATATACATGAAAATATTTTGTAAGCATTCAGCCATCAGCTATCAGCTATCAGTTATTAATTCATTGCCTTGAGAGCAGGAATTAGTATTAAAAAATTCAAGGATAATTATAAAGTATTGAAAAAAAACTGACCTTGACCTTACCAGTGTATATACATTATCTATGAAACAGCTAAAAGCTGAACACTAATAGCTGTTTGTGCAGCATTCCGCAGGAAATACTTACAATATTTTATCTTTACCTTGCAATAAAAAGGCAAAGAGGTTAATTAAAAAAAACTTTCCCCAAAAATTATGCACTATCAACTTTGATAGACTAATAGGGTTCAGTTAAGGATTTTTTTGCAGTTCTGTAGTTTTAAAAGCCTATCTAATGGTTCCATATTATAGGATTATAGGAGTTTTCGTCTTAACTGAACCGTATTGTTTTATAGACAACTTTTATAGATGTAGTCTAATTTAATGAACACTGCGATAAAATTTCTCCCTATCTTGCAATAAACAGGCAAATAGATGAAATTTTCCAAGAAAACCTTCCCCAAAAATTCATGCACTATCAACTACAAATTTTTCCCTATAAAAGAAACTTCAAACAACCTCTCAAAACCAGTCATGGTATTTGGAATATTAGAGAAGGAATTATTTTACAACTAACTAGCGAAACTGGGAAAATAGGTTTAGGTGAAATTGCCCCTTTGAGTTGGTTTGGCTCTGAAACTTTGTCGGAAGCTTTAGATTTTTGTCACCACTTACCAACAGAAATTACAGTAGAAAAAATTTTATCTATTCCTGAAAATTTACCGGCTTGTAAGTTTGGTTTTGAGTCAGCTTGGGAAAATCTTAGAGAAAGAGAAATAGACAAGAAAGAAGAATTAAAAAACTCTAATTTTTACAGTGCTTTATTACCAGAAGGAGAGCCAGCTCTAGAAATTTGGAAGCCACTATGGCAAGAAGGATATCGTACTTTTAAATGGAAGATAGGAGTTAGTAAAATTCAAACGGAACTACAAATTTTTCAGCAGTTAGTTAAAGCGCTTCCTACAGAAGCAAATCTCAGATTAGATGCTAATGGCGGATTAACTTTTGAGGAGGCAAAACAATGGTTAGAAATATGTGAAAATCTCAATTTAATTGAATTTATAGAACAACCTTTATCTGTTGATAAATTTGAGGAAATGTTGGAATTAAGTCATCAACACTCGACTCCTATAGCTTTAGATGAATCTGTTGCCAACTTTAGTAAAATGCAACAATATTATCAACAGGGTTGGCGAGGAATATTTTCGATAAAACCTGCTATTTTTGGTTCGCCTTCGCAACTCCGTAATTTTTGCCAAAATCATACTATTGATATAGTTTTCTCTTCAGTATTTGAAACAAAAGTTGGTAGAAAATCAGCACTACGACTCGCGACAGAATTACAATCAAATCTACTCAAAAATCGCGCCTTTGGTTTTGGAATTACCCATTGGTTTGATGAGCAAGAAGAAATATGTTCAACAATTAATAATTAATAATTAATAATTAATAATTAATAATTAATAATAACCTCTCCTTGAAAGCGGATAGGATTGACTAATCATGAAAAATTTTTCTCTCTTGGTCGATTGGATATGGCTCTGGGACCTCACCATCCCACCCTATGGGAAAGCTGCGCTTTTTCCTACGGAATGCTCCGCAAACATGTCGCGTAGCGTTAACGTAGTTATGCGCCAGCAAAACGACCGCTTGTTTCTCCTTTAAAAGAGAGGCTTTAAACCTTAATTATTCGGTAAGACAATTTATGAACCAAATTTTTAACTATCTGAGTGTAAATAGCGATTTACTGATTAGTAATGAAAGTAGCGATATCTACTCTATTAGTCAAAAAAAGTTTGAATACTTGAACGAAAATTTTCACCCAGAATCTCCACCAAAGATATTTATATCGGAATCAAAACCAACAGAATTTGTTACCAGTTTTGTTGCTGCCGTTGCTACTGGTTTTCAAGTCTTTCTATGTAATCCAAATTGGGGTAAACAAGAATGGGAACAAGTATTAGAATTAGCACAACCAGACATAATTTTTGGAAATACTCTCGACGAAAATTTTCTAGGAGCAGATATATACAAAAATGATGTATCTCCTCAAAATAGCATCTCTCTAAAACCAATACATACTAATAATAATACCAAGGAACTTTTTCCGAAAAATTTGATTATGATTCCTACAGGTGGCTCATCTGGAAAAGTTAAATTTACTATTCATACATGGAAAACATTAATAGCATCAGTGGAAGGCTTCCAAAAATATTTCCAAGTACAACAAATTAACTCATTTTGTGTTTTACCCTTATATCACGTCAGTGGTTTAATGCAATTTATGCGCTCCTTTACTACTGGAGGAAATTTAGTAATTTTGCCATCATATAAAGAAATTTTCGACAAAAAGGAATGGAATATTAATCCCAATAAATTTTTTATTTCCCTAGTACCAACTCAATTACAAAAGCTGATACAAAATTCAGAAACAGCAAACTGGTTATCTAATTTTCAGACAGTGCTTTTAGGTGGCGCACCTGCTTGGCAAGAATTATTTGATATAGCCAGAAAATATCAAATTAAATTAGCACCCACTTACGGAATGACTGAAACTGCTGCTCAAGTTGCTACTCTTAAACCCGAAGATTTTTTGACAGGAAATAATAGCAACGGTCAAATTTTACCCCACGCAGAAATTATGATTAAAAGTGAAAATGGGGATATTTTAGGCAAAAATAAAATTGGAATTATTAACATCAAAGCTAATTCTTTAGCATTAGGGTATTATCCAAACTTATTTAATTATTCTGAAACTTTTGTGGCGGATGATTTAGGATTTTTAGATAATCAAAATTACTTAAATATAGTAGGTCGTCATAGTCAAAAAATTATTACTGGTGGGGAAAATGTTTTTCCGGCAGAAGTAGAAGCAGCTATTTTGGCAACTGGATTAGTTACTGATGTTTGTGTAATAGGTTTACCCCATAAATATTGGGGTGAAATTGTGACTGCTGTTTATGTTGCTGATGACTTAGAAGTTTCTGTAGAAAAGTTTATGGTTGCAATTAATGGAAAATTGAGTAAGTTTAAACAACCTAAATCTTGGATTAAAATTGAAAATTTACCTCGTAATTATCAGGGTAAAATTAATCGTGAATTGTTAAAAAAAATAGCAATTCAGAAGGAAGAAGGAAGAGGGAAGAAGGAAGAAGGAAGAAGGCTTTAGTTATCTAGGAGAGAAGAAGGCTTTAGTTATCTAGGAGAGAAGAAAAGCTTACATTGTCTAAATTTTAAACAATTGAAATTTCGACACCTTTCCTTTGAGAAGGAAGAAGGCTTTAGTTATCTAAGAGAGAAGAAGACTTTAGTTATCTAGGAGAGAAGAAAATCTGACATTGCCTGAATTTTAAACA
>NZ_JAAHHG010000048.1:0-31908 GCF_010692555.1 Okeania sp. SIO3B5 | reverse complement strand
AATTTTAAACAATTGAAATTTCGACACCTTTCCTTTGAGAAGGAAGAAGGCTTTAGTTATCTAAGAGAGAAGAAGACTTTAGTTATCTAGGAGAGAAGAAAATCTGACATTGCCTGAATTTTAAACAATTGAAATTTCGACACCTTTCCTTTGAGAAGGAAGAAGGCTTTAGTTATCTAAGAGAGAAGAAAATCTGACATTGCCTAAATTTTAAACAATTGAAATTTCGACACCTTTCCTTTGAGAAGGAAGAAGGCTTTAGTTATCTAGGAGAGAAGAAGACTTTAGTTATCTAGGAGAGAAGAAAATCTTACATTGCCTAAATTTTAAACAATTGAAATTTCGACACCTTTCCTTTCAGAAGGAAGAAGGCTTTAGTTATCTAAGAGAGAAGAAGACTTTAGTTATCTAGGAGAGAAGAAAATCTTACATTGCCTAAATTTTAAACAATTGAAATTTCGACACCTTTCCTTTCAGAAGGAAGAAGGATTTAGTTATCTAGGAGAGAAGAAAATCTTACATTGTCTAAATTTTAAACAATTGAAATTTCGGAACCTTTCCTTGTTGACTTTTTAACTCATACTAATTCAAGCTCTAATCAAACTAATACCTGACTGCTGAATGCTGAATTCTTACATAATCTTGCTATTGACTAAGCAAAATTATTTAATTATAAACCTATAGCTAGAGATAGTTAAATATCGCTCAAAATTATGGTTTTTTGATAAATTAAATTTATTATTAATTACAGATAAAATAAACCAATGAATATCAAATTATCATCCTAGAAACTGAGCAATTAAAAAAATGACTACTCAAACAGATTCACAAACTCTACTAACTCCCTTAATGATGGGAGATTTAACCCTAAAAAACCGAGTTGTCATGGCTCCAATGACTAGATCGCGAGCAGGCACAGAACGAATACCCAATGCTATGATGGCCGAATATTATGGTCAACGAGCTGGGGCAGGTTTAATCATTTCAGAAGCAACTGTCATTTCCAAACAAGCTAATGGCTGGATCAATACTCCAGGTATTTACTCAGAGGAGCAGACAGAAGCTTGGAAACAAGTTGTAGATGCTGTCCATAGCAAAGGCACTCCTATGTTCCTTCAACTTTGGCACTGTGGACGAGCTTCTCATAGTAGCTTTCACGAAAATGGTCAACTGCCCGTGGCCCCTTCTGCTATTCGGTTGAATCAAGAATACGTTCATACTCCCATTGGCAAACAACCATTAGAAACTCCTCGCGCTCTAGAAACAGAAGAGATTCCAGGAATTGTAGAAGATTATCGTTTGGCTGCCGAACGTGCAAAGTCTGCTGGTTTTGATGGAGTAGAAATTCATGGAGCAAATGGCTATTTGATTGACGAATTTCTACAGTCAAAAACCAATCATCGGAGCGATCGCTATGGCGGCAGTCTGGAAAACAGATTTCAGTTTCTCAAAGAAATTGTAGAGTCTATTTTAACTGTTTGGCCTGCTAATAGAGTTGGGGCAAGAATTAGTCCTAATGGTAATTTTAACGATATGGGTTCGCCAGATTTTCGGGAAACTTTTATTTATGTTGCGCAACAGTTAAATAATTATGGGTTAACTTATCTTCACGTTATGGATGGTTTAGCTTTTGGTTCTCACGAATTAGGTGAACCGATGACTTTGGCTGAGTTTAGAGAAGTGTTCACCAGCACTCTTATAGGAAATTGTGGATATACTCAAGAAACTGCTGAAACAGCAATTCAAGCTGGAAATGCCGACTTAATTGCTTTTGGGCGACCTTTTATTAGTAATCCAGATTTAGTAGAACGTTTTGCTAATAATTGGCCTCTTAATCCACCTCCTGATGTGAAAATTTGGTATTCATTTGATAGAGAAGGATATATTGATTTTTCTACTTATCAATAATCCCCAGTGATTTAGATAAGGAGTCAGGAGTTAGAAGTCAGAAGTCAGGAGTCAGGAGGTAGAAAAGAGTTTTTCAGTGACTTTAGAGTCAGAAATAGGTATGGTCCCCACTATTTTTTGGGTGAAAATTTACCACTAAATTGAATTTCATACATTAAATCACCAACGCTTAAACGCCTTGTCCCACATTCCGCATTTCAATTTGTAACATGAAAATTAGTATAAAATCCGTAGCTTGCTTAGGTATTTATACTATATAAATTATCTTCATTTACCTCGATCAGGAGTGAAATTCTTAGTTAAATATTAAGCATAAATACTTGCTGAATCCTTGGTTCTTATTGACCAGTATAATTTACTTCTTACTTCTTACTTCTTACTTCTTACTTTTGACTTTTGACTTTTGACTTCTTACTTCTTACTTTTGACTTTTGACTTTTGACTTTTGACTTAGTATTTTATCCTACGTTTTGTAGTGCGGAATGTAGACTTCTTCCTTCTCCCTTCTTCTATTAATTTTTACCAACAATTTCTCGAACTCGATAAATAGGTCGCGCTTGAGATTCATGATAAGTTCGCATCAGTAATTCTGCCAATAAACCAAAACTAAATAATTGCAAACCAGCAAGTAATAAGACAACAACTAAAATTAGTAGAGGGCGATCGCCTATCTCTTCCTGAAAGCCAAATTTTAGGATAGTTAAATAAATCCCAAAAAGTAAACCTAAACCTCCAGAAATCAAACCCAACATTCCAAAAACGTGCATCGGTCTAGTGAGGAATTTTTTCATAAAAAATACTGTCAATAAATCCATCACAACTCGAAAAGTTCGCCCTAAACCATACTTACTTTGACCATAGCGACGAGCATAATGTTTTACAGGTATTTCTGTAATTCTTGCCCCTTCAATAAAAGCTAAAGCTGGTAAAAATCTATGTAATTCACCATAGAGATTCATATCAGCAATTAATTCCAAACGATAAGCTTTTAAGGAACAACCATAATCATGTAAATTTACCCCTGTAACTTTACCAATTATCCAATTAGCAATTTTAGAAGGAAGTAGTCGTGTAACAGCATCATCCTGCCTATTTTTTCGCCACCCACTCACTAAATCATAACCTTCATCCAGCTTAGATAATAATAGTGGAATATCAGCCGGATCGTTTTGTAAATCTCCATCTAAAGTCACAATTACTTTGCCCGTAGCATACTTAAACCCAGCTGCCATAGCTGCAGTTTGCCCATAATTTCGGCGGAGAATTACTGCTTTTAAATCTGTACGTTTTTGAGCTAATTCTGTTAGTAGTTTTGTCGAACCATCCTGAGAACCATCATCTACACAGATAATTTCGTAAGTAAGTTGATTTTCTATTAAAGTAGTGGAAATTGTTTCTAACAGTTGAGGAAGACTATCGACTTCATTATAAATAGGTGTAACTATAGATAAATCTAGTAAATTATTATTTATTTTCATTAAACTGTATTTTGATAGAGTTTGACTATTAGTTTATCATCACCAGGACTATTTAAGTAGAGTGTGGAATAAAAAAGGAAGTATACTTTAAATATAGCAATCCTAAATTGGTTGTGGCAAAATTCCATACAGAAAAAGTTTTGGGAAATCGAATATTTGACAATCAGCAAAAAACTTAAATAGCCACTTAACTACTTTAAAAGAACTGCAAAGATGATAGAATTGTCTGATGAAATTTTTGGCTTGTAACTAAATATCTTCAATGGGATTTTGCTCCAGGGCATTCGGGGCAAATTTTGTACAATTTATCAACCATTCCTCTTCTGCTAAGTCTTGATTAATTGTCACCAAATATTCTCGAAATTCCTGAGAATTGTGATAACTTGCTCTATGCCAAAATATTGCCAATTTTTTTCCCGGCCTTCGCTGTTGCAAATATTTAATAAATTCAATGGTATTTTTCGTATTTCCACTCTTATATTCTTGCACAATAAATTCTTTGCTTTGATAGTCTAGTGCTCCATAATAAGTCTGTCTTTCTTTTTCATTTTTGAGCGGGATTTCTATTCTTTCATCTGTTCTTCCCCAAGCATAACCTAATAGATACCCCCATAGCAAATGACATTCGTCAATCATAAACACTGTAATGTTTCCAGCTTCTATTTCCGGTTGCTATTTGGCTAACCATTCCTCTATTTATTTTTTTTTACTTGCACTAATTCATCATTTTTAGCGGGATTCTTTTTTTAAATTTTTTTCCAACTTATTCCTGCTTCTTTGAGTAAGTTATAATAACTTTGATTATACTCAAAGACTACATCATATTGCTTCTTTAAATATTTTTGTAAATCTGATAACCTCAAATAATATTGTGCCCTTAACCACTCAATTGTTTGCTCTTTTTCTTCGGCCTTTAAGTAACCTTGTGTTCCTTTATATTGAAGCCTTAAACTTTCTATGCCATGAAACAGTGCTTGGTTTTTCCATTGACTAATAAAACTGTGAGAAATATTTAATAATTCTTTGACTTCATGGTAGGATTTTTCCGACAAAATCATTTTGACCGCCAAGGCTCTTTTAATTTCTTTGGACTCTTTTGTTTGATTGATAAAATCATCTAGTTCATCTATAATATCCATTCTTTGTCTTTTTCCTAGATATGTTATTCTTACTATTATATCTGTTGCAACCTATTTAGGATTGTTATATTGAATGGCTAACACATAACTTCTATCTTTTGTCAAGTTTTATGTTAAGAAAGATGTTTATAACGCATAGCTTAAAAAGGAAGACTTTAGACCATGATTTTTCGGTAAAGGCAAAGAGTTAACAGTTATCAACCAAGTTATTTTTGTACTTTATGAAAAAAGTTTTATCGACTATTAAACCTTATCTGCGGTGGATTATTTTAGGATTAACTCTATTTTTTCTAGCTAAAACTCTCAAAGACAACTGGGAACAAGTGCTGGAAATTAGGATTAGTGATTCTGGGTGGGTAAGTTTAGGAGCTGCTTTGATCGTCACAACAATGGCTCATGTATGGTCAGCAGTCGTCTGGTTTTGGATTATTAAAGAGTTTCATAAAAAAGTTAATTTACGATGGGCAATTAGAGTATATCTACTGACAAATATTGCTAAGTATTTGCCTGGAAATATCTGGCATTTTTATGGTCGAATTAATGCAACAAAAAAAGTAGGAGTACCTGTTGAAATTGCAATTTTAAGTGTGTTAATAGAACCACTTTTAATGGCGGCTGCAGCTTTAGCGATCGCTTTAGTTGGTTCTACTCAAGAAAGTTTATTTTTGCAAGTTCTGTGTTTTGGCGTAGTTATTTTTAGTCTTCATCCACGAGTTTTAAATCCAGTAATTAAATCTTTAGCTAAAATCAAATTAAAAGTCAGCAAATCTGATTTAGAACCAGTTACTGAATTAAAATTAGAGCGCTATTTAATCAAGCCTTTTCTGGGAGAAATTTGTTTTGTATTGATTCGAGGTTCTGGATTTTTATTCACTATATTAGCCTTCAATTCTGTTGAATTGAATCACGTTTTATTAATATTTAGTGCGTTTAGTTTAGCGTGGTTATTAGGTTTAGTTGTGCCAGGAGCACCTGGAGGTGTTGGGGTATTTGAAGCAACTGCTTTAGCTTTACTAGAGCATAAATTTTCTCCTGGTATTGTATTAAGTGCTGTTGCATTTTATCGATTGATTAGTGTTTTAGCTGAAACTTTTGCTGCTGGTTTGGCTTGGTTGGAGCAAAAAAGTCAAAACTAAAAAGTAAAGTTATTATCGTCACTACTCTATAACATCTGATGAAGATGACTTATTAATTTCTTCTATAACTTTCTTTGGTAAACTACGACGACGACGATACCAAGTTGCACCTCCTACTAACATTGCGATGAGACTTAATGCTCCAATTAAAGGTAAAATTTCACCTGTTTTTAATGCTGTTAAACCAGAACTTCCTAACATTACAAAAGGCAAAACACCAGGTACAGTTCCCAAGATAGTACCTAATAAATAATCTTTAAAACTAACAGATGTTAAACCAGCAGCAAAATTTACTAAACCATAAGGAATGATTGGCAATAAACGAATGGCAAACATATAAAATAATCCTCCCTGACGCATTTCAGCATCCATTGCCTGCCATCGTCCAGCCAACTTTTGAGAAATCCATTCTCTACCTATAGTACGAGAATAATAAAATGCGACAATTGCGGCAATTATAGCTGCTAAACTTGTCCATAATGTACCTATCCATGGTCCAAAAATTGCGCCTCCAGCTAGATTAAGTGCTGTAGAAGGTAAAACCAAGATAGTTGCTATTGTATAAATAACTATATAGATTATTGGCGCCCAAATACCTGCTCGTTCTAGCCAAGTTTGAACTTGTTCTGGAGCCAAACCACCTAATAAATAAGCTGTTATTCCCGTGGCAATTATACAAATAATTGTCAGGAGAAAAATACCAGTTTTAAAATTGAACATTAAATCTCTACTCCGACCCAAAATTACTGCTTTAGTATCCTTTATTTAATAACAAAAAGTTTGAGACTATTCACTCCTGGTAGTCTGATTTTTAAATCCATAACTTTCCCTGACTAAATAAAGAGGTCTTCTCTTCACCTCATAGTGAATGCGACCTAAATATTCACCTAAAATTCCCAGAGATAATAACTGCATACCACCTAAAAATAAAATAGCCACTATCAATGAAGCATAACCAGGGACATCAGTTCCTAATATCAAAGTCCTAATAACTAAAAACCCAGCATAAATAAACGAAATTAAAGAAATTAATATGCCAATATAGCTCCAAATTTTTAGAGGTTTAGAACTAAAAGCAGTAATACCTTCAATTGCAAAATTCCAAAGCTTCCAATAATTCCATTTTGTTTGACCTTTGAAACGAGGATCTCGGTCATATAATATTGAAGTTTGTTGATAACCTACCCAAGAAAATAAACCTTTCATAAAACGGTTAGTTTCAGGCAATTGTTTGAGAGCTTCTACAACTTTTCGATCCATTAATCTAAAGTCGCCAGTATCCGGTGGAATTTTTACAGAAGTTAGCCCCTGAATTATCCTGTAGAAACTTTGAGCTGTAAATTTTTTGACCCAACTCTCCCCTTGTCGCGATCGCCTAGTTGCGTAGACAACATCATATCCCTCTCGCCACTTAGCTATCAGTTCTACAATTAATTCTGGTGGATCTTGTAAATCTGCATCTATAGGTATAACTGCATCTCCTGTTGTATAGTCAATACCTGCTGTTAGGGCAATTTCTTTACCAAAATTACGAGAAAAGTTGACTACTTTAATTGCAGGATTACGTTGGTGATATTCTACTAATAAATTGAGAGTATTATCCTTACTACCATCATTAACACAGACTATTTCATAAGTTATTTCTAGAGGATCTAAGACTGATATTAACCGTTCAAATAAATAGTCAATATTTGGTTCTTCATTATAACAAGGAACCACTATAGAAAGTTGTACATTTTTTTCTTTTGTCAGCATATTAAATCCAAGTAATATAGAGTTAACAGTAGCACCTCTAATCAATTTTATTGGTTATTAGTTAGGATAATTAGGGTTTGCTGATTAAATATCAAAGTCTTTACTGATATTGGTAAGTGCCTTTATTAGATCGTGAAAAAGTACCTGATGTTCGCCTCAGAAGGCTCAAAAAGTGAGTATTTTAGCGTATAGTTGGGCAGAGTTGGCAAGGGATAATTTTTCCAACTACCTCCTCTACAACTCCCTCCAACTCTTGAGTATTAGCTACTCCCTACTCCCTGCCTTAGCAAAAAGACTTATGAGCGCAAACCCTAATTAGGGCTTGCTGATTAAATATCAAAGTCTTGACAGGTAAAGGTTTTAACCTTTTCAGGTACTAAGGGAGTACCAGCTTTTAGGTGGTAATGGCTCAATTAGGAGCGTATTTTCGGCATTTCGAGGGGTAGAAAATTACTTTTACGATTCTTCTGACTACTTCTTCTATAATTCCCATTCCTCCTGACTTCTGGATTCTGGATTCTGGATTCTACCCCTACCACTCATACTTATTCAGCAAACCCTAATTAACTTTTCCATAAATCATAATTACTCATCACAGTAACAACAACCTATATGGGTGCATCTCAATGCGTGAATAAAGCCAAAAATTTATTGCTTTTAGGCAACAGGCAACAGGGAATATATAGGAAAAAAGTATTTTTGCAAATAATGAGATGCACCCACCTATATCCTCATTTAATTAATTTGATAGAGATAGTAAGTGCTACCTTCTTTGATTATTTTCATGGTTTTGTTATTCACAGTCTTCTTCCTTTTTTTAGAAGGGTAAACCTTAAAATTACTTGAATTTAAGCTAAACTTACCAGAAATATAATAATCACCAGCAGTGCAATTATCTGAGAATTGTAAGTTTTTTTCTATTACATACATATCTGTATATTGATAGAGGCGTAAATTTTGAGATAATCCTTTTGGATGACAAAATGTTGACCTTTCTGGAAGGGTATCAAGAACTTCTGCGATGGTATTAGTTGCGAGTATTTGATTCTTACCGATGTGGCTGTTGATGTAGTTAATACTTAGTCTCAGATTATTGAGAATAGAAAAACACAATGCAAGTATGATAATAATTAAAATTATTTTTTCTAATGGTTTAGATATATTCAAATAAGCTATACTCACTGCGGTCAAAAATAAAGGCAAACAATATATTAATAATTTGTAAAATACAGGATTATAGGTTTTATCTTGATCGGCGGATGAATAGGCGAAAAAAAATAGAATTGAAGTTGCCAATACAATCAGGTAAATATTCTTATTACCTCTAAATTTAAGTAATCCAACTAACAAAATAATACTCAGAAAAGTAACTGACAAAATAGAAAACATTAATAGTCTTCTAGAATCAGCCATAAAGTAAATGTCGTTCCCTAGACTAAAGTAAGATTTTATGATTGTGATTATTCTTTCCCACAAATTTAACGAATATTCTTCATCGCTACTTACATTCCTAACAAGGGAAATAATTCCGATTGTATTTATCCAGTTACGTTGTACTTCGCCTATCCAATATGGTAATAAAGTTATAATAGAAGACAACACAGCATATAAACATAATACTAAGCACTTCGGGTTTCTATTATTTTTGAAAAACCAATAGATACAGCTAATTATAAAAACTACTGGCATCACGAAAAGAGCAGAGAAATGTAAACTTACTAGAATAGCTAAGACTATACCGTACCCTATCCAAGATAAAACAGAATTAACATAATTTTTAGGCTGACTTAGTTGATAGTTATAAAGCCAGATAAAAAGAAGAAGAAAAAATGGAATTGAACCAGGATTACCTGCTAGACTCTCGCTAGAGTTCATCCCCATATTTCTAACCAAAACACTATACCAAAAGCCAATTAAACTAGCGATAAAAAATCTTTTTGAAGTATATATTCTTTCTAATAGTTGGTAGATTACTGCAACAAGTAAAGGAATACTTAGAAAGGTGAAAAATGCGTTAGGAAGAGCTTGAATTGATAATTGACTACTTAAAATAGTGAAGGGAAAGACTAAATAAAAGTAGAGGGGAGGCAGGTAAACAAAATCTCCCCAAAGAAATTTCCAAGCTGAGTGAGGTCCAAGAGTAGGAAATTTCCCTTGCCAAATTTCCATAGTTGCATAAGCATCTCGTATTTGATCGCCAGATACAATAGAAAAGTTAACAACACCAACTACTCTAATAAATAAACCAAATATTAGAGATAGAAACAATAATATTGACCCGAATAAAAGCCACTTATCTGATAGAATTACGGTTGTATATTTCAGCGGATTTTTCATAATAAAGTTTACCTTGCAAATATTCAGAACATTGGCAAATCTATGCAAGTAAATTGAGCATGGCACAAAATAGATTTAGTAATTAACTGTGGGAAGAGAACTACAAATAAATTAATTTACGAAACATATCTTTTCTTCCACTATGTTAATTTTTATTACAATCGCCAAGAAAACTTATACCAGTATCCTGCAAGTACCATAATACTAAAAATACTAATAATTATACCTACTAAAAATGGATAAGTCCAAGAATAAAACAGTCTAACTGTATAGTTACTAAATCTATAGAAAAATATTCTTTGACCTAGCTTTAATTAAGTGTTACCTTAATGGGGTGAACTACAACACCCTCTATCCCATTGCTAAAAGCGTTTGGGACTACTTTTCGTAATATGTTTAAACTTCCATTGACATCAGCATTGTATTTGATACCATTTGAAGCTTTATAAAGTCCTCTTTTCACTCGTTTACCACTAAATCTATGTTTGACACCTTTTTGATAAACTGGTAAGTCGTCCCAGTCTAAAAAACTAGCTTTTGAAGTATAACTTTCTTCATTAATTATTACTTTGATTCCTACTAATTTGGCTTTGTATTTTAGTTGTTCAATTAACTTGAAAAAAGGGATTTGAACAAAGTTTTGATTATTTTTTTTGCCAAGATTTATGCCTTGTTTCCAGTTAGGATTATTTCCTATTACTAAAGTTCCTATCTGACTTTCTATCAGATGATTAATAATATACCTGCTAGTCTTATGAAGATAATCGTCAATCTTTAAATTTCTTTTTGCCGATAATCTTTGGATTCGATTACTACTTTTAGCCTCCTTTAATTGTGACTGTAGTTTGCCTTTTTTCTTATTATAGAATTGATTAATTGATTTGACTGGTCTGCCGTTAATAATAAATGGTTGAAAACCTTTCTTATTTGATGTTACAGTCGCCAAATTATTCACTCCCAAATCTACAGAAGCCACATCAGATTCTGACAAATCTAATTTCACTTCAACAGATTCGTAAACCACTTCTATAACATAGTAATTAAGCTTAGGAATAATTCTCACTTGTTGCAGAGAATCATAATTTATTTTACTGTCAAAAAATAGCTCACTTTTTGAGAGTAATATCTTTTTATTTTTTACTAATTGAGGTTTACTAATCGCCTGTTTTGTGTAAACTAAAATATTCCTCCCTTTCTTTTTATGTTTATATTTTGGTAGTTTAGGACGACTTTTAAACTTACTTGGACATTCATTATAAGCTCTTATAGCTTGAAAAAAACTTTGCCAATTTTTATCTAAAACAATCAAAACCTGTTGAGAAACTTTCGCTGGTATTGCTTGATAATCCGCTCCCGACTGTAATAATTTTTGAACCTTGTTATAATTTAGATAATTTCCTGTATTAATAAACTCTTGTCTAACTATGTAGTTAGCTATATTGTAAAGATTTTTAGACAAGAAAGCTAGAGCATCAAGTAATTTATAATTGGGATGATTTTTTTTAATAATAGTGCGTTCTACTAACTGCATTATCCCGACTTTAAACATTTAACGAGCTGTTCTGTTTTCCTTTCCCAGTCTAAGATATTTTTAGTTGTTTTTCTATGTTATTCTATAAAACTAATAAAACTTTACGATACTCACCTGGATTTAGCTTGAGTTCAATTGTTCCATCATTAGCCATACTTAGAGCATAAGGTTTCTGATTAACATAAATACGCCAAGCTGGATAGTAATAGGTTCGGACTCTGATATTGGAAGGTTTTTCTGTAGTGACGGAAAATACTCTATTGTAGCTTTGCCATTGCTGGATATTTATTGTTGCTTGACCAGTAACAACAGAAATCTTGGGTTGACCAATGAGTGGTACAGGTGGAGAGGAAGAAGCATTTTTTAGAAGAGGACGGTACTCTTTAACATCAATCAATTTACCCGTGTATGGATCATTCATAATTGTCTTGGTGTATTGAAGATGTTCAACATTAGCTTTTCCTGGATTACGAAGTGCAATGTATTCGGTTGATCGTTGATAAAAGTACCTGAAATTCATCAGCAGAATTCCCACAATTACTAAGGATAATAAAAATCGAGAACGCAGACGAAGTTTAAGAATTCCACTGAAAACTGTTGCATATAAGGCAGCCCCAACAAAAGAAAAAATCTGTAATAACCGCCAGGGAAACTGAACCATTTGTAAAGTTGGACTAGCTTGCCAGATAAACCCAGACCAGGAACTCATAAAAAAAGTTAAAGTAAGTGCAAAAATGCTCCAATGACAAGTTTCCTGAAGAATAGGGGACTGACGGCGACAGAAAACAAAAGCAATTATTATCAAGACAGCAATTGCTAAGAACTGATGAAGAAAAATATAGGCAGCCTCATGATTATTCTGAATTAGACTAAAAAGCTGTGTTAAGTTAAAAATATTATATTTAACTCCTCCGGCAACCTGCTTCATTACCTCAATATTAACAAAACGTTTTTCTAGAATAGCTGGTAGTAGATAGAAAGAAGCCATGCCCAATCCTACACCTGCTGATAAAATTATTTCTACTACAGCTTTCCAAGGTTTGTTGAGTAGAAAAAATAATGTATAAAACAGCCAGACAATTGCACAAAGCAACAAGCTTGGAGTATGAGTTAAGGCAATTATTGTCCAACAAATAGCTAGTCCCAATCGCCATTTTTTCCCTGAGAAAGACTGCTCGGTTAGCCACCAAAGTAAAGGAATCAATGCCTGAACAAATATGGATGATAAACCTCCTCGATAGTAGATATCATGAGCAATATATGGGGATGTCATATAAACCAATGCACCAGCTAAAGCAGGAATCCTTCTCCACTTATTTCGACCATAAATATAAAAAGTCAAACCTGATAAGAAAAGTGCTGAGGAGAAAAGAATAATGGCAGTATCTTGGATATTGAATCCACTTAACTTGAGAAAATAGCCAAGATAGTAAGCAAGAGGTGGGTAAAAGACAAAGGTAGGACTACCATAGCCGTAGTTAGTTCCTGCAAGCCATCTAGGATATAAAATTCCTTCAGAAAGTTGTTGAGAAAAATGTTGAATCCATGTAAGGTGCCACTTAATATCGACATTGAAATTAAGATTAAGTCCATACCTAATCATCCTTGAATTGATAATTAAAGTCGCTATAAAGATTAGAAAAACTATTCCCCCTTCAATTAAATAGGGTGGAAGAGAGAACTGAGGGGGAATCTTAGAGGTTCTGGATAAGAATCTGTTTAAACTTGTTTCTTGTGTCATCAGCTTACCAAATTAGTTAATTTCTGATAATAATTTTTTAATTAGCTTCAAGCAAATTTATACCAGTATCCCGCAAGTATGATAATACTAAATACACTAATAATTATACCTACTAAAAATGGATAAGTCTAAGAATAAAACAGTCTAACTATGTTGTTAATTTAAACACCGTCCTTTAAGTAGAGAGTCTTGTTGCTGAAGTCCGCAGTTCCTTCGGAGGAGGCTAGCTGACTGCTAATAGCTGAATGCTTACGTCATATTTACTTGCCAATGAAATTTTTTTTTTATAATTAAATCTAGTTTTTATTTATTTTTCCGCTGATTTTTTCATCAAACTTTTGTTTAGTTTCTTCTACCAATTTCACTTCATCAGGATTATTTTTTGCCCAAACTTCACGGTCTTGACGAATTTTTGTTAAATGAGATTCAATATTTTCTGAATTAATAAAAATACCAAAATCCTCTGGAACTTCTTCTTCTTGATAGGATAAAATCCGGTTGAGAATTAAATCGCCTACTTTTTTTGTGTAATGAGAATTATCTCTATAGTTTTCCATTTCATTATGGATAGGTTCAGTTGTGATACTGTTATACCCAGAAAAATCAAATACAGGAGTAATTTTTACCACTTCACGTTTCCATTCTTCAAAAGTTGACCACTCACCTGTTGCTCTAATAGCTTCCCATTGAGTTGCATGAGAAGGAGAAATAAATAGTATTAACTTGATGTTATTTTGTTGACACAAATCTACTATTTTTTTCAATTCATCTAATGGAGTAGATAATTCATATTTAGCATGAAAATTATAATAAACATTGATGCCATTTCTAAATCTCCACTGAGTTGTTTCTGGGTTAGGATTTAGATAAGGCATAAATCCATTTTCTCCAGAAACAATATCATCTGGTGGATTTTTTTTACTATCAACTATCGTTTCTTTACTTGCTGAAAGTGCATCTACAGAAAAGGCAATATTGATTATATCTTTCAAGGAAATATGCTGTTTTTCTAACCTATCTTCAGAAAAACCTGCTCGATTTTCCAGTAATGAATTAAACATGAAAAAATCCGAGCCAAGAATAACCAAATCTAAATCTTTTTGGTTGGCGATCGCGTGTTCTAAATAACGTCGTAATTCATAAGCATTGATACCATTGATAGCTAAATTGTAAGCAGGTTGTTCATTTTTTAAAGCAGGATGATTGGGGTCTAAACCTTGTTTTGTTCTGGATGAACCAATCAAGATAGTTACAGGTTTGATGCGAATAATATCTGCTGCTTTATATAAGCGATCGCTATTATCTTTCCGAGGTTTTGAATGATTTATTCCTAAGAAATTGGGAGTATTAAATACATCATAAGGATCGACAACAATATTGAATATTCCTACTGCTACTACAGGTAGTAGAGCTGACATAAAAAAAAGCCAATTATATCGGTGATATTTTCTCTTGTTTAGCACATATTTTTCCGATTTTTTGGAAGGATAAGCTTGAGAGGATGTAGAACTAAGTTGATTATTTATACTCATATTTATCTCCAAATAAAATTTTTTTTTAGCTCATTTCAATATAGTGTTTAAGTAGGGTTTGCTGATTAAATATCAAAGCATTGACTGATATTGGTTTTAGAATTTTTTGGTCTAAAAAAGTGCCAGCTTTTCGGCTCAAAAAACTCAAAAAACTATTATTTTGAGACAATTATGGTAGAACAATCTTGGGACAATTTTTCCGACTACCTCCTCTATAATTCCCATTTCTCCTGTCTTCCCCTCCCCTCCTGGGAGGGGCTAGGGGTGGGTTGGGAGGGGGAGGGGCGAGGGGTGGGTTGTCTCCTGTCTCCTACCCCTACTAAAAGACTTTTTCAGCAAACCCTAAGTAGGTAACCCTTCAAAATTATGATGATGACAAGGAAGAAGTACAAAGGTTTTTGACTAACTGTATTTTTCATTATATCTTTAGTTTTTTTACGTCTTATTACTGATCTAATTTTTTTCTGCTCGCAAAGCATCATATTTCTGTTTAATTTCCTTTACCAACTTCACTTCATCAGGATTATTTTTTGCCCAAATTTCTCTGTCTTGGCGAATTTTTGTGAGATGAGATTCAATATTTTCTGAATTAATTAAAATTCCAAAATCCTCTGGAACTTCTTCTTCTTTGTAAGAGAGGAGCTTATTCAAAATTAAATTCCCTACTTTAGGAGTGTAATGAGAATTATCTCTATAGTTTTCCATATCATTATGGATAGGTTCAGTAGTGATGCTGTTGTATCCAGAAAAATCAAGTATAGGGGTAATTTTTATAACTTCACGTTTCCATTTTTCAAAAGTTGACCATTTACCTGTTGCTCTAATTGTTTCCCACTGAGTTGCGTGAGAGGGAGAAATAAATAACATTAGCTTGATTTGATTTTTTTCAGATAAATCTACTATTTTTTTCAATTCATCCAAGAATTTAGTGGATAGTTGATACCTAGAGTCTGGACTTTTAAAATACAGGAAGATGTTTCCTCCAAATCTCTGCTGAGTTTCTTCAGGATCGAGATTTAGTTCGGGCATAAATCCATTTTCTCCGTAACCTGGATATTCTAATGGAGTTTTCTTACTATCAATTATAGCCTCCTTGCTTGCCTGCACAGCGTCTAGAGAAAAGGTTACATTAATAAAATCTTTGAAGAAAATATACTGTTTTTCTAATCTCTTTTCTGAAAAAACTCCTCGATTTTTACGCAATGAATTAAACATCAAAAAATCTAAGCCAACAATAACTAAATCTAGTTGTTTCTGATTAGAGATTGCGTGTTCTATATAACGTCGTAATTCATAAATATTGGTACCATTGAGAGCTAAATTATAAGCAGGTTGCTCATCTTCTAAAGCCGGATGATTCGGGTCTAAACCTTGTTTTGTTCTAGATGAACCAGTCAAAATAGTAACAGGTTTAATCCGAATAATATCAGTTGCTTTGTAAAGGCGGTCGTTATTATCTTTTCTAGGTTTTGAATGATTTATTCCCCATAAATTAGGAGTATTAAATACATCATAAGGATCGACAACAATATTGAACAATCCTACAGTAACTACAGGGATAAATACCGACAATAAAAATATCCAATTATATCGAAGATATTTGATTTTATTTCCCACAACTTTTTCTGATTTTTGGGGAGATGAAGTTTGAGAGTAAGTAGAACTAAGTTGATTATTAACGCTCATAATATAAATCCCAGTTAAAGTAGACTTTAGTTAATTCAATATCTTCAATATAATTTTTATCTAGTTTAGTGAAGCATCAAACTTTTGTTTAATTTCTTTTACTAACTTCACTTCACCAGGATGATTTTTAGCCCAAATTTCTCGGTCTTGACGAATTTTTGTGAGATGAGATTCAATATTTTCTGAATTAATTAAAATTCCAAAATCCTGTGGAACTTCTTCTTCTTTGTAAGAGAGGAGTCTATTCAAAATTAAATTTCCTACTTTAGGAGTGTAATGAGAATTCTCTCTATAGTTTTCCATATCATTATGGATAGGTTCTGTTGTGATGCTGTTGTATCCATAAAAGTCAAATACATCACTAATTTCTACAATTTTACGTTTCCATTCTTCAAAAGTTGACCACTGACCAGAACTTTTAATAATTTCCCATTGAGTTGCATGAGCAGGAGAAATATATGATATTAACTTAATTTGATTTTTTTTGCATAAATCAACTACTTTTTTGAATTCATCTAGTAATTGATTAGATAGTTGATAGGTTGTATAGTAGCCTTCATAATAATTATTCATAATTTTTTCAAATCTAGACTTAGTTTTTTTAGGGTCAACATTTAGATAAGGTATAAATCCATTTTCTCCATCAAAAATATTATTTGGTAGATTTTTATTACTATCAATTACTGTTTCTTGACTAGCAACCAAAGCATCCAAAGAAAAGGTAATATTCAGCAAGTCTTCCAAGATAATATATTTTTTTTCTAGTCTTTGTTCAGAAAAACTTTGCCTAGTTCCTATCAATGAATTAAATATAAAAAAATCTAAGCCGATAATCACTAAATCTAATTTTTTCTGATTAGCGATCGCGTGTTCTAAGTAGCGTCGTAATTCATAAACATTGGGGTTATCAAGGCTTAAATTATAAGCTGGCTGATTATTTTCTAAAGCAGGATGATTTGGATCTAGAGCGCGTTTTGTTCTAGAGGAACCTAGCAAAATAGTAACAGGTTTAATCCGAATAATATCAGTTGCTTTAAATAGACGATCGTTATTATCTTTCCGAGGTTTTGAATGATTTATTCCCCAGAACTTGGGAGTCTTAAATACATCGTAAGGATCGACAACAATATTGAATAATCCTACTGCTACTACAGGTAGTAGAGCAGACAGTAAAAATAGCCAATTATATCGGTGATATTTTCTCTTGTTTAGCACAGATTTTTCCGATTTTTTGGGAGGTGAAGCTTGGGGGTATATAGAATTAAGTTGATTATTTATACTCATATTTATTTCCAATTTATTTCTAAATAAAAATGTCTTTTAGCTAATATAAATATAATTTTTCAGTATGTAGGCGTTAAAAATTATTATGATGACAAAGCAGAAGGAAAAAAGTTTTTGAGCCAATGTAGTTTTAGTTATATATGTAGTTTTTTTTGCACCTTATTAGTTGTCTAATTTTTTTCTATTAGTGAAGCATCATATTTTTGTTTAATTTCTTTTACTAACTTCACTTCATCAGGATTATTTTTTACCCAAATTTCTTGGTCTTGACGAATTTTTGTGAGATGAGATTCAATATTTTCTGAATTAATTAAGATTCCAAAATCCTGTGGAACTTCTTCTTCTTTGTAAGAGAGGAGTCTATTCAAAATTAAATTTCCTACTTTAGGAGTATAATGAGAATTATCTCTATAGTTTTCCATATCATTATGGATAGGTTCTGTTGTGATACTGTTATATCCAGAAAAATTAAATACAGGTATTATTTTTACAACTTGGCGTTTCCATTCTTCAAAAGTTGACCATTCACCAGATATTCTAATTACTTCCCACTGAGTCGCATGAGAGGGAGAAATATATGATATTAACTTGATTTGATTTTGTTGACATAAATCTACTATGATTTTCAATTCACCCAAGAACTGAATAGATAGTTTATACATACCAAAATTACGTTCAAAGGCATTATTAATTGCGCCTTTAAATTTCAATAATCTATTTACTCTATAACCACTATTATCTAGTTGATTTTTATTACTATTAACTATTGTTTCCATACTTGCTAATGTTGCATCCAAAGAAAAGCTAACATTGATAAAATCTTCTGAGAAAATATGCTCTTTTTCTAATCTATGTTCAGAAAAATTCACAGAATTTTCTCTGAATTTATTAAACATAAAAAAATCTAAGCCGATAATCACTAAGTCTAAATCTTTTTGATTAGCTATTGCGTGTTGTAAATAACGTCGTAATTCATAAGCATTTATACCATTCAAACCTAAATTGTAAGCTCGCTGATGATTTTCTAAAGTCCCATGATTGGAGGCTAAAGCTTTTTTTGTTCTGGATGAACCCATCAAAACTGTAACAGGTTTAATCCGAATAATATCTGTTGCTTTATATAGGCGATCATTATTCTCTTTCCGGGGTTTTGAATGATTTATACCGAAAAAATTGGGAGTATTAAATACATCATAAGGATCGATAATAATATTAAATCCTCCTACTGCTACTACAGGTATTAGAGCCGACAATAAAAACAGCCAATTATATCTGCGGTATCTTCTCTTATTTTTTAACACATATTTTTCTGATTTTTGTGGAGATGAAGCTTGGGAGTAAGTAGAACTAAGTCGATTATTTATACTCATATTTACCTCATAATTTATCCAAAAAATTTAAAATTGGAAATAAAGAAATTCAGACACACGATTCAGTGACAATAAAGCCATACTTGTCAAAACACCAATCCAAACTGCCCACCACCAAGTAGGTTTCAACTTTGCCAAAATTTCCTGAGTATTCGGTAAGAAACTTACAGAAAAAGTTAAAGTTATTAAAGCCAAAATTGAGAAAATTTTACTCCCTAAAAATTCCGGTAAATAAGTCATACCCGACCAAGATTTAAGCTGAAAACCAAAATTAGTTAACACAGATAATTTACCCTTAGCTTCCCCTGGTATAACAATGCCATTCAGACCTGACATTGTCTGTAAAATATCTAAACCATCCTGAAAATTTTGCGCTCTAAATAATACCCAACTAACAATAACAGCAACAAAAGTAATTACCCATGCCAATACTTTCGGCATCGGAATATTCAACTTTCGCCAACCATGATTAATACATAAATAAACACCATGTAACCCTCCCCAAACTACATAAGTCCAACCTGCACCATGCCATAATCCACCTAACAGCATCGTTGTCAAAAGATTACTATAACGACGCACTTCTCCACGACGACTTCCACCCAAAGGAATATATAAATAATCCCTGAGAAAATTGGATAAAGTAATATGCCATCTTCGCCAAAAATCACTAATAGAAGTAGCCTTGTAGGGAGAGTTAAAATTAATCGGTAATTTAATATTAAACATTAACCCCAAACCGATCGCCATATCAGAATAACCAGAAAAATCAAAATATAGCTGAAAAGTGTAACTTAAAGCTCCCACCCAAGCTTCAATAAAACTCAAATCTGCAGCATTATTAAATGCTAGTGCTACCCATGGAGATATAGTGTCAGCTATCAAAACTTTTTTACATAATCCCAGACTAAAAAGACTTAAACCCAAAGCCATATTTTTCTGGGAAAAAATATAACTACGCAGTTGACGAAACTGAGGAATAAGTTCATCGTGGCGTAAAATAGGTCCGGCAATTAATTGAGGGAAGAAAACTACAAATAAACTATAAGTTAATAAGTCATAATTCGTCTCTCTTGTTTCTCCACGATAAGCATCAACCAAATAAGCTATCTGAGTAAAAGTATAAAAAGAAATAGCCAAAGGCAAAATAATTTGCCCAGCATTCAAATTTGTAGAAACTACTGAATTAACAGTATCCAAGAAAAAGTTCGCATATTTATAATAGGAAATTATTGCTAAATTAATAGCTATACCTACCCAAAGTAAAACATTTGCTTGCTTACTTTCTGGTTTAGCCTGAGCAATAAATTTTCCCATTTGATAATTCCATAAAATGGAAATTATGAGCAGAGGCAAATAAGCAATCTTCCAATAACCGTAAAAAGCAAATGAACTAGCTGTCAACCAAACTTTTGCAGCCTTAATTAAACCAAATCTCGTTAAACCAAAGAATACAATCAGAGTTAAAGGTAAAAAACAAAAGATAAAAACGTAAGAATTAAATAGCATAGCTAGTAAACAATTAATAATTAATAATTAATAATTAATAATTAGGGTTTGCTGAAAAAGTCTTTTAGCAGGGGTAGGAGACAGGAGACAGGAGACAGGAGACAGGATAAATGGGAATTTAGAGGAGGCAGGAATAAGAATTGTCCCAATATTATTCTGCTCAACTCTTGCCTAAAAGACTAACTTTTTGAGCGTTTTAGACTGAAACAGGCGCACTTTTTCCAACCTCAAAAATACTAAAGTCTTTATATGTCAATACTTTTATATTTAATCAGCAAGCCCTAATTAACAATTACCTCTCTTTGATAAAGAAGAGGATTGACTAATGTGGAACAGTGAAATTTACCAAAATTTGCCGATTTTTCAGCCAATAAGCCTCCCTTTTGCTCTGACTAAAATTGTAAAAAGTCAACTTTTAATTTATGATTAAAAGCCTCAGTTCCCGTGTCTATCGAGAATGAAACAGCCCTGCCCTCATCTCCGTGTCCCCGTGTCCTACCCCCACCGACCAATTTTTTCAGCAGATCCTAAATATTGTTTTGTTCATCCGAACAAGATTTTTGCATAATATTTTTCTTTTCCACAGTTTGTATTTCTCCTGGGGGAACAGTTCTCTCATCCATATAAAAAATATCCAAACTTTCTAATTTTTCAGAACCCTCATACTTATTATTCCATTCACGACAAACATACTCTGCATAATAAGGATAAAGTTTTCTACCCATAGCTCGATTTAGAGTCACAAAATAACTCCGCCACTGCATATTCTTATACAAGTTATTAAATTGTTTCATCGTCGGTTTATCCCAACTTACAGACTCTCCTTTCTCATATAAAACATCAACCTCTTTCCCATTTTTTAAATTACCCTGAATAACGTGCCAACCATCATCTCTCGGTGGAGCAGGTGCAAAAATACTCCATAATTGGTCTAATCTTGTCACCCTACTAAATACATCTAACTGTTGTACAGTCTTACGTTTAAATAATTTGTCAGCTTTAGTAATAAAATCCTGTTTCTTTTCTTGTCTTCTGTTATAAGTTTGTTGAACAAAACCTTTAACATTCCAAATCAAAGTATAGATAAGTAATAAAGATACAACAATATTTAATCCTAAATTAGGACCTACATCTAGAGGACGAAATTGCAATGGTTTAGTAAAATTTCCAGCAAATTTTCTATTATTAGCAATAGATTCATAAAATTTCGTTCCTAGAGGCATTATCGCTGATAATCCCATCAAGAAAGCCAAAGGTTTAAAAATAGGAGACAAACTAAATACATAAACCAAAGCTTCCCACTTAAAATGTCGATTTTCTTGCCAGTCTACAACAACCCAAGAATTTTTCTCCTGCATATCAACATAGATAGATTCATCAGTTTGAGCAGTAGTTAATGGCGTTCCTGGTAATATTAGAAACGTGCGTAACAGATAAACAACTTTCTTACAAAATCCACAGTCTGCATCATAATAAATTCTCAATCCTTGACGTTCATTAGTCTGGATTTTTTTCTCCCAATTATCCCAGACTTCCGTAGGAATAAAAACCAACCAAATAACCACACATAAATAAGGAAATACTCCTAGTTCAAAAGATAAACCAAAACTAATATGTAAAAGAATAAATAAAACCACAGAAACCCAGCGGAAAAATGTAATTCCAACAGGAATAAAAATCATCAAAGGCCCTAACCATTCAAACCAAAGAGCTATCCAGGTTAGTAACTTTAATATAGGTTCAGGAAAACTTAGTAAAAATTGCCCAAATGGCGTAGCATAGCCATCAAAATTCAGAGCATAATAAACTGCATCTCCATCAGGCCACCAAATCTCACTCTTAGTCTTATAAGCTGCCGAACCTGCATAAATCAGCACTATTTGAATCATCAGTGCCACAGTAGCAGCAGAAGCAATACGTTTAGGTAATTTTTCTGGTGAAGAATTAAGAGCACTATCTATTGAATAACTTGCTCCTAAAGGTAAAAACATTGCCCAAAAAAGCAAAGCACGCAGTACAGCATCCCCAGCAAAATTTAGAGCTGGATTTCTATTTTGAATAGAAATAACAAATGCCCACATAGCAATAGTTGCTAATCTAGTTCGATATCCTACCAACAAAGCTATAGCAATTAATCCAATAATTAAGAAAATTAAACCCTGTACAAAAGGTTCGCCACTAATTGAATTTATTGACCAATAAAAGGGATTTGCAATTTCCTTAAGTAATGTCCGAGGCATAACTCCAGCATCACTATAAAGAGACCTTAAATCTCCTGCACGGATAATTAAATCTACAATAATTACTAATGCTAACCCCACTCTAAATAGAGCAAGCGAGCGCAAATCTAAACCAAACAATTTTTCCAGTTTCCCACTGAAATTATTTTTTTCCTTTTCCATACTTACTGTCATTTTCGTTATGTAGTTATTACTTTTATAAAAACAACTTCTAAATTCTTACTTCCTTTGCTAATCCCACTCTAAATAGAGCAAGCGAGCGCAAATCTCAACCAAACAATTTTTCCAGTTTCCCACTGAAATTATTTTTTTCCTTTTCCATACTTACTGTCATTTTCGTTATGTAGTTATTAATTTTATCAACACAACTTCTGACTTCTGACTTAGTTTGCTAATCCCACTCTAAATAGAGCAAGCGAGCGCAAATCTCAACCAAACATTTTTTCCAGTGTCCCACTGAAATTATTTTTTTCTTTTTCCATACTTACTGTCATTTTCATTATTTAGTTATTAATTTTATAAAAACAACTTCTAAATTCTTACTTCCTTTGCTAATCCCACTCTAAATAGAGCAAGCGAGCGCAAATCTAAACCAAACAATTTTTCCAGTGTCCCACTGAAATTATTTTTTTCCTTTTCCATACTTACTGTCATTTTCATTATTTAGTTATTAATTTTATCAATACAACTTCTAAATTCTTACTTCCTTTGCTAATTCCACTCTAAATAGAGCAAGCGAGCGCAAATCTAAACCAAACATTTTTTCCTGTCTGGCACTGAAATTATTTTTTTCTTTTTCCATACTTACTGTCATTTTAATTATTTAGTTATTAATTTTATCAATACAACTTCTAAATTCTTACTTCCTTTGCTAATCCCACTCTAAATAGAGCAAGCGAGCGCAAATCTAAACCAAACATTTTTTCCTGTCTGGCACTGAAATTATTTTTTTCTTTTTCCATACTTACTGTCATTTTAATTATTTAGTTATTAATTTTATCAATACAACTTCTGACTTCTGACTTCCTTTGCTAATCCTACTCTAAATAGAGCAAGCGAGCGCAAATCTAAACCAAACATTTTTTCCAGTGTCCCACTGAAATTATTTTTTTCTTTTTCCATACTTACTGTCATTTTCGTTATGTAGTTATTACTTTTATAAAAACAACTTCTGACTTTTGACTTCCTTTGCTAATTCCACTCTAAATAGAGCAAGCGATCGCAAATCTAAACCAAACAATTTTTCCAGTGTCCCACTGAAATTATTTTTTTCCTTTTCCATACTTACTGTCATTTTCGTTATGTAGTTATTACTTTTATAAAAACAACTTCTAAATTCTTACTTCCTTTGCTAATCCCACTCTAAATAGAGCAAGCGAGCGCAAATCTAAACCAAACAATTTTTCCAGTTTCCCACTGAAATTATTTTTTTCCTTTTCCATACTTACTGTCATTTTCGTTATGTAGTTATTAATTTTATCAACACAACTTCTGACTTCTGACTTCCTTTGCTAACCCCACTCTAAATAGCTATCCCTTACCCATAAGTCTTGAAACCCTTGTGGGGATAAGGGGAACAGGGAGCAGGGGAGAAAGGAGAAAAAATGATAGTAGCTAAGTAAAACTACTGAAGTTGTCAAAAAAAAAAGTATTTTTCCATACATTTTTTCTCCCGAAAAAGCAGAACCAAGTCTTATACATAACTCGTCTATTTTGTCAAGCTTTATGTTAAGAAAGATGTGGGTAAAGCATAGCTCTAAATAGAGCAAGCGATCGCAAATCTAAACCAAACATTTTTTCCAGTGTCCCACTGAAATTATTTTTTTCCTTTTCCATACTTACTGTCATTTTAATTATGTAGTTATTACTTTTATAAAAACAACTTATAACTTCTGATTTCTGACTTCTTACTTCCTTTGCTAATTCCACTCTAAATAGAGCAAGCGAGCGCAAATCTAAACCAAACAATTTTTCCAGTGTCCCACTGAAATTATTTTTTTCTTTTTCCATACTTACTGTCATTTTCATTATTTAGTTATTAATTTTATCAATACAACTTCTGACTTCTGACTTCCTTTGTTAATTCCACTCTAAATAGAGCAAGCGAGCGCAAATCTAAACCAAACAATTTTTCCTGTCTGGCACTGAAATTCTTTTTTTCCTTTTCCATACTTACTGTCATTTTCATTATTTAGTTATTAATTTTATAAAAACAACTTCTAAATTCTTACTTCCTTTGCTAATCCCACTCTAAATAGAGCAAGCGAGCGCAAATCTAAACCAAACAATTTTTCCAGTGTCCCACTTAAATTATTTTTTTCCTTTTCCATACTTACTGTTATTTTAATCATTTAGTTATTAATTTTATAAAAACAACTTCTAAATTCTTACTTCCTTTGCTAATCCCACTCTAAATAGAGCAAGCGAGCGCAAATCTAAACCAAACAATTTTTCCAGTGTCCCACTTAAATTATTTTTTTCCTTTTCCATACTTACTGTTATTTTAATCATTTAGTTATTAATTTTATAAAAACAACTTCTAAATTCTTACTTCCTTTGCTAACCCCACTCTAAATAGAGCAAGCGAGCGCAAATCTAAACCAAACAATTTTTCCTGTCTGGCACTGAAATTCTTTTTTTCCTTTTCCATACTTACTGTCATTTTAATTATTTAGTTATTAATTTTATCAATACAACTTCTGACTTCTTACTTCTGACTTCCTTTGCTAAACCCACTCTAAATAGAGCAAGCGAGCGCAAATCTAAACCAAACAATTTTTCCAGTGTCCCACTTAAATTATTTTTTTCTTTTTCCATACTTACTGTCATTTTCATTATTTAGTTATTAATTTTATCAATACAACTTCTGACTTCTGACTTCCTTTGCTAATCCTACTCTAAATAGAGCAAGCGAGCGCAAATCTAAACCAAACATTTTTTCCTGTCTGGCACTGAAATTATTTTTTTCTTTTTCCATACTTACTGTCATTTTAATTATTTAGTTATTAATTTTATCAATACAACTTCTGACTTCTGACTTCCTTTGCTAATCCTACTCTAAATAGAGCAAGCGATCGCAAATCTAAACCAAACATTTTTTCCTGTCTGGCACTGAAATTCTTTTTTTCCTTTTCCATACTTACTGTCATTTTCATTATTTAGTTATTAATTTTATCAACACAACTTCTGACTTCTGACTTCGTTAACTCAACTTTTTATGAGTAGTGCAGGATGGCGGAAATAACTGGTTACAAAATCCTAAAACAATTACAAATAAATACTTTTGACTGTCTTGAGTGCATCTTACATTCTGAGGAAACCTCAGAATTACACACTCGCTTTTAACTTTTAACTTTTGACTTCCGCGTAGCGGCATTAGCTTATTTGCCAAATAAATGTTGCCACCAAACTTGTAATCTATGGCGAATAACTTGCAATTTGTGAGATAAAGTAGGTAATCTTTGAATATAAACTCCTAACCTAACTAAAGCAGCAAAAGAGCCAGATAAACTAATACCAAAACTAGAAATAGCTGCCGTATTCATCCCCAAAGTAATCATCTCTCCTAAATGTAAATAATGAAACGGTCTTGGGCGTTTATTATTTAAACTTTTCCACAGATTTTTTGCTGCTTGACTTGCTTGTTGATAAGCAACTTGAGCTGTTGCTGGAAGTTGTTTTTTATTAGGGTATGAAATCTCCACAATATCTCCCAATACAAATACTTCTGGATAGTCAACTAACTGTAAAGTTGGCTCACAAATAAGTTGACCTCTAGAATTATGAGAACAATCCAAATTTTTCACCCACTCTCTCATTTGAACTCCCGCAGTCCATAATATTAAATCCGTAGGAATAACAGCAGTTTCTCCAGCTTGCAAAATAGTAACTTGGTCAGCTTCAATAGCATTCACACCCGTCTGTAAACTGATTAAAACATTTCTTTTATCCAAAGCACGTTGAGCATTTTTCCGAGTAGCAGAAGTAAAACTTTTCAGAATTTCCTTTCCTCTTTCTATCAGGCGTATTTCTCCCCTTTTACCCAATCTATCCGCTATTTTTCCTGCTAACTCTACCCCACTCGGCCCTCCACCAACAATAGTTACCAGAATTTTTTCTTTGCTAGAATTTTCCAAACTTTGTAACTTTTGTTCGAGTCTTTGAATATCAGCCAAAGTTCTAAATGTCAAAACATTTTCTGCACCATTTGGCATTTTTCCATTAGTGACACCCACAGCAATAACTAAATAATCATAAGGTAAACTTCCTCCCTCCAAAAGTTTAACTTCACGAGCTTTAAAATCAATATCTTTCGCCTCATCTTGGCAAAACTGAATATCTTTATTTTTGAGTAATTTATCAAAAGATGGAGCTATTTCCCAAGTTTTAAGTTCATCTGTAATCACCTCATAAAGTAAAGGAGTAAATGCAATATGATCGTTTATATCTATTAAAGTTATTTGACAGTTTTCCTGTTTAAATCCCCGAAAGCTTTGTAAATACAATGCTGTATAAAGACCGCCGAAGCCACCGCCTAAAATACAAATTTTTGTAGGTAAATTACTTCCTTTTACTGTTTCAGATATTTTTCCAGTTTCCACAGCTTTTAATATAGATAATTATTGATTTTTTGCCTATTATATAAAAATTACTCCTAGCAATTCCCGGTCTTAAAATTTTCAGGAAACAGCCTTCAACAATGAATTATTAATTATTAATTATTAATTAGGGCTTGCTGATTCAATATTAAAGCATTTACTGATATTGGTTTCAGCCTTATTTTGGTCGAAAAAAGTACAAGTTTTTTAGACCGAAAAGCTCAAAAAGCTAGTATTTCGGGAAGATTATGGCAGAAAAATAAAGGGACGATTCTTTTGACTACTTCTTCTATAATTTCCGTTTCTCCTGTCTCCTGTCTCCTGCCTCCTACCCCAGCAAAAAGACTTTCCATACGCAAACCCTAATTATTAACTCTCCTTGAAAAAAAAGAGGATTGACTCAAAGGAAAAATTTTTCTTGTTTCTCCTTTAAAGTAGAAGCTTTAAACCTTAATTATTCGGTAATTGATTCCAAATTAACTTCAAAGCTTTTACAGGCAATTAAACTTTTGAATCAAGTTAAATACAACTTTCTTGTCTGAGCAAAATGTATTAGTACCTAACCAACTTTACTATTCAATATTATCCTACAGATAGCAGTCGAAGCAAATATTAAGCTACCTCTAAAACTTCATTTATTTTACAAGTAATAATTTTGAATCTAGCTGTTTGCGGAGCATTCTGTAGGAAATGCTGATAGCTATACATTATTACCCCAACTGAAATGCAATACAATCACATCTCATCCGTTAACCACGGTATTTCACGCCCCAAAAGTTCTTGCAAATTTAAAATATCCTTCCGAAATAACTGTTTTAAATCATCTTTAACAGTAGTTGGAATAAATGGTATAGCTCCTTGATTTGATTGATGAAAAAATTTTAAAGTTTTAGTGTTCTAGAACTTCATAATTAAAACTCAAAGTAAATAAATGCAGAAGGAATAGTTGCCCCCAACAAAATAGTTAAACCTAGCAAACCTCTCGACATCCAAGGAGATAACAAGAATTCATATTCATCTCGCTGCTGCCAAACTGCCAAATGTTCCAAAAATAATGTCCCGATCGCCACAGCTAAAGTAACAGCTAAAGCCCAACCCTCATTTATACTGTAAGAGCTAAAAGCATCGATAACCCCAGACAATGAATAAGCTCCTGGTGTAACTAAAGTCACTAACTTAGTACCCAACCTACTAATATTAGTTTCCATAAAAAATAAACACCCCAGAGTCACGGCCATAAACGTCAAGGCCCAGGATACAAACTCAGTTTTAGAAGTCCATCTGCCCACAAATCTCTGAAAAGGTCTCCCAGCATATCTGAGTACCAACAACAATGCCCCGTGGTAAGCTCCCCATAAAATAAAATTCCAGGCCGCCCCATGCCAAAAACCTGAAAGAGTAAAAGTTATAAATAAATAGAATGGAGCCCACTTTTTATTTGCACCCATTAGTGGGATAAAAACATAGTCCCTAAACCAGTTACTCAGAGTAATGTGCCAACGTCGCCAAAATTCTTGAATACTGACAGAGGTATAGGGTGCCAGAAAATTTAATTCTAGTTTAACTCCCACAATTCTAGCGATACCAACAGCCATAAAACTGTAACCAGCGAAGTCAAAATATATTCTTAAAGTAAACAAAAAGGCATGAAACCAAACTAATAAAGCATTTGTTGCTTGTTGTAGATCTATATATGGAGTAATGTTATCTGCTAGAACAAATTTCATAAATAGACCTAGAGATAACCATCGCAAACCCAATTCAAAGTTTTCTAAAGTAAATTGAAATTTAAAAGATTCTAACTGAGGTAATAATTGTTTCCGTCTTTCGATTGGACCTGCTACAATTTGAGGGAAAAATGCAATAAAGTTGACGTAATCTATGAAATTAATTGGCTTTTTCTTTTTAGCTGTAAAAGAATCTACAACAAATGCCACCATCTGAAAAGTATAAAAAGAAATTCCTGGAGGAATTCTATTAAATACTGGTAAAGGAAAACTTTGTTGCCAATTTGGAGGCATTCCTCCCACCACTAAACCTACTACATCTTCTACAAAAAATGTGAGATATTTAAAGTATGCTAATACTGCTACATCAAATACTATTAAAAATGTAGCGATCGCCCTTGACTCCCAACCACGTCTTTGCAACATTAGTCGCACCATTATGTAGTTGAAAATCACCTCGAATATAAATACGGCAAAACTTTTTAAACTAGCATTTAAAAATAATGTTAGTGATAGTACCATCAAACCGATGGTATCAAAATAATCTTGCCAGAAATTGAACCTTTTTCCTAGAGCGCGGATGGTGAAGAAAGGCACGCTAAAAATCAGCAGCACCCACCAGAAGGAAAAATCAGAAAAATTCAATTAACTATTTCCTCCTCTATTCTTGATAGCAACCTATCCCAATCAATTATGGTATGAGGTATTTGTCGATACTTTGACATCCTCCCGACGTTGCTCTTCGAGACAACGCGGGATTCCCATCCATCAATCAAACAGACTGAGTTGCTTGAAAGATTCAGGGTGGGTTGACACATCATTGCTGCTTGCTTGCTTTTTACAGCGAGTCTTACGGCTGCTCCGTGTCCGATAAAAATCGACCGTTGACCCTCGGCGACTTCATTGAAAAGTGATAGTTGTACAGGATTCTCAATTACAGATTCAACTTTGGTTATCGGTTGAATTACTGTTTCAACGACAGATTCAGCATTAAGAATATTGATTGCAGCATTAATGTCCCTATCGTGAAATGCTCCACAATTAAGACAAGTCCACTCACGTTTGCGCAGCATTCCGCAGGAAACCCCTAAATCTTTTTTACCTCCTTTAAATCCACAACAACTACATTTTCTTGTTGTAGGCTCCCAACGATTAATGACTCTAAAATCTCTATCATATTTTTCGGCTTTACCTTCTAGTAAAGTTCTAAATTGTCTCCAACCTAAATCACTAATTGCTCTGGCTAACTTACGATTCTTAATCATCCCAGACACATTCAAATCTTCTAACACAATTACATCGTATTTATGAGTCAATTTAGTAGATAGCTTGTGTAGAAAATCTGCACGAACATCTTTAATTTTTGCATGAAGTTTAGCTACTTTTAGTCTGGCTTTCTCACGACGTTTACTACCCACTTCAGCACGAGATAATTTGCGTTGAAACTTTGCTAATTTCTTAAGATTCTTTTTCAAGGGTAATGACGCTTTAATCTTTTCACCAGTTGATAGTGTAGCAAAGGTACTAATACCTAAATCTATTCCTATTGAGTTATTAGACTTTGGTAAATGTTCTGCACAAGTTTCTACTACAAAACTAGCAAAATATCTATTAGCTGAATCTCTAATAATAGTTACAGATGTAGGCTGACTAGCTAATGGTCTTGACCAGACGATTTTAATCTTACCTACTTTTGGTAGATAGATTTTATCTTGGTTAATCTGATAGTTGGCTCCTACAAATCTTGCTGTTTGTTTTGACTTTCTACTTTTAAATTTAGGAGGTTTAACCTTAATCCCTTTCCTTTTACCAGTACAACTATTAAAAAAGTTTTTATATGCTTGGTCTAAGTCTTTTAATGATTGTTGTAATGGAGTAGAGGCTACCTCTTTTAACCACAGCAACTCTCTTTTAGCTTGTGTGATGAATTGTTTAGTTAAATCAGTATATGAAGGCTTTTTAATACCATCGGCATACAGTTGATTACAATGTGCTAATGATTGATTCCAAACATATCTACAACATCCAAATAATTGACTTAACTTCTGAATTTGGACATGATTAGGGTAGATGCGATATTTATATCTAGCTTTCAATTTTTTCGACCTTTTTTTTTAACACTAAATATTTACAGCATAGCGTCTTTTATGTTATTAAAGCACAAAAATTTGTGAGCATTCATCCCGACACCAAATCTGCATATTATGGTGCGGGTCTTCTGCTAACGTGTTGATAAAATATTATTTTTAGTTACCAAAAGCAATTTTTTATTAGTAACTAAAGTTTTTCATTTTCTGAAGAGAAAGTCTTAATTTAAAAAAGCGGTCAGCAGTCAGTAGTAAACATTTCAAAGAGGATTTAAACCGTACGAACTAAACTGTAGAAAATCGTGACAGCTTAATATCTTGATATTGGATTAACCAATACTGGCGCTCTCGGCACAGCTCACTATTCCCATCCTACGGAATGCTACGCAAACGGCAATAAATGCCCCTGGGAATTTCTTATCTTATATTTGAAGACCTCTTAAACCTTCCAGTTTATAGAAACCAGGGATTTAAACCAGAGCTGCTAAAAGCTGTTAACGCAGTTCTTCTGCAAGAGGCTAGCTGTTTGCGGAGCATTCCGGTACGGAAATGCTAAAAGCTAATAGCTAGTTAAACCCTGTCCTCGCAAATAAAAGTCCTATAGCAGTTGAAGCAAAGGGCCCTAACAGCTCAAGAGTCTAAAACTTAGACCAGTTCATTAATGGATAATGGATAATTGATAATGGATAATTGATAATTACCTCTCCCTAAAAGAGCTATGCTTTATAAGCAAAATTCTTTACAAAAGTGGATAATGCCTATTATCAAAAGCTTACGAGCATTTTGTTGGTTTTACTGATTTGACAAATTGACTAACTTGTGTACTCCTAAAAGTTGTTTTTTGTCGTTG